>JAGNZK010000026.1 GCA_017984435.1 Nitrosomonas sp. | reverse complement strand
GGATTTTGCAATTCGTGATTTGATGCACAACGCTAACCCTGTCAGTTTATACATTGTGACGCAGCCTAACGATAAAACTCGTTTACGGCCACTGGTGCGCATCATGATGAATATGATTGTGCGGACATTAGCAGACAGGCTTGATTTTAAGGATGGTCAGCCGGTGGCGAACTATAAGCATCGGCTTTTGTTGATGCTCGATGAATTTCCCAGTCTGGGTAAACTGGAAATCTTTCAGGAATCCTTGGCGTTTATTGCTGGCTACGGTATTAAAGCCTATTTGATCTGCCAAGATATCAATCAGCTTAAAAGCCGCGAGACGGGATACGGCCACGATGAGGCGATCACGTCCAATTGTCATATTCAAAATGCCTTTCCACCCAACCGGATTGAAACCGCCGAGCATTTATCCAAGCTGACCGGACAAACCACGGTCATCAAGGAGCAGATTACGACCAGTGGTAGGCGGGTAGGGGTGATGCACGGCAACGTGACGCGAACCATGCAGGAAACACAGCGTCCTTTACTAACACCTGACGAGTGTTTACGCATGACTTCACCAGAAAAAGATGCTGAAGGCAAGATTACCAAGCCAGGTGACATGATTATTTATGTGGCGGGTTATCCTGCTATATATGGCAAGCAGCCTTTGTACTTTCAAGATTCTGTGTTTTCTGCACGGGCTGCTGTTCCTGCACCGGCTTACAGCGACAAAATAATCCAATCATCATGAGAAAAATACGCAATATTCTGGCAGGCATTGTTTTGTCTGTCAGTGCCGGGATATTTCTGTTGAGTATTGTTTTTCGACTCACGGGTATTTATTACAATAATACGCCGAGTTTTCCGGTGGGGTTTTACAAGATTGTTGATGAACCAGTAGGGAAGGGCGCATACGTCTCTTTCTGCCCACCACAAGACGAGGTTTTTGATATGGCTATGGCACGGCATTACATTAGCACGGGTAATTGTCCAGGCGGTTATGGCATGTTGCTGAAACGTGTTTTTGCGGTAGCCGGGGATACTGTTTCTATTAATGAGGCGGGTATTACTGTAAATGATGGCTTACTGCCTAACAGTGCCCAGTTAAAAACAGATATTGATGGTTCTGAAATGCCGCAATATCGTTTGGGTGTGCGGGTGCTGGGTGATTCTGAATATCTGCTTATGTCAGATGTGAATCCGAATTCTTTTGATGCGCGGTATTTTGGGCTGATTGCGGGTTTGCAGATTCAACATGTGGTTGAGCCGTTTTTTACGTGGGGTTATTAAGTGGGGTTCTTCTGCAATACCCGTATAAAGGGCCATATTCGTTGGATTTAGATCGTGACATAGAACCTAAATTACAAAACCTGATTAGAAAGATTCTTCAGCTTGCCGAAGCCAACGTGTTGGGCGATGCCCGGTAGTGGCTGCAGCGGCGAGTAGACGTAGTGGAAGCATCTCAAGATGGAAGCGCCGGTTGAAACGGTAAACAAACGCACCGAGGTAACGGGTTCCGTATTTGGCGAAATCGAATGCATGATGAGCGCCGCCCAGGCTGGTTTTGAGGTTGCCCAAAACCGTGTTGATCCAGTTGAATTCTGGTAATTCTTTGGGTTTGCGACCGTCCGCGACGATTGCCCGGTGCTGGCAGCCTGCATCAGTAACCCCGGCAAAACAACCCAATCCATCGGAAGTGACTATACAACCTGGCTGGAGGTCAGCGTTAGCCCAGTCGGAAACCGCTTTGCGCGTAAAACCAGGAACCGGTGCCATTTTAATATACAGGGGACGGCCTTCGGCACTGAGCGAAATGGCCGCCACAAAAGGCACCTTGTTCTCGGAACCCCGGCCTGCCTTGCCGCCAGCCAATTCTCCGCCAAGGTAAGCATCATCCGCTTGGACATTACCACACAGCGTGTACTTGGCATCCCGTTCGACCATCGCCTGCATCAGCTTCTGCTGAATCAGCCAAGCCGGGGGATAGCTCACGCCCAACTGCCGCTTAAGGTCGAGTGCCGACAAACCGGTCTTGGCTTGGCTGATTAGATAAATTGCTAAGAACCAAATGCTTAGCGCCAGGTGGGTGCTTTGGAACAAGGTGCCTGCGATCAGAGATGTCTGCAACCGGCAGCACTTGCATTGGAAGTTCTTGTGTTTTCCTAACTTAAGCAAGTAGTATTTCGCGTTGCCGCAGCCTGGGCAGCTGAATCCTTGCGGCCAACGGGACGCTTCCAATGCATCCGCGCATTGTTCATCTGTGCCAAACTGCGCAAGGAATGCAGGTAAGGACAAGCCTGCTTGGAATTGGATACGGTTCATGGCCATGGCAGTTTCTCTTTGATGGGTTTGTTTGGGGCAGTATGCGCCTTATAATAGAAAAAATCGGGTTTGGCTGAACAATCTTTCAAATCAGGAAGTTTAATGGGTAAACATTATTTATTCATAAAGACCATGTCAGCATCTGCTTTATGAATAAAGATCGAGAAAATATTAATCCAACGAGGAAAATTCGGCATGAGTAAAGGCACAGTAAAGTGGTTCAATGCGGACAAAGGATTCGGTTTCATCACTCCAGATGATGTCGGGCAAGGACAAAAGGGGCCGTGTGCAAACAACGTTGCGCTAATTTGAAGATTCTATTGCAAAATAATCTAAAAATAGGATATTTTAATTTCTCTAAACTGCAGTTTTCTATCATTCTTTGACGCTGATTTCGTCAAATGCATGTGTAATTATCATTTTGAGGTAGCCAGAAGGATTCGGGAGAGCAATTCCTCTGGCGTCCTTTATGAAAAAATAACTCCGGATTTAAAATCTTACAATTTCAATAATCTTAACCGCAGAGCATTGCCTATAACGCTGACCGAGGATAATGACATTGCTGCAGCGGCGATAATGGGTGAAAGCAGGATTCCAAAGAGCGGGTACAGTATGCCTGCCGCTATGGGTACACCTGCGGTATTGTAAATAAAAGCAAAGAACAGATTTTGCCGAATATTGTTCATGGTAGCAACAGACAGTTTGCGGGCGCGGACAATACCGATCAGATCGCCTTTCAACAAGGTCACGCCTGCGCTTTCCATGGCTACATCTGTACCTGTTCCCATAGCTATGCCAACATCGGCAGCAGCCAATGCTGGAGCATCATTTGTGCCGTCCCCGGCCATGGCAACAATACGTCCTTCATCGCGCAGCTTTTTAACGATCTTGCCTTTGTCTCCCGGCAGAATTTCAGCTTCTACTGCTTCAATTCCTAACGTTTTTGCAACAGCTTCTGCAGTACGGCGATTGTCACCAGTTAACATGACAATATGAATACCCAGATTTTGAATTTGCTGGATTGCATCCAGTGTTGTTTCCTTAATCGGATCGGCGATAGACAAAATCCCGGCAGCCTGACCGTCCACGGCGATATAAATCACGGTTGCGCCGTCGGAGCGCAGTTCGTCGGCTTGCGTTGATAAAGAGGATACATTAATAGATTTCTCCTCCATCAACATGACATTACCAAGCACAACAGCCTGTCCGTTGATTTTACCGATCACTCCTTTACCCGTTGGCGAGTCAAATTCATCTGCCGCAACCAAATTCAACCCCTTTTTTTTCGCCGCAACAACAATGGCATGAGCAAGCGGGTGTTCGCTGCCTTGTTCCAATGAAGCGGCCAGCAACAGAAGATCATCCTCTTCAAAACTGTTAGTGGCTACAATTTTTGTCACAGTCGGCTTGCCTTCGGTCAATGTTCCGGTCTTGTCAATAACCAGCGTATCAACTTTTTCCAAACGCTCCAGCGCCTCTGCGTTCTTGATCAGTACGCCTGCCTGAGCACCTTTACCCACCCCAACCATAATGGACATGGGTGTGGCTAATCCTAAAGCGCAGGGGCAGGCGATAATCAGGACACTGACAGCGGCGATGAGCGCATAACTAAACGCTGGAGAAGGCCCATATATGCCCCAGATGATAAAAGCAAGCACTGCCACCAAGATGACAACCGGAACAAACCATGAGGCAACAATATCTGCCAACCTCTGTATCGGGGCGCGGCTGCGTTGCGCTTCCGCAACCATATGGACGATTTGTGAAAGCATCGTGTCTTTACCGACAAGCTCGGCCTTCATGACAAAACTACCGGTTTGATTCATCGTTCCACCGATAACTTTACTCTGCAGCTCTTTCTTAACAGGCATCGATTCACCCGTAATCATGGATTCGTCAACAGCACTCTGGCCTTCGGCTACAATCCCGTCGAGTGGCACTTTTTCACCGGGGCGCACACGTATTAGATCACCAACCTTAATTTGATCTAAAGGCACATCCTCATCTTCGCCGCTTTCGTTCACCCGACGAGCTGTTTTCGGTGCTAGATCAAGCAAGGCACGGATTGCACCGCCTGTTTGTTCGCGCGCTTTCAGTTCGAGAACCTGCCCCAATAACACCAGTACCGTGATAACAGCGGAAGCCTCGAAATATACCGCGACAGCGCCATCCTGCTGGAAAGCCTCAGGAAAAATACCGGGAGCCAGTGTCGCCACGATACTGTACAGCCATGCCACGCCCGTACCCATGGCAATCAGCGTAAACATATTCAAGTTGCGGGTTTTTAGGGAGGCCCAGCCGCGCTCAAAAAATGGTTTTCCAGCCCAAAGCACAACAGGTGTGGCCAGTACCAACTGTATCCAGTTGGATAGCGTACCACTAATATAGCGATGAAGATCAAAAATATGGCTACCCATTTCCAGTGCAAAGACTGGCAGGGTCAGGGCAAGGCCGATCCAGAAGCGCTTGCGCATATCGGTCAGCTCCGGATTTTCACCTTCCTCGCCTGTTATTGTTTCCGGCTCCAGCGCCATTCCGCAAATTGGGCAATTCCCGGGTCCATTTTGCCGTATTTCCGGGTGCATGGGACAGGTGTAGATCACGTCTGCGTCAGTAGACTGAGAAACACGAGCAGTCTTTTCTGCATGTTTGTGGTGTTCTATTCGCATAATTTTTATCCTTCTAAAGAAGTACATGTTTTTGATGGAAGAAATATCCAGAAATTAGAAGTACAAGTTCTACAACTTAGCTTAATTAAAGCCCGTGTCAAATATTTTGCTAGTGAGTGGTTGGCACTTTCTCTGTTATTCAATGTATGTATTTTCACTCCAGCCCGAGCACTTTTAATATTTTTGTTGCATTTTCTCCCGTGATGCTGGTTTTTTATTAGCAATGCTAAACCTTCCAATCATTGGAATGTCAAGCATTAAGCTTGCAATTCCCTGTGGCAAGTCGGTGGGGAATTGCAGTTTCACAGCTGTGTAGTATGCAATGTTGAAATTTATACTTGGTCAATATTTTCAATAGGCGTCAACATTTATTTCAAAGCAGGGCTATTTTGCGGGTAGAAACACCAATGCAAATAATATTGAACAAGCTTGTTGTAACAATCAGGTTAATTACTAGACTAGCAGATTATATTTTCTAGTCTAGAGCCTTTGACTACCTAAAGCATAATTGACACCTAATATACTTTTAGTGTAAAAAGTGTTAGATATGTAATGTTGTGTATTTTGCAATTCAATCAAAAAAAATCAAATTTGAGCGGATCAGGTGAAGCTTTTAGTGCACAGATTATTTTTGGTTCTAATTATGCTTTGGTTACCAGTGCAAGGAACATTCTCTGCTGGGATACCACTGTGCTTACATGAAGAAAATGCTGATAACAAGTTAAATACCGATGTTATTATTATAATTAATGACCACCTCCGCACTATTCATCACGAGCAACCAATGGATAGCAGCGTGATCTCTAATCAAGAGTGTGAGGCAAACGCTTTATGTCAAGCAAGCTTTAGTACAGTTATTATATCTGCACTCTCTGCGGTAATTCCCTCTGATAGCTTTTCCTATGCAATCTCGCTAATAGCTAAACCTATCTCATTCATTCCTGAGCAACCTCAACGTCCTCCTCTAACATAGATAAACGATAAGACGCGCACCGAATCTTTCTTGGGCTGGACCTCGCTTTAAGCTTTGGTACCAAGAACACGAGATATTTTATGTCCCCACTATTTATTTTGTTAAACAGCATCTCTTTAGACAGGTTACTACTTGTAAACAGTGCTACTGCTGGAACAAATCATAATGTTCTAACGGTTCGATATAATCCAGATTTGGCGCAAATGCGGGCTCGAGCAGCAGCATTAGTGACGATTCCATCTCAAGGCACCCAGCCTGATCTCGAAATCAGTTACAGTGCTGGAAATCTACCACTGGCTTCAGAAATGGGTAGATTGCAATGAGAGGCATAAAATTCCCAGCTATTTATTGTAAAGTCGTTTTTTTTCTGAGCACTTTCTTATGTTGTAGTTTAGTTTTCGGTGGTGAGGTTTTCTCCAGGCTAGACGAACTTGTTCAGGAGGCGCTAGCAAAGAACCCAGATATTCGTGCAAGTCTGCAGCGATGGGAATCAGCCAGAGCTGTGATCCCACAAGTACAGACTCTACCTGACCCAAAAGTAACGATGGGATATCGCGATATGGCCCGACAGGATGTAATGTATGGATTAAGTCAGGAAATTCCGTTCCCCGGTAAGTTAGGACTTAAAGGCGAGATTGCCGCTCGAAGATCAGATCGCATTGAACAGGATTATCTGGCAACACAATTAGCAGTGATAGCCCGATTAAAAGAGGTTTTCTACGATCTGCACTTCGTACATGACTCAATTCGTGTTTTACAACAAACAATGCTGCTGTTGCAGCAGTTTGAAAAGACTGCCACTGCCCGCTATTCGGTTGGCCAGGCAGCACAGCAGGATGTTTTGCGGGCCTCAACCGAAATTTCACGCTTACTGGCACGTTTAGCCACTCTGGAACAACGTAGGCAATCACTACACGCGGGCATCAATCGAATTCTGAATAGACTTCCGAGCGATCCGCTAGGCATGCCCGAGGAAATTCGATTCACACCGATGCGTTATTCTATTGCGGAACTAAACGATTTACTGGATCAATCTTCTCCTTTGTTGCATGGTCAGCAAAGAACCGTAGAGCAAGGTAATCAAGCCATTGCGCTGGCCAAGCGGGAATACTATCCAGATTTCGAGCTCAGTGGCCTTGGAACGCGCGATCCAGTCATGAATGTGAATGGCTACCAAGTTATGTTGAATATCAAAATCCCACTTTATTACGCCACTAAACAACGAGAAGGTGTGAATGAAGCAATTGCAAGTCGTGAGGCGGTATTTCAGGATCTTCATGCACTACGGCAAGAATTACTGGCTCGCATTAAAGATGACATGGCTCAAGCCGAGCGCGCTGAGCTGCTTATCAAGTTATTGAGAGATGCCATTATTCCCCAATCACGTTTAACGCTCGCTTCAGCTCAAGCCAGCTATGCAGTCGGTCGTGTGGATTTTCTGACTTTGCTTAATAGCTTACTAACCTTACAAGAAAATGAACTGGAGTTCCACAGTGAAATGGTTGAACATAAAAAGGCGTTGGCTCGGCTGGAAGGAATCATAGGGGTAGCTCCATGAACATCTCTTCCCTGACATCACGTATGCGCTATGGCTTGGTTGTTCTTGCCGTGGCAATTGCCATAATCACTGTTTTCTTGTTTTTCCACTTTAATCAATCAGAACTTAACGAAGACTCTCCTCATGGCAATGACATGAGTATGGATAAAACGGGGCATGGAAATCAAGAGCAGATAATCGAAGGCAATCTGGAACTTGCGCATTCTTCACAGACCGAGAAATCTACCGAGTCGCAGAATATGCTGTTTGTCAGCCCAAAACGACTGCAATCAATCGGCGTCACGTTCGAACTGGCAAAACGACAGGCAGTAGATCATGTTATTCGTACCGTAGGCCGGGTGGAAGTGGATGAAAAGCTGCTTTCCCGCGTTACCATAAAACTGGAGGGCTGGGTAGATCAATTGTTCGTTAACTTCACAGGAGAACACGTTAAGCAAGGACAAAAATTGTTCACCTTATATAGTCCTGAATTATTGGCAACGCAGGAAGAATATCTAATTTCGCTACAGAGTAGTCAGACATTGGGAAAAAGTGAGTTTCCCGAAGTAGCACAAGGTGCACGAGCTTTGCTGGAAGCATCACGTCGTAGAATGCTGTTGTGGGATATAGAACCGCACCATATTCAAGATCTTGAGCGTACAGGCATTGTACTCACAACCCTACCAATCCATGCGCCGCAAAGCGGCACCGTAATCGACAGAACGGCGGTAACAGGATTGCACGTGAAGCCTGGCGATGAGCTCTATACTATCGCCGATTTATCCCACATCTGGATTATGGGCGATATCTACGAATATGAGATGCCGCTGATAGAGATAGGTCAGCGCGCCACCGTAACACTATCCTATGTGCCGGATATGACGCTTCAAACGCGCATCACCTTCATTTATCCCACCATTGATCCACTATCGCGCACCGGCAAGGTGCGCTTCGAGTTAGATAATCCGGGAGAAAAGCTTAAACCCGGCATGTACGCTAATCTGGAGCTCAAAATTCCGCTGGGTGTGCGGCTTGTCGTACCCAAGAATGCAGTATTGGAATCGGGTGAGCGGCAGATCATTTTTATTCATCTTGGCGGCGGTCGGCTCGAATGGCGCAATGCCAAAATTGGCCAACGCAGTGGCGATTGGGTAGAAATACTGGAAGGAATCCAGGAGGGCGAACACGTCATCACTTCAGCCAACTTCCTGCTTGACTCCGAAAGCCAATTGAAGTCAGCGGTTGGCGGCATGCCTGGCATGAAGCACTAAGGCAACGATTATGATCGAAAATCTCATCGAATTTTGCGCCAGAAACCGACTCATCGTATTTTTGCTGGTGTTTGGTGCGGCTACTGCCGGTCTATGGGCAATGAAAAATACCCCCATCGATGCCCTGCCGGACTTGTCCGATACTCAAGTCATCATCTATAGCAAGTGGATGGGGCGATCTCCAGATCTGGTGGAAGATCAGATCACCTATCCGATTGTCACTGCCCTGCTATCCGCACCCAATGTGACCGTTGTGCGGGGATTTTCGGATTTTGGTTTTTCTTATGTCTATGTTCTGTTCAAGGAAGGTACTGATATTTACTGGGCGCGATCCCGTGTTCTGGAATATATGAACCAGTTATCCGGCAAACTGCCGGAAGGCGTAGCGCCGCAACTGGGACCGGATGCCACAGCAGTGGGCTGGGTATTCCAATATGCCTTAGTTGACGAAAGTGGTCAGCAGGATCTCGCTTCGTTGCGCTCGTTTCAGGACTGGTATCTGCGTTACTGGCTGGCGGCTGTGGACGGGGTGGCGGAAGTCGCCAGTGTGGGCGGTTTCGTACGCCAGTACCAGATCAACCTCGACCCCACTAAGGTGTTGGCTTATAAACTCAACCTGAATGAGATTCTCGACAAGATACGTATGAGCAATCTGGATGTGGGTGGCCGGGTAGTGGAGTTTTCCGGTATTGAGTACATGATCCGAGGGCGTGGCTACATCAAGTCCACCGCCGACATCGAAAAAATCGCCGTGGGCGTTAGTGCCAATGGCACCCCGATCCTGCTGCGCGACGTGGCCTCGGTCGGGCTGGGGCCGGACATGCGGCGCGGCAT
The DNA here is from genome assembly GCA_017984435.1 of Nitrosomonas sp. Taxonomy (GTDB): domain Bacteria; phylum Pseudomonadota; class Gammaproteobacteria; order Burkholderiales; family Nitrosomonadaceae; genus Nitrosomonas. The sequence goes on along the minus strand of JAGNZK010000026.1, from coordinate 30,705 downwards.
CGTGGAACTGAACGGCCAAGGTGAGACGGTGGGTGGCGTGGTTGTCATGCGCTATGGAGAGGATGTTTCCGCCGTCATTGAACGGGTCAATGCCAAGCTCAAGGAGATCGAGCCGTCTCTGCCCAAGGGAGTCAAGATTGTTGCTGTCTACGATCGCAGCAACCTGATCCACGAATCCATCGCTACTGCTACAGAAAACCTAATCGAAGAACTGGTAGTGATCAGCGTGCTCATTGTCGGATTTTTACTGCACCTGCGCTCCGCGCTCATCCCGATAATTACCTTGCCTTTGGCAGTATTGATTGCGTTCATCCCCATGTATTATCTCGGCGTTGGATTAAATATCATGGCAATAGGCGGCATTATCGTCGCCCTTGGCGATATGGTAGATGCATCCATCGTTATGGTGGACAATGCCCACAGGCGGTTGGAAGAGTGGGAGCGAAATGGACGCAAAGGTGATCGCGAGCAGATACTCATTGATTCCGCCAAGGAAGTCGGGCCGCCGATTTTTGCCTCACTTCTGGTTATTGCAATCGCTTTCATGCCCGTATTCGTCCTGGAAGCCCAGGAAGGTCGACTATTTACGCCGCTGGCGCTAACTAAAATACTGGCCATCGCCATGAGCGCAGTACTCGCCGTGACGTTGATCCCGGCGCTGTTGTCAATTTTAATTCGTGGTCGCATTATCCCGGAACAACGTCACCCGGTCACACGACTATTGCAACGGATATACGCGCCGCTGCTGGCTCTAGCTTTGCGTTACCGATGGAGTCTAATCGTACTTTCCTTAATTTTAATGGCGAGCATTGTGATTCCTTTGCAGCGCATTGGGTCAGAGTTTATGCCACCACTTTACGAAGGTACGATTCTCTATATGCCAACTACCCTGCCGGGTATTTCGGTGACGGAAGCGGGTAAATTATTGCAGCAAATGGATCAGAAGCTAAAATCCTTTCCCGAGGTGGAACTCGTTTTTGGCAAGGCTGGGCGTGCCGATACGTCCACCGATCCGGCACCATTCAGCATGATGGAAGTGCTCGTTGAGCTGAAACCCAAGGAACAATGGCGCAAAGACCTGAGTTATGAAGACTTAATCACCGAGATGGACCAAGCTTTGCAGTTTCCTGGTGTAACTAATACCTGGTCTATGCCCATCAAAGCGCGCCTTGACATGCTCACGACTGGCGTACGCACGCCTGTGGGCATAAAGATTTTCGGGCCGGATTTGAAGACTATTGAGACTATCGGCAAAGAAATCGAGATGGTCGCCAAGGATGTTCCCGGTACCCGTAGCGTCTACGCGGAAAGAGTTTCGGGCGGCTATTATTTAGATATTAACATCAACCGCGATGAAATCGCCCGCTATGGATTCACCGTCATGGACGTGAGCAGAATCATCGAATCGGGTATCGGCGGGGAAAACATCACCACCACCATTGAAGGGCGTGAGCGCTATCCTATCAACCTGCGCTACCAGCGTGAACTGCGCGATGACCTGGACAAACTGGGGCGGCTGACGGTAAGCACGCCCAATGGTGCACAAGTGCCCCTGGCCCAGTTGGTGGAATTACGCATGGTCAGCGGCCCTGCCATGATCCGTGATGAGGACGGTATGTTGTCTGGTTATGTATACGTGGATATGGCAGATCGTGACATGGGTAGTTATGTGGAAGATTTGAAACAGGTAGTACGCGACAAGATTGAATTACCCCCTGGTTATATACTAGTCTGGTCGGGGCAATATGAATTCATGGAACGAGTGAAGGAACGGCTTAAAATATTCGTACCATTGACCCTCGCCATTATTTTTCTTTTGTATTATTTTACGTTCCGTTCCGTCGCCGAAACACTCATGGTTATGCTTGGAGTACCGCTCTCTCTGGTCGGCGGTCTTTGGGCGCTGTATTGGCTGAACTACAATATGAGCATCGCCGTATGGGTCGGTTTGATTGCGCTGGCTGGGGTGGCTGCAGAGACCAGTGCCATCATGCTGTCCTATTTAGACGGGGCAGTAAAGCGGCGGCGAGAATCCGGGCAATTGAACTCCCTCGATGACTTGCTGGAAACTGTGAAATCGGGAGCCATGGAACGCATCCGCCCGGTGATGATGACAGGCTTGGCCAATATCGTCGGTTTGATGCCGGTCATGCTGGCCACCGGCGTCGGTGCTGATGTGATGAAGCGATTGGCTGCACCGATGATCGGCGGCGTTGGCTCGGCCCTGCTGCTGACCCTATTTGTAATTCCGGCGATCTATGTGATTTGGCGTTGGCATACGGATATCAAGTATCTGGCAGATAAAACATAGATACAGCATTGAATCGGAAAAATCGTAGTGAATTCATTAATGTTAATGGACAGAATACCATCATGACCTTATGGCATAACCAATCGACAGCCGAACTCGCAAGTCTTCTTGTGACCGATACAGAAAAGGGGCTAACCGATGAGGAAGTCGCTGCCCGCCTCGTCCGTAATGGGCCTAATAAACTACAAAAGGGTAAGCGATTTTCAGCTTTTGTTATTTTGGCAAGTCAGTTTAAAAGCCTGGTTATCTGGGTGTTGATTGGCGCAGCAGCTATTTCGTCAGCACTGGGTGAAACCGTGGATGGCATCGCCATTATTGCCATCGTAATATTGAATGCACTGATTGGTTTCATTCAAGAATATCGTGCCGAAAAGGCTGCTGCCGCTTTAGCTGATATGGTAGCACCTCATTGTCGCGTAGTGCGTAATGGCCATAGCGTGGTAGTTGCTGCAACCGAAATCGTACCCGGCGATATTCTGCTGCTAGAAGGAGGGGATCTGGTTACTGCGGATGCTCGCCTGATTCAGGCCTCTGTTCTACGCATCAACGAAGCGCCGCTAACTGGTGAATCGCAAGCTGTAAACAAATTTACGGATAATCTGCCTCCAGAAACAGCTTTGGCCGAGCGAAAAAATATGGTTTTTCTTGGTACCAGCGTAACAGGCGGTTCCGGTCGCGCATTGGTGGTTAATACCGGCATGGAAACGGAACTCGGCCATATCGCTAAACTGCTGGAGACTGCCGAAAGTGGAGAAACTCCGTTGCAAGTCCAGCTCGACCGGGTAGGACATATGTTATTGCTGGCCTGTTTCAGCATTGTTGCACTGATTTTTGGGCTAGGATTATTGCGGGGGATAGCGCCATTTGAGCTCTTCTTAAGCACGGTGAGTCTCGCTGTTGCTGCTATCCCCGAGGGATTGCCGGCGGTAGTGACTATCGCGCTTGCTTTGGGTGTACAGCGCATGGTGCGTCGGAATGCATTGGTGCGACGCCTGGCTTCGATTGAAACATTAGGCCGCGCTCAGGTCATTTGCACGGACAAGACGGGTACCCTGACGATGGGCGAAATGACTGCTTGTAAATTAGCCACGGCAGATAACTTGTATCGCATCACTGGCGAAGGTTATTCAACCGAGGGGGCGTTTTTTGTCGGAAATGCAGAAATCCCGGTAGAGGGAACCCCATCACTTCTCGCGCTGCTCCGTGCATCGGCTGCTTGCAACGATGCCGAGCTAGCTTTAATAGATGGTCGATCCATGATAGTGGGCGATCCTACTGAAGGAGCGCTGCTGGTTGCTGCCGCCAAAGGCAATATTACTCGGCCAATGATTGAGGCTGAAATGCCAAGACTGGCCATTATCCCTTTCGATTCTGTGCGCAAGCGCATGACTGTCATCCGTCGGCAGGAAAATCATTCCTGGGCATTCGTCAAAGGTGCACCGGAAGTGATTCTCGACCGCTGCACCCGAATCCGTACCGACCAGGGAATTAGGGATCTGACAGAAAGTGACCGCGTCCGGCTTCTCCATGCTAATACGTTGCTGGCAAACGATGCGCTACGCATGCTTGCGGTTGCTGAGCGTATCCTGGATGGCTTCAGTTTCGAAGAAGGCAAAGTGACAGATAATGCCGAAATCGAGAAGGAACTTATCTTTCTGGGGCTAATAGGCTTACAGGATCCGCCACGCGCCGAGGCAAAAGAGGCTGTGGCCAAATGCAAACGGGCTGGCATCAAAACTGTGATGATTACTGGTGATCATCCTGATACGGCACGAGCGATAGGGCGTGAGCTGGGTATTCTGGGTAAGAATGACGAAATTCTCACAGGCATCGAACTCGATCGATTGGATGACGCAGCGCTGAAGGAGCGTGTATCAAGGGTTTCCGTTTATGCGCGCGTCACCGCCGAGCACAAGCTTCGCATCGTCCGCGCGTGGAAGGCGCAAAGTGCGGTAGTGGCGATGACCGGAGATGGGGTGAACGATGCTCCCGCAATCAAGGAAGCATCCATTGGTATCGCTATGGGCGTTACTGGCACCGAGGTGACCAAGGAAGCGGCGGATATCATTATTACGGATGACAACTTTGCTTCTATTGTCGCTGCTGTGGAAGAAGGACGAGGCATTTATGACAACATTGCTAAAACTTTGGCCTATCTGCTGGGTAGCAGTACCGGCGAATTAATCGTGATGCTGGTCGCAGTTCTACTGGGCTGGCCGCTTCCTCTATTGCCTTTACATCTTCTGTGGATCAACTTGGTAACTGATGGCTTTGCGGCTCTGGCGTTGTCGACCGATCCGGTTGACTCCGACGTGTTGGACCGTCCACCGCGGAATCCACAGACGGCGTTAATCAATCGTGATTTAATCAAGCTAACACTATTTACCGGCTTACTGACCGCCAGCGTGACGCTGGGTGTATTTGCCTATGAGCTCTACATAATGGATAGCAGTCTTGAACAAGCCCGCGATGCTGCGTTTACTACTTTAGTGATTGCCGGGTTGCTGCGCGCCTTTGGGGCCCGAAGCGAGCAGCGGGCCATTTGGGAAATAAGCATGTTTTCCAATATAAGGTTATTTTTGGTTGTGGCAGTATGCTTTGGCTTGCAGTTGGCGATACACCATGTTCCAATGTTTCAAACCTTGTTCGGAGTAGAACCTATTACGCTAAGTCAGTGCGTAGGGTGGTTCGCGGTAGGATTCATACCCTTGATTGTTTTGGAACTGAGAAAAGTGATCCGTTATCGCCACTTAGGGAAAAATTAAAATAAACACAACAATATATTGATCTCTAGCTACAGGGATGCATATGACAAACAATGATCAAGTAGCTAAAGCAGGGCACCAATTGAAAGCTTATTGCCGACATTGTGGAAACTTGATTGCAAAACAACCCTATAATTCTGCGGGTGATACATATTGTTCCGAACATTGTTTCCTCAAAACTAGAGATACCTGCGCAAGACAGGAAGACATGTTTAATCTCCTGGCAGAAACCTTGGTGAGCGCACTGGATCTTAGAGAACACGAGACCAGTTTGCACTCTAAACGCGTTGCTTGCCATACATTAGTGCTTGCACGTCGGTTTTCCGTCGATCCAAATACCATTCAGCAAATTTACTGGGGAGCTTTGTTGCACGACATTGGCAAGATTGGTATTTCCGATGCCATATTATTGAAACCCGATTCTTTGACAGAATCTGAGTGGACTGAAATGCGAACACATCCCGAAAAAGGCTATCATCTCATATCGCAAATACCCGGCATGACGGATGCCGCAGATATTATTCTCTGTCATGAGGAACGCTATGATGGATCAGGTTACCCAAAAGGGCTGAGCGGCAGTCAGATTCCTTTAGGTGCACGCCTTTTCATGGTTATTGATACTTTAGATGCCATTACTTCTGATCGACCTTATCGTAAAGCAAATTCATTTGATATAGCCAAGGCGGAGATATTGCGCATGGCAGGAAGTCAGTTTGACCCAGAAACCATAGAAGCTTTCAGCGCTGAGGAAGAAACACTTCGAAAAATGGTCATCGCTAAATGTTACTGGGCTTCTCCCTTGCAGGAATGAAGAAATTTTTAGTAGGATATTAACTGCGACCATAACAATAAGGGCATATAACTATGAGAATCTCGATTTTATCATTAGCTATTTTTGGTTTGTTCTGGGTACTAACTTCCTGTGCGCCTTTTGAACCTTATCAGATGGATATGACTGAAGAAATTCGGAATGCAAAAACTCCTAGTGCCCATAATGAACTTGCTCAGCATTATGAGGATACTGCAAAGGAGATGCAGTCAAATGCAGAAGAACATAAGAAAATGCTAGCGGAATATGAAGCACAAAGACAATATTATGGAAAACGCGGCTTAGATATGGAATCAATGTGTCGTGCTTTGATATATGTGTATGAGCAAGCTACAAAGCAAAATATGGATTTGGCTAAATCTCATCGCATAATGGCCGAAGCGATTAAATAATTTTTCTGCTTTAACCACATTGCATGCTAGTGCAAATGCTCCTGACGTAGTAATATTAATGCTCCTACTACTATAATGGATTTATGGTGATCTTATGAAAACTAAAATTAGTGTTTTATTTTTAATTATTCTGGGTTTATTACTTTTCGGTGTGCAAATGAATGCTTACTCAATGGACATGGGACAAGCTGTTCAAAATGCTAAAACTCCTGCTGACCATGAGGCACTAGCTAAATATTACGATGCAGCTGCTAAGGAGATGCAATCAAAAGTTCAGGAACACCAAAAAATGTATGAAAAATATCAAGCAGAAAGCCAATACTATGGTAGACAAGGGCTAGACATGGGATCAATGTGCCAAGGTTTGATACGTGCGTACGAGCTAGCTACAAAAGAGAATTTGGAAATGGCAGCCTCTCATCGGAAAATGGGTGCAGAAGCTAAATAACATTTGATCAGCTTACATTATTAGATAAATCTTACTTTCTACTTGATTATCAGAATGTAGCCTATGCACAGAAACGTATTTATTCAGGATTGATAATTGAGCAGCTTTTTCACTTGTACGATGTGGGCTTATGCCTTTATCTTACAGTTGGCTATGTCATCGTTAGTTAGTGGTTGTCATGTAACCAAATGAATTTGAGGCAAAATATCAATTATTAGTTTTTTGGTTAATGACTTGTTTATAAATAATAGTTTGTGTTTATTTACAGTGACCCATAATTAACGATGACATAGCCTTTCAGTTTATCGTTAAGGATTTCTTAATTGATAATCCAATCAGCGTAAAACAGCAATTATTACAATAATACGCCGAGTTTTCCGGTGGGGTTTTACAAGATAGTTGATGAACCAGTAGGGAAGGGCGCATACGTCTCTTTCTGTCCACCACAAGACGAAGTTTTTGATATGGCTATGGCACGGCATTACATTAGCACGGGTAATTGTCCGGGCGGTTATGGGATGTTGCTGAAACGTGTTTTTGCACAGGCAGGAGACACTGTTTCTATCGGTGGGGCAGGGATTAAGGTTAACGGTGAACTGTTGCCTAACAGTGTCCAGTTAAAAACAGATATTGATGGTTCTGAACTGCCGCAATATCGTTTGGGGGAGAAGATGCTGGGTGATTCTGAATATCTGCTTATGTCTGATGTAAACCCCAATTCTTTTGATGCGCGGTATTTTGGACTGATTGTGAGTTTGCAGATTCAACATGTTGTTGAACCGGTTTTTACTTGGGGTTATTAAGTGGGGTTCTTCTGCAATACCCGTATAAAGGGCCATATTCGTTGGATTTAGATCGGGACATAGAACCTAAATTACAAAATAAGATTTGATCTATAGTTCATATGGTTAAAACTCTCTGCGAGAATAACCGGAATATTGGCCAATCTTCGTGTTGGTGCCTCAGCTTTCTGGCATATCTTGGGCCAAACTTGATGCACCACAGACGAATCAATTCATGAGTTACATCGATCTCCTTTTCAGCCAACCGGTCTTCGATGTCCCGGTGACTTAAGTTAAATCGATGGCGTTTGTATATGGCCGCTGCACTATTTATTCCGCTATTATCGCTCAGATACAGTTAACTTGGCAGTACCGGTGAGAGTGCTGATTGGGGCGATTTCCCTGAAGTTGTACGTAATGGAAATTTAGGGGATTTAAAGGCACAGCCGGTATTCAGCTATTTGTGATGCTCCTGATTGAGTGATCTGTTATCTAGTTTCTACGCCAAAATGGGTAAAAACGTTTTATACCTATGAACTATTTTCAGTTTGATACATTTTGGGGATGATTAAAGGCTTTAAGTAGCGCCATATCCTGTAGTTCGGCGGATTTTCATGCGTTTTAGCCTTATTACTGAAAATAGTATAGAGGTATAAAACGTTTTGAATTATGAAGAACTGGCGGTTATGTTGATATTTACGATGGCATTTTTTGTATTGATTGCCAGATTACCGCTGTTGCTGGCTGGCATTGTGACTGGCAGCAGCCGTTGCGTCTTATGGCGGCACACTGGCAGCCGGTCGGCTGACAGCAGCAAGAAGCGCAGGAACGGATGCATTACGTAGCGCCATTGAAAAAGGCCAGGCCCAGGAATCATCAGGTATGAACAATATTTCGCAAGGAAGGGGTAAATAATGAATAAGGTATTTAAGCGATTTGTTCGATGATGGATTTGCCACCGGATATGCAAGAAAGAGTGGTGTGCTCAATTACAGCAGCCATTAAGTATGAAATACCAGCTAATATCTTACTCGCAATAGCCGAAAGAGGGCGGAAAACCAGGTCAATGGGTGCGTAACAGTAACGGTACTCATGATGTTGGCTCAATGCAATTTAATACTTTGTTTCTTCAAGATTTATCCAAATATGGCATTACTCCTGCCCATGTAGCAAATTCGGGGTGTTATGCTTATGATCTAGCCGCTTGGCGAGTCCGTTTACATATCAAGAATGATAAAGGCGACATCTGGACGAGAGCAGCCTATTATCATTCGCGTACTCCAAAAAAATATAATGCAAAGTATCGTGCTGATTTGATTGTCATGGCGGTGAAGTGGGCGGGCTGGCTGGAAGATCGTTTTTCTTTGTAGAATACCAATAATCAGTAAGAGATTTTTTCCACAAAATCTGTGGATGAGGTTGTAGATGAATGTGCTAAGTATAGGGGCAAATAGACTTCTGATTGTTGCCTTAAATGTAGGCAAAGAGATTGACCGGCAATGTCTATCAGACCAGAGAATCTGCTATAACCGATATACAAATACATGACTTACTATAATGTCATTCCTCATTAACATCTGTTATGGATACAAGGAGGCAGCATGTCTAAATTTACCAAGGAGCCCATTGATACAACCTGTCAAACCGATACCTGATTATAAGCATTAGTCTAACCGATCGTAGCATATTGACTTTTTTATGAAAACTGGGGTCGTCGATGTAGGTCCTTATGGATGTTCCATCACAAGTTGAGTAATTAAAGCACGCAACTCGTTAGTTTCACCAGAACGAAATCCTCGATGTATATGCCGAATGTTTCCTTTTCGATCAATTAAATAGGATGTTGGCATTGCTATTACTTCAAAACCTTTGGCGCATTGTTTACTGGGATCCGCAACAATAGAAAAATCCACCGGATGTTTAGCAAGAAATTCCTGGGCATCCGTAACTTTCTCATCCAGATTGATGCCAATGACATGTAAGCCTTGTTCTTTTAAATCATGATCGAGCTCATTTAAGAAAGGAAAGGATTTCACACAAGGGAGACACCAAGATGCCCAGAAATCCATGTAAACAACTTTCCCTTTAAATTCCTGCAAATTATGCGCGGGCGCACCTTCCAATGTAGTCAGCGTACAGGCAGGCGAGATCTTATCCAGATGTTCTGCAACCGATGTCGTTGTATACAGACTCAGCATTGGAACTATAAAGAACAACCACTTTATTTTCTTAATCATTGTTCTGGTACCTTCATTGATTATTTGAATCATTTGACAATGCTATTCAATCATCTTCCAGGTTCACCACTATAAGAAACTGGGATATCAAATAAATCACGGTTTAACATCCTAAACGTCAAGAATCACTCAAATTGTTTGACATTAATATCTGTTCCGGTATGAGCACCTGTTGCTGTCTTACAATGATAGTCGACTACAAATTGTCTTGGACCTACATCGGTTTTGTTCACCACCAACAAATAAACCCCGTTCCCTCCTTGCAGTATAATGGGTGGACTTGGATTTGCATCCCCTGAAACTGTATCACTGACACTAATTGCCCTGTCACCCTTTAGCAACAGCAAATTAACCAATAAATGTTCCACTGGGGCGGAAAGGTCTATGATATCGGCTTCTAAATAATCAGCCGGTCCATTGCCGTTATCAAAGCAGGTGATTTGCGCATAACCGGTAAAATTTCTAACGGTACCCGTTGGATCCAATACTGCACCACCTTCATCCGCTCCACTGAGCTGCGCATAACCTATCGTATACGCCAACATGAAAATGCTGATTAATAATTTTTTCAAGATGTTGGGTTGCATAACTAATTCTCCTCATGTCGTAAAGACGCATTAAGCTATTTCTGGAGCTACACCTTTATCGTAGTACCTGATCTTATTATCTTGTTCAGGCAAACAAATAGCAATGCGACAAAATGTCGCACCCCCATCAACAAAAACCCGACAAGCTAGCAATATCTTGTCGGGTTTTCCCGTTGCGGCAAGCTCCGTAAAGAGCTCATGGTTTAGCGATCTACGGCAGCGGCCAGATCTGTTGCCCGTCAATTACAACTGGCATATCGCGATTAATTTGCGCGGCCGATGGTTTTACTTCTACAGTGACGCCAGTACCACCACATGATGAAGGCAATGGATTTGTTACCAGATCGCGCGTAATAGTAAATGAAGCCGGGCCATCGTCGGTTGTGCTCACGCGATCATACGGGGTACCCAGGTTATTATGCGTCCACAGATCAACGACACCTTCTCTGCCAAAATCACCCACACCGGTAATTTCGCAGATATTAGCAATCGAAACACTGATCTTCACGCTACTGGCGCAGGATGTCGGTTCGATTCCGGCTGCTGTAAGTCTCACAGGCGTGGCAACATTCAAATCGCTCGGCATACCGGGTCCACCGCCCACCCAGAATCCAACCACGTTACCGTTTGAATCTTTTTTCTCTGCCATCGCATCGAATGCTCCGCGATTCCATAAAAGCTGAAAATTATTTCCATAATTTGTCAGGAAATCAGTCAATGGACCACCATGCGGCTGACCATCCACGAGAATAGCTGAATCCAGACCATTTGGAAATACAACTGATGTCCCAATAACACGGACAGTATCACTGCAGGAGTGACCAATTACGATATTATTGATTGTCCGAGTTCCTTCAGTTTGCGTGGGAACATCTAGGCGCGTATGCGCCAGCACGCTCTGCCCCAAACCCATCAGCATGATGCCAGTCAATGTACGTGCAAGTAATTTCATTTTGTTCATGTTTATTCTATTTCCTAAGAGAAATACTAAGAAAGTAATTGTGTAATAGGGATTTAGTCGTATTCATAATTTTGACTATTTAATACTGTTGCTAATACCTATAAGGAGTATCTTTCTTCCTGGAAGAAAAAACAATGCGACAAAATGTCGCACCCATGATTCTGCATCTAAGATTTAACAATTAAATTAACGGCATGCCATAAAAAATGGAGTGTCGATAACAACATTTTTCACACTTCATGAATTTATTAGAAACGTATCTAAAATATACACCTGCCCCAATTTGTACCTTTGCAAGAAAATCCTAGAAAATTCCGAACTAACTAAAAGGCTACGGAATGAGTACTTCAATGACCACGCGTACAGTGGAACAGACAGCCCCCTATAAAAACAGATGAATACAGATTTCAGAGCCATAAAGTAGCATCTGTGCGAATCCGTGTTATCTGAGATTTAAGACAATAAATGACGAAATCTTTTAATCTCTGAGGGTTCAATTCCCCGCCCATTGGGGCGAAAGCTGGTTGAAAACCAGCAGATTGGAGAGCGCAGTTAATACTCCGCTGCTTGCGGCGGGGTGCTTTATTTTCCATGCGCCGCATAATCGCTGGATGGATCATCTTGTTGATTGTAAATTAATATAAATAAGGCATGATTTCTGCGTATTAATTACGAGATATTCAAGTTTTATTCTGCTTATATTTTTCCACGCCTCGAAATACATAGAAGGCCAGAATTTTTTTACAAAAATTTCTAAATTGCAAATATTCGAATAATGTGAAATGATTATATCCGTGTAACATTTTGCTTACATATAAAAAATTTGGATCCTATGCGGAGATATCCTATTTATCCTATTATCTTTATGCTAATTATTAGCATACTGGCGAATGGGCTTAGTTTATCCTTTCGAGGAGAGGTATTTGCGCATGAACTGGATCATGCTCATCAGGCGCTGTCCCTTGATCCCGCCACACATCTGGAATCGCATCGAACCAATGTTTCCAAGGATGGTGCTGATCTTGATGCGACAACCCATTTATGCCTGCATTCAACGGGACAGTATCAACCTTTTTTCTTTAATTCTTTTCCGCTGATACCTGATCAGATCGCCACAGAAGTTTTAACCGTATTCATTTCCGCCATTATTCCTGAAGTAATCCCCGATCTACCTCTTCGTCCTCCTCGCAGCATTGCTTTAAGCTAAATTCTTAAATTGTGTTGTTTGTGGATCGTTCCTTCGATCCATAACACCGCAAAAACAGGGCAATTCAAGCTTGTCGAATACCTGTTTTATAGGCTTAAGCACTTACGGAGGGATTCCATGAAATTGAGCAATCTGTTCATAGCGTTATGCTATTGGGTAGCTCCAGAATTACGAATTATACTATTACTAAGTTCTACTTTATTGCTGGGTTTCTCATCCCAGATAAAAGCCAGTACTGATTTGTTTAGTGCCCCATCTAATGGAATAAAAAGTTATCCAACCGATTCAATAGTAGTCGGTGATGCGGGAAATAATCTGACTTTACGTGACGCAATTAACCTTGCGTTACTCCGCAACCCTGAATTGGCAGCTTTTTCCAAGGAAATGCGTGCATTGGAAGGGGCAACATTGCAGGCTGGTTTACTGAGAAATCCGGAGCTGTCAGTAAACGTTGAGAATATCGGAAACATACAAAAGCTTCGTGGTGATCTCAATTCAGCGGATTCAGTAGCGCAGGAAGTAGTTCAGCAGCTGACCACCATCCGGATCGGGCAATTGATTGAGCTGGGTGGGAAACGCGCGGCTCGGGTTAACGCTGCGCTACTGGGTGAAGATCTGGCCGCCAAGGATTATGAAATCCGGCGGGTGGAAATTATTGCCAGAGTGGCCAATGTGTATACGGAAGTGCTCGCTGCGCAAGAGCGGCTCAGGCTTGCTGAAGAAACCCGGCAAGTTGCACAAAACGTGGTTAATAGTGTGACCGAACGTGTGCAAGGCGGGAAAGTGGCGCCTATCGAAGAAACCAGGGTCAAGGTGGGGCTATCGACTACGCGTATTGAATATGAACAAGCGCAACGGGATTTAATATCAGCGCGCAGACGACTGGCATTGTTATGGGATAGCGCCTCTCCGCAATTCAATAAAGCCTTGGGGAATCTTGAAATATTGATTCCCCCTCCTAGTTTCCAAATGCTAGAAGAGCGTGTATTAAAAAACCCAATGGCACTGCGCGCGATGAAAAATATTGAGCAACGTAAAGCATTGTTGGAAGTAGAGCAAACGCGCCGCATCCCTAACCTTACCATTAATGCAGGCGTTGTACATCACGCACAGCTGGGCGGTAACACGGCTGTGGCGAGCGTGATGGTGCCATTACCGTTATTCGATCGTAACCAAGGAAATATCAAAGATGCTTATCAACGAGTAGACAAAGCCGTGGATGAGCAATCCGCGATGGAGTTGCGATTGAAAACTGAGCTTACGCAATCTTATGAAATGATGTCAGCGGCATGGAATGAAATTAATATATTGCGTGACGAGATATTGCCCGGTGCTAAGAGTGCTTTTCATGTGATGCGCAGGGGCTATGAATTGGGGAAATTTGGTTTGCTGGAGCTGCTGGATGCGCAACGTGTTTTATTTCAGAATCAAGTGCTCTATGTACGTGCACTGGCAAACTATCAGCGCCTGGTGAATGACATCGAACGCCTGATTGCAGGGCCTATCGATAGTATCAGGGCCAATCATGAAATCAACTTACGCCAACCCTAGTGGCAGGAAAAAGATTAAGGATTAAATTATGAATAAAGCGCGATGGATGCCAATTCTGATTGTGATTGCCATAGGGATTGTATTGGGCGGATTGATTCTAACGTTGGATAAACCTTCTGCAGTGCCAGAGGAAGCAGTGAGCACCAATACCAATGAAAAATTAGATGGAAACCAACCGGGTGTTGGACCAAGAGGCGGTAAGTTATTCACCGATAATGATTTTAGCGTGGAGCTGACTATTTTTGAGAAAGGCGTGCCGCCACAGTTCCGGATTTATTTGTATGAAAAGGGTAAGTTATTGCCGCCAACAGCTGCCAATCTCGCAATTACATTATCCCGGCTGGGAGTACCCGCACAATTGTTCAAATTTACTCCCGAAGCGGATTATCTGCTGGGAGACCAAGTAGTGGAAGAGCCGCATTCATTCGATATTGCCATTGCAGCTGCACGCAATGGCAAAGTAATACGCTGGAGTGACAGCCAGATTGAGGGGCGAGTGGAAATTCCGGATGAGATGCTGAAAAGTATGGGCATTGAGCTTTTGACAGCAGGGCCAGCGATCATCAAGCCAAAACTCAAACTGCCGGGTGAAGTGACATTTAACGAACACACCATTGTACGGGTAGTGCCGCGGGTTGCTGGTATGGTGACTTCTGTTCAAGGCAATCTTGGTCAGCACGTGAAAAAAGGCGATGTGCTGGCAGTCATAGAAAGTCCAATGCTGGCGGATTTGCGCAGTCAATATTATGTTGCCAAGAAACGAATAGCTCTGGCAAAGACGACTTATGAACGGGAAAAACAATTGTGGGAAGAAAAGATTTCCGCCAAACAGGAATTTCTTCTGGCGCAGGAACTGTGGAATGAGGCCGAGATTGCGCTGGAACTGGCCTCAGTCAAGTTACGTGCGTTGGGTGTACAACCTGAATCGAACCATCTGAAGACCAATTTTACGCATTATGAAATACGCGCACCGATTTCCGGAATCATTATTACTAAGACTATTGCATTGGGTGAAGCACTTAAAGAAGACAGAGAAATTTATACCATCGCTGACGTGTCCACCGTATGGACGGCTATTACGGTTTATCCAAAAGATTTGAATGTAGTTAGGGAGGGTCAGAAAGTCGTGGTAAAAGCGACTGCTTACGATGTGGAAAGTGATGGAACCGTTACTTATATTTCTACATTAATCGGTGGTCAAACACGCACCGCAACAGCCCGGGTCGAATTGGATAATCAAGCGGGCAAATGGCGTCCCGGTATGTTTATAAACGTCGAATTAGTGGCAGAAGAAATTAAAGTGCCTGTGGCTGTTTCAGTGGCTGCCATTCAAACGCTACGCGATTGGTCTGTGGTATTCGGTCGCTATGATCACTATTTTGAAGTTCGCCCTTTGGAACTGGGGCGTAATGATGGCGAAATGGTTGAGGTGCTGAAGGGGCTGACTTCCGGAGAGCAATACGCGAGCGGTAACAGTTTTGCCATTAAGGCTGAGCTGGGTAAAGCAGGCGCAAGCCACGACCATTAAACCGATTACCTGATAAGGCCATACTCATCATGTTTGAACGAATTTTACATATTTCCATCTACCAACGCGGCCTTGTGCTGATGGCGGTATTGATGATGGCAATCATCGGCGTCTACAGCTATCAGAAATTACCCATTGATGCGGTGCCTGATATCACCAATGTGCAGGTTCAAATCAATACCAACGCGCCGGGTTACTCGCCGGTTGAGGCGGAGCAACGTATTACGTTTCCGATCGAAACCATCATGGCGGGTTTGCCCCATCTGGACTATACCCGCTCGATTTCACGCTATGGCCTGTCGCAGGTCACGGTGATTTTCAAAGACGGCACCGATGTTTATTTTGCGCGCCAGCAGGTCAGTCAACGCATCCAAGAGGCGAAAGGCCGGTTACCCGTAGGCATTGAGCCGATGATGGGGCCTATTTCCACAGGCTTGGGTGAAATTTTCATGTGGACTGTCGATGCCAAGCCAGGTGCAAAAAAACTGGATGGCTCGGAATATACAACAACCGATTTACGCGAAATTCAGGATTGGGTCATCAGGCCGCAGTTGCGCATGGTTAAAGGTGTGACAGAAATTAACACTCTAGGTGGTTTTGTTAAACAATTTCATGTAGTGCCTTACCCGGATAAAATGATTTCTTTCGGCCTGTCATCGATGGACTTGGTGACCGCTTTGGAACGCAACAATCTGAATGTAGGTGCCGGTTATATTGAAAGAAGTGGGGAACAGTATCTGGTTCGCATACCGGGTCAAATCGCCAATCTGAATGAAATCGGCAACATTATCCTGGGTTCCAGGCAAGGCACGCCGATTCGCGTCAAGGATGTCGCGGATATTTTGATCGGCAAGGAGTTACGTACCGGTGCCGCGACGCAGAACGGTAAAGAAGTTGTGCTGGGAACGGTGCATATGCTGATTGGAGAAAATAGCCGGCTTGTGGCTCAAGCGGCAGCCAAAAAATTAGAGGAAATCAATCGTAATTTACCGGAAGGCATTGTGACAACACCGGTCTATGACCGTACCACCTTGGTGGATAAAACCATTCATACGGTGGCGAAAAATCTGCTGGAAGGTGCGGCGCTGGTGATTGTGGTCTTGCTGCTGTTTCTCGGCAACATGCGTGCGGCACTGATTGCGGCGTTTGTGATTCCGCTGTCGATGCTGTTTACGTTCACCGGTATGGTGACCAATCACGTCAGCGCCAACCTGATGAGTTTGGGAGCGATTGATTTTGGCATTATCGTGGATGGTGCGATCGTCATTGTCGAAAACAGTATCCGCAGGCTGGCGCATGAACAAATGCGGCTGGGGCGGGAATTGACGCTCACTGAACGTCTTGAGCTCGTATTTGATGCCTCCAGAGAAGCGCGACGGGTACTGATCTACGGTGAGTTGATCATTATTATCGTCTACTTACCCATTTTTGCATTGACGAGTGTCGAAGGAAAGATGTTTCATCCGATGGCGCTCACGGTTGTGACTGCGTTGATTGCGGCAATGATTCTCTCCCTGACCTTTGTTCCGGCAGCGATTGCATTCTTTCTGTCCGGTAAAGTGAAAGAGACGGAAAGCCCGGTAATGGCATGGGCCAAAAAAGCCTATGTGCCGATATTGACGGCAACCATGAAACACCGCGAGCTCACCGTGACGATTGCTGTCGTTATTGTCATATTGTCAGGTTTATTGACGACGCGTGTCGGCAGTGAGTTTGTTCCCAGCTTGAACGAAGGCGATATCGCGCTGCATGCCATCCGCATTCCGGGCACCAGTTTGACCACAGCGATTGAAATGCAGAATGAGTTAGAAGAGGCGATAAAAAGATTTCCTGAAGTCGACAGAGTGTTCTCCAAAATCGGCACTGCCGAGATTGCCACGGACCCCATGCCGCCGAGTGTTGCAGATGTTTTTATCATCCTCAAACCGCAATCGGAATGGCCAGGCCCGCATCACACCAAAGCAGAGTTAGTTGCCGCCATGGAACAGGCTGTACGCAAGGTTCCGGGTAATAACTACGAATTTACCCAGCCAATACAAATGCGCTTTAATGAACTGCTTTCCGGTGTGCGTGCCGATGTCGCCGTCAAAGTATTTGGCGATGATATGGATACCCTGCTGGCTTTAGGCGAAGCCATAGAAAAGCAGCTTAAAACCGTTCCTGGCGCTGCGGATGTGCGAACGGAACAAATTACCGGTTTACCGGTGCTGTCCATCCAAATGGATCGCGCAAAAATGGCGCGGTATGGCCTGAATGGCCGCGATGTGCAAGATGTCGTCGCCATGTCGGTGGGCGGCAGAAGCACCGGGATGATTTTTGAAGGCGACCGGCGCTTTGATCTGCAAATCCGCTTGCCGGAGCATTTGCGCGCCGATATTGAAGCGCTGAAACGGCTACCCATCAGCGTTCCGATGCAAAGTGTGACTATGGCTGCCAATGCACCGCAAGCTGCACAAGCAGCCCAACCGGCTGTGCCGGTTTTTGTCACTCTGGGAGAAGTGGCCAACTTCGAGATCACTCAGGGCCCCAATCAAGTCAGCCGGGAAAATGGTAAGCGCAGGATCGTGATTACCGCCAATGTGCGTGGCCGTGATCTGGGTTCATTCGTCCATGAAGCCGAACAACTGATCGCAAAAAAAGTACCGATCCCACTGGGATACTGGACAACCTGGGGCGGCCAGTTTGAACAAATGATTTCCGCAGCACAGCGTCTCCAGATCGTGATACCAGTCGCACTCGGTTTGATTTTTATTCTGCTGTACACGATGTTCGGCAATATGCGTGATGGACTGCTCATGTTCACCGGCGTTCCTTTTGCTTTGACCGGCGGCATATTTGCGTTATGGCTGCGCGATATTCCATTGTCCATTTCAGCCGGGGTTGGATTTATCGCGCTATCCGGCGTAGCGGTTCTGAACGGCTTGGTGATGCTGGCGTTTATCCGCGGATTGAGAGAAAAAGAAGGATTATCTTTGGATGATGCGATTCAAACCGGTGCGCTGACCCGGCTGCGCCCTGTACTGATGACGGCCTTAGTGGCGTCGATCGGTTTCCTGCCGATGGCGCTGGCTACCGGTACCGGCGCGGAAGTGCAGCGGCCTCTGGCAACGGTAGTAATCGGAGGCATTCTTTCCTCCACTATTCTGACCCTGCTTGTATTGCCAGTACTGTATCGGCTCATCCATGGACGAGATACTTCGAATAAAGACACATCGATAGATCTTGAAATAAGAAAGATACAAGGTTAATGACAGCGCCGCTAGTTCAACGGGATGATATCTAGCTTTATAACGATTGGAGCCGTGTGCATGTTATGCATGAAAACGACAGTATCCGCCTTTGCCTCGCTACGACCCACAACAATTTAGCGTTAGTCGGGTACCGAGTTGGCGCAAGCGGCCGGTGCCAAAGTTAGGCATTGATTCTCCACACCATGAGAACTTGCGTATTTACAGTATGGAGTCTTTCTGGGGCTTTGCTAAACGCCGTTTGGCAAAGATCGCTGGTGTATCTGAATATATACTGTTTATTTGCACTTGAAAGAAACTGAATTTTATTTTAACCATCAATCTATTAGGCAATTCTCAAATTATTACGTTTCAGTTCGCTTTAACTTCCCAATACCACTAAGTTCTTAAGCTTAAGAAACTAATTCAACTATACCTGTACCTAGTCGGTATACTCCGCCTACTATCTGAATTTTTTTCTCCTTCACGGATTGACTCAAGATCGGGGTACTATTCTTCAGCTCGGCAACAGTGAGGATGACATTCATTTTGACCGCATTTTCATATAGCATTCCGGGCATATTTCTCGCTGCTCTGACTGCAGGCGATAATGCAGTTGCCATTGTTTGGATGTGTCCTGGAAACTGTTTATTCTTATCAATGGCATCAATAGCGGCTCCCACAGCTCCACAGCTTTCATGGCCAAGCACCATGATCAACGGTGTATGTAATACGGCAACCGCATATTCAAGCGTGGCCAGAAAATCGACAGTTATATAATTACCAGCAACTCGAGCCACAAATAGATCCCCGTGAGCCTCATCAAAACACTGTTCAGGACCGACTCTGGAGTCGGCGCAACCCAAAATGGCAGCGTAGGGGTTTTGCCCTTTAACCAGAGCATCCTGGGAAGTATGTATGTCCAAGGATACAGTCGATTGACCACTACCATGCCGCTTGCTGCCTGCCATTAATCTTTCCAAAGCTTGATCAGGGGTAAGCACGTTCTCAGGCTGGGGCGGGATTTTGGTAGATGACGGCAAAGGTACCTTTGTTTCTTCCACACTGGCGATACCTGCACCACTAATACCCAAACCCAGCGCAGAGGCTGCCGCCAATTTCAGGAATAAACGTTTTCGTGAATCATGCTGAAGGTATTCGTTCTTTTTGTCACATACCTGACACATAAAAGCTCCGGTATTTAAAATCATTCACATCAGAGTAAATGAGCAGGTATTTAGTTACTGATCTTTGCATGTCGCCTCGTGCAATTATAATATACTTTGATATACTCAAAAATAAGCCATTTAACATTTTCTCTCGTTTTAAATCAATAATGATGCAAGTTTTCAGTTTTTAGCGTGTCAAAGAAACAATTACCCTTACAACTCATGGAAGTTTGTATGCCACAGCTGGCTTGTAATGCACGGTAAACAGCACTGCAATATTCGTTGCCACGTTCAGCTTGATGTTCAAGCCAGGGAACAGACTTTTTCTTCCAATACTGTTGGCGTTGTTTCCAAGTTTGATGCTGAAAAGGGTTTGTTTGTTTCGTGATTAGTGCCTGAGAGTCGGTTTGATATGATACTGCAGAAAAGTTTTTCATGAATATATTCATTCTCTATGAATAGTATTGCCATACTTATGGCTATTAAAAATTAGACCTTATGCTTTATTACGCACTCAAAATAATTATTTCGGCCATTGTAATAGTAGCGATTGCAGAGATTGCCAAGCGAAATACAGGACTTGCTGCACTTGTAGCGTCTCTGCCGCTTACATCGTTATTAGCTTTTATCTGGCTCCATATTGAGGGAGCTGCAGTATCGCAAATCGCAGATCTGTCAAAGCAAATATTTTGGTTCGTATTGCCATCGCTTCTGTTTTTCGTATTGCTGCCCATATTTCTTAAACATGGCTTGGGTTTTTGGCTTAGCCTTAGCTTATCCGGTGTGGCTACCATTAGCTGTTATTTTAGTTTCATGTTTTTTTTACCCAGGATCGGGGTTCAACTATAAAAAAAGACCGCTGCCATAGCGGTCAAGAATTGGTGCGCAAAGTGTTATCTCTAAGTGTGAATGTGCTTAATTGCCGGTAAAGTTTGCGGCAATAAAATTGCCTGTGGATGTGAAAAATAAATAAAGTTTCTCTTTCGTCTTATCATCAACAGCAGGATTAGTAAATGTGACTAGCCATTCTTTGCCTTTTTTCCCATCTACCATCTCGATCTTATCTTGTTCAATCATTTTCCATGATGGATCGATCTTACCTTGCTTAATCAATATTTCTTTTCGCTCAGTCGCGCAGTTTATTACAGTCTCTTCCGTAGCAACCTTGCTGCCGTGAAAATGGCAACTACTGCTTTCCGCTGCCATTGCCCCGCCAGCCCCAAATATTCCAGCAACCAAAATCGTTATCATCAATAGTTTCTTCATTAAATTACTCCTCGGTAGTTAGTAAATTAAAGGCTTTCACGCCCCGTATCAATGCTCTGCTCAACTTCTAGATCCTCATGCGCATGTTTGTGTTCTTGGCTGGGAAAGCGGAAACTATCAGGATCAGAATCATGCTGATACCCGTGTAATTGCATCAACAGCAAGAGTACTCCGGCATAAATAAGAGATTGGTTAGATGCAAAGCTAAATCGTTGAAAAGATAGTTTATGTCTCCATAAAGAAAGCAAAGCCACCATGACCACTAAAGCAACGATCTGCCCTATTTCTACACCCAGATTAAAACTCAATATTCGTAATAGAATGTCAGTGCTATCGTCGCCGAGTGGCAACTGCTGAAGGCGAGTTGAAAGGCCAAAGCCGTGTAGTAAACCAAATAAAAAAACCGCGCCTAACAGGTTGGGTGATTTCATATCCAGATACTTCTGGAAGCCGCCGTTATTGTCAAAACCCTTATAGATAACACTAAGTGCAATAATCGCGTCAATCAAAAAATAATTCCAGGTAATCTGGTAGAAGGTTGCAAAAATCAGTGTAATACAGTGTCCGACCGTGAAGGCTGTTACAAACTTTGCTATATCCTTGAAACTGGTCAGGAAAAACACTACCCCAAATAGGAACAGTAAATGATCATATCCAGTCAGCATGTGGGTAGCACCAAGCCCTATGTATTGGAGGTATCCACCACTCAACATTCGCAGCTTATCTTCCTCAGAAATACCGTGTGCTAACGCTGAAACTGGTATTAATAAAAATAATAATATTATAAATTTGTATCTGGTAAAGAAGCGCATATCCGGAGTTGGCACTATATTTTTCTAAAAAATGGTTTTGATGGCTATTTGCTAGACTGGATACGCGTGACTATATAGTCACTGCCTGATTGAATGAATGTAAAGGTCACAACATTATCCACCTTGATTTCTTGCAATAATGCTCTATCCTTAATCTTGAAATTCATGGTCATAGACGGCCATTTGAGGGATGCAATCGGGCCATGGGCTAGCTTCACGATGCCTTGGTTCATATCAATCGCTTTGACAGTTGCTATACCCTCATGAGAGACGACCATTTCTTCCTGTGCTGCGATTGCTATATCGGCAAGTTGCATGGCCAACACTCCAGACAATATTATTAGCACGAACATACTGCAAATATTGGTAAAAACATTACTAATGTTTCTTTTCAAGATTATCACTCCGATATAAATATAGTTTTGCACACATATTAGTAAGCAATAATCTGCTTAACATTCGATTTGAACAATCTTTGCAGGTTCAATTCCCCACTCCTTGGAACAGAGAAGCTAGTTGAAACTAGTACATTGAAATGCGTAGTTTATACCGCTGCTGCAAGCAGCGGAGTGCTTTATTAAGAATTTGTTTAACTTAAAAATTAGTAGCGTTCAAGATGATATAGATATTTAATGTACGCATTTATATTAACTTATCAAATTGAGTGCCTTTTAAGTTAAGTCTAAACAGGTTTATTGCAACCTTGACAGAATTCCAATAAGGACTAGAAACCACGATAACGTTTAGCACTTGGTGTTCAAGAATCTGTACAGCAAGAAGAATTGCTACCGGATAGTTGAATCGGTGGACATGGCACATCGCCATAAGAGCAGTAAACACAGCAGTCTCCAGCTTTAGGCTTCAATAAATGGTGACAAGATTCACATTCATAAAAAAATTGACAGGCATTGATCGGCATCGTCTCCAATTTTTGAGTTCCACAATTCGGGCAAGTAATAGTCGATTGCAACTGTATCGTTTTCATTTATGCATATTTATCACGTAATTATTAAGTTTACAAAACCTGCGGAGCTTTCGAATAATTATTTATTGTGATGATAAAACAAAAGTTACTCATTTCTACTTTAAACCACTTCTGCTGGTGCTTGCTTACAGGGATGGGATGTATCTCCACGCTCAAATTGGACAGTAGTATGCTGAATTCCAAATAGCTCACGCAATTCATTATTAATTTGAACCAATAGCAAATCATCAATGACTGCATCTGGCTTTATTAAATGCACGGTTAGCGCAATTTCTGTCGTGCTCATTGCCCAGATATGTAGGTCGTGAACTGCTTCAATCCCTGGAAGACTAGCGAGGTAAGCCTCAACTTTGGCCGGATGGATATTTGCTGGCACAGCATCAAGAGCAAGGCTTAGCGATTCACGGAGCAAGCTCCAAGTGCCAATACCAATAATTACGGCGACCACAAGGCTCATGGCTGGGTCCAACCACAACCAGTCCGTAAATTTTATGGCAATAGCTGCCAAAACAACGCCAAAAGAAACTGCTGCGTCAGCCATCATGTGCAAATATGCACCGCGAATATTCATATCTTGCTTTTGGCCGGACATGAACAGCCATGCCGTGAACCCGTTGATGACTATGCCAACTGATGCCACCCAGATGACTGTGTCACTTGCCACTGCTTCGGGATGGCCAAATCTGAGAATGGCTTCCCAGGCGATAGCACCGACAGCAACAAGCAAAACTAGCGCATTAATCAATGCAGCCAAAATCGAAGTACGGCGCAAACCGTAAGTATGCCGCTGTGTTGGTAACTTGCGCACTAAGACGCTTGCGCCCCACGCGAATAATAAACTCAAAACATCGCTGAGGTTATGGCCTGCATCTGCCAACAGCGCGAGAGAATTTGCAAATAAACCAAAAACAACTTCGACCACAACAAAACCTAAATTAAGCGCAATCCCAATTGCGAATGCGCGATCAAAGTTTTTGGGAACGTGGCTATGATCATGATCATGGGAGTGGTTATGTGCCATATATAGATTCTCTTTCCGACATGTAAATTTCTAAAAATAGCGGATATATTAAAATTAGATGGAACCGATCGGAGATTCGTAGACTGAACTACAATGGTTATGATCAACATGATCAGAAACATTGAAATAAAACGCTGCGCCAAATTATGGCACAAATTGTTCGCTGTCCCACTACGGTATGTATTTTAAGGAAACACAATGCGAAGAGAACAGCTGGAAGAAAATCAGATAGGATTATATGCTGTGGCCTTGGCTGTCGGGATGGGGCTTGGGCTGTGGAATTCTAGCTTTGGCGCAAGCCTGGAGTATTTGATTTCCCCCGTGCTTGCTGTGTTGCTCTACGGTATGTTTACGCAGATTCCCTTCCTTCAGTTGCGCGAAGCGTTTGCGAACAAGCGGTTTACAGCGGCACTATTGATGGTCAATTTCATTATCGTACCCATCGTGGTTTGGTTTTTGTCGCTTCTTTTACCGGAGCACCCGCCACTGCTACTCGGGGTATATCTGGTTCTGTTAACACCTTGTATTGATTACGTTGTCGTTTTTACCCACCTTGGTCGTGGCAATGCCCGACTCGTGCTTGCTTCCACGCCTTTGCTACTGATTACCCAGATGCTTCTTTTGCCCGTGTATCTATGGCTTTTCATGGGAGAACAAGCTGCACAAGTCATGAGTGCTGAGCCATTCCTTGAGGCTTTTCTTATACTCATTGCTTTTCCACTGGGGCTTGCCTTACTAACGGAGTTTTGGGCAAAGCGCCAGCGTAGCGGTGCAACCTGGCTTGAGGTCACGGCGTGGTTTCCGGTGCCATTTATGGCGGTTACATTACTTCTCGTTGTGGCATCTCAAATTGGCAGAATAGAAGAATACCTCCCTGTTGTGGAACAAGTCGTGCCAGTTTATATTGCCTTTATGGCTATCATGCCCTTTCTTGCTCGCTTGATAGCATATGCATTTCGCCTGGACACACAGGCAGGAAGAGCGCTCGTTTTTAGCGCAGGAACGCGGAATTCATTGGTGGTTCTGCCTTTAGCGCTAGCTTTGCCGGACGGTTGGATTCTGGCATCTGTCGTAATCGTTACTCAAACGCTGGTGGAGTTGGTCGGTGAGTTGATTTACATACGCTTGGTGCCTTCGATTATCTTTCAAGAGTCTAAAAGTTTAGAAATCTCAAAAGCGCTTAGCAAAAAGAAGTAATCAGGATAAATAAGTTGTGCTTCTATGCGGGAAAGATTATGCAGTTACTAAAAATATTCGGAGAATTAGCTATTACCTCTTGCGGCAATAGCAATACACAAACTGCTGAACGGTGCCAAACGGAGTGTGATGTGCCTCTTTCTCATGTTCGACCAGCTGGAAAGTATCTCCAAATACCGCATGTAGGGCTTCAGGTTGGTATCGCATCACGGGTAGACCACTACATTTTTCTGGTCCATCTTCGGCAAAAGTGGCAACAATCACATGTCCACCTGGCCGAACCGAACTTAAGACACGCTCGACATAAGCATGGCGATCTGCCGGATCAGTCAAAAAATGGAACACTGCACGGTCATGCCAAATGTCGAATCGGTTCATGGGAAACTTTGCACGGGTAATATCGCCTTCTATCCAGTGAACAATATCCGCATGTTTCCCCAAACGCTGCCTTGCAACAGCAAGCGCAGTTGATGACAGATCAAATACTGTCAAATCAGTATAGCCTTCTGCCACAAGGTCATCTACTAGTCTGGAAGTTCCCCCTCCCACATCAATAATGGCCGCATCTTTACCGAGTCTTGTATTATGGATTAGTCGCAGAGACTGGTCAGCGTGTTCCTGAAACCAACTAACTGAGTCAGATGCCTTAGTGGTATATACCTGTTCCCAATGCTGCTTATTATCCATGGGGTAATTTCTCTAAAAGCTCAATACCTTATCTGAATCGTGAATCAGCGTATATAAATCCTGCATCGTGGATATCGGGCAGATTCCTAACTCTTCAGACTGGCGAAGTTTAAGACAGGTTCCACAAGCTAGAATTGCACCACCTATATCCAAAAAACTGTGAATCTGTCCGGTAATATCAAACTTGTCTCTATCAAGAGATTCTACTTCCACACCTTTTCCAAGCAAAAAGACTGAAACAACATCCCCTTGCTTGCGGGAGAAAATTCTAAGCCGGAAGGCGTTCCATACAGTTTCAGGGTCATTCGAATAAATGATAATTACAAGCTTCATTTAATCTCCTTCAGTTCCAATAGTCGTTCGTTAGACTCTCAAATGTCATGTTGACAACGGTTTGATGATCGATAAGCGCCATTGCGTTATACTATACCTCAGAATTTACAATTCAATTACCAAAGGAGCCAAGCATGAATCAGGAAATCCCTCCGTTAGATCCACATCCACTGAGTGAGTATGTTGCTTGGGCGGGTGGGCGTAATCGTGAACCAATTTTAGGTGTGTTGAAAGACAAATTACCAAAAGATCCTGAGCGTATTTTGGAAATGGCCAGCGGTAGCGGTATGCATATTAATTATTTTGCACCGCATTTTGAACATCTGCATTTTCAGCCATCGGATAAAGATGTCGAAGTTTTTGATAACATCAAAGAATTAAGCGGCAATCTCGGCAATAATAATATTGCAGATCCGGTTCATCTGGATTTGACGGATCCGCAGACTTGGTTTAATCCAGGGCCAGAAAAATCATTTGCCGCTATTTTCTGCATTAATATTTTTCAGGTAGCACCGATTTCAATTGCCGATGGCATGATGAAATGTGCTGCACATCTGCTGAAAGATGATGGTTTTTTGCTGATCTATGGACCATTCCAGATTGAAGGCCAGTTTTCTACCGATTCCAATAAAGCTTTCCATGAAACCTTAAGTTCTGTCGGAGTACCCGAATGGGGTTTGAAGGATGTCGCCGATTTGAAGAAGGCAGCCGCCAATTATGGTTTGGAACTCAAGGAACGAATTAATATGCCCAGCAATAACTTTTCATTGATCTTCGGGAAGATTTAACGATGGACCAGCCGGGTTCAGCAATTGTTGTCGGTGTCGGGCCTGAGCGCGGTTTGGGTGCAGCGCTGGCCACGTATTTTGCTGAAAAAGGCTTGCATGTTTTTATTGTAGGCCGTAGTGAAGAAAAATTAAATCATGTCGTACAGCTCATACAAAAAGTAGGGGGGACAGCAACATCCATTATTGCTGATGTGACTGTTGAGCAGGATGTTGCGCAGTGTTTTGGTGTGCTGCGGGAACGCGGCGATGTCGTTCGGGTTGCTGCCTACAATGTGGACAGCAATATCCCTGCACCATTTCTGCAGACTGACGTGAAAACATTCACCACTCTGTGGCAACAGAACTGTTTGGGTGCATTCCTGTTTGCCAAAGAAATCATGGCAATCATGCAAGCGCAACAGCAAGGCACAGTATTTTTTACTGGGGCAACCGGTTCATTAAGAGCCAAGCCCCCTTTTACTGCATTTGCATCAGCTAAGGCTGGATTGAGGGCACTGGCACAAGGATTGGCGAGAGAATTTTCACCGCGAGGTGTGCATGTGGTGCATACGGTGATTGACGGTGTGATTGATGGTGACCGTGCACGCAGTCAGTTTCCAGAGTATGTTGAGGCCAAAGGTCAGGAAGGGCTGCTGCAATTGGAAGATATTGTGCAAACGTACTGGGCCATTCATCAGCAACCACGCAGCGCATGGACTCATGAACTGGATTTGCGGCCCTTCAAGGAGCCGTTCTAAATTATTAGGAAATATTATGAATACAACAACTAATTGGAACTTGCAGGGCAGTTATTTTGAAGCCTGTAATTGTGAAACCGCCTGCCCATGTGTCTGGCTGCAACCGCCCTCTGAAGGGAACTGCAAACTGCTGGTCGCGTGGCATATTGATTCCGGCTATTTGAATAGTGAAAAACTGGATGGTCTGAATGTTGCATTAGCCTGCTATTCGCCGGGTCATATGAAAGAGGGTAACTGGCAAGCCGCGTTGTATGTGGATGAACGCGCCACGGACGCGCAGTTTGATGCGATCACACAAATCTTTGCAGGAAAACTTGGTGGTCATCCGGCTATTTTGATGGGTTTCGTCACTGAAGTATGGGGTATCAAGAAGGTTAAAATTGATTATCAGGAACAAGGTAACAAGCGGCAATTAATTATTCCTGATATCGCACAGGCAACAATTGAGAGTATCCAGGGAATCAAAGGCGGAGATGCAACCATTGATAACCCACCCTTATGTGTTGTACCCAGCCACCCGGCTGTGGTGGCAAAATCCAGTCAATATGAATACCACGATTATGATAAGGCCTGGAAATTTACCGAACGTAATGGTTATTACTCGCCATTTACGTATCAACCTTGAAGCATTAAACAACATTTTTGAAATATTTTACGCATGGACAATCTCTACCAAAATGATTGTCTATAACTATTTAATGCCTAAAAATCAACTGGCTACTTGGATAGCCATGCTGGCAGTTATTGTAGCTGCCTGGTTTTATCTGTTTTATCAGAACTGGCAAATGACATCCCTGCCCATGTCTGAAATGTGGATGCCGCCATCTGAAACATTTGCCTGGAAATGGATAGATTTTGGCCTAGTTTATCTGATGTGGGCGGTAATGATGGCAGCCATGATGTTGCCTTCCGCCATTCCGATGATTTTGGTATATGCCAGAATCTGTCAGCAGCACACGCAGGCAATTCATCCGTTTGTTTCATTATTTTCATTGGCATATTTACTGGTATGGTTAGTGTTTAGTATCGCGCTAACAGTATTGCAATGGCAAATGCATGGGCTGCATTTTTTATCGCCGATGATGGATAATCAGAATGAAACAATGGCTGCAATTATTTTTATTTTGGCGGGTATCTATCAATTTACGCCGTTAAAAAATAGTTTTCTGCAAAATTGTCGATCTCCCATGGGATTTTTGTTGACCGAATGGCGTGATGGCGCAAGAGGATCTTTTCAAATGGGGCTGAAGCATGGCAGCATGTGCCTAGGTTGCTGCTGGGCGCAGATGATGATCATGTTCGCTGTAGGCGTAATGAATCTGCTGGCGATGGCATTGATCACGGTGCTTGTTTTAATTGAAAAGGTCTTGCCGATACATCAGCAATATTTCTCAAAAACGGTCGGTGTTCTGTTTCTTGGTTGGGGAGTTTGGCTTTTGTGGCTTTGATCAAAACGAATTCTATCGTACGAAAAAGTATTACTTAGCCCTAATAAAAATTAGTATGCTGCAAACAATTCAGTGATTCACTTCATCACTGAACCAAGATCAAACGTGAATCCAGTTAATGATTTATGTGAACTTTTGACGCGATACTGAAAAGCCATACATAATCCACAATCAATTCAAACCTAAACTTACTCAGATTATCCAGAATAAATCCTATGCTATGTTGTTTGACACAAACAATTAAGCAATCAATAAGCAACCTTAAACGTTGGACTATCCTCTGGTCGGGTTTTACGATGATCATAAATTCTTGTGGTAGCAATATTGGCATGACCCAACCATTCTTGCACTTTCGCAATATCTGCTTGATGATCCAGTGCATTAGTGGCTGCCGTTGCGCGTAACGAATGTGCGCCGATCTTGAAACCCAATTTTTCAGAGTATTTCTGTACCAACTTGTATACGCCGTCTGGCGTAATTGGTTTTTGTGATTCCTTATCTCGGTTATTACTGGCTGAACGGAATAATGCCCCAGTATCTTCCAGACTATGTCCTGCAGCATCCAAATAATCATGGATTAAACCGCTTGCAGCAGGATGCAGTGGTACATAACGAGTTTTTCCTCCTTTGCCGGAAATCTTTATATGGGGTACACCACGGCGCTCCTGCTTAAAATCCTTAACCTTCAATTTGCACAATTCATGACGCCGCAGTGCGTGATAGAGTAGGGTGGCCAGTATTGCACGATCGCGCTTGCCCTTAAGTGAGCTACCATCTGGCGCATTAAGCAACTCGCGTGCCTGATGATCGCCGATTGCCGGAGTTTTCCCCTCATAACTTTCTACCGCTGGTCGCTTCACACCCTTGACTGGATTATGCGTAACTGTATTTTTCTCACACAAGTACTCAAATAAAGAAGATATTGCCGCCAAACGGTGGCGAATGCTCATACTACTTAATGTTCGACTCAACAAATCATCGCGCCAGGCAATAATATGGGCACGAGTTACAATCCTGAATTCTTCCGGATTCTGAATACCTGTGAAATTCATAAAATCCTTTAAGGCATTTTCATAAGCGCGCCGAGTCTCGGCGTTACCTAAATTGGCAAACCATTCAACTTCAGGTGGAACATCAGCAAGACCCTGAAATTCTTTTGCAGTGAGTGCACGATTGACTGTAGTTATAAGATCTGTCATGTTATCTATCTAGCCCATCATTTATATGCGGTGTTTCACTACCCATAATCGCTTCATAATCTCGGCCACCATAAAAAATATTAAGAATAGTGACGATTTGTTTATCCTCAATAACCTCAAAAGCTGCAATCGCGTTTTTATCAATGGCAACGATTCTGAGATTCTTGCGCAAATCATCGCGCTGTTGTCCAATCAAAGGTATTGTTTTAAGGTCATGACACTTTTGGCGTAATTTCTC
>JAGNZK010000025.1 GCA_017984435.1 Nitrosomonas sp. | reverse complement strand
GGAGAATTCGTAAAAAACCGTATCGCAGCAAACTCTTGCGCTGGTGGCCACTCGCACCCTTGCGTCGATCAACGCTCAGGCGACACGGACTTCCTATACTTTGAAGTGTTAATCAGTCTCTTGTAAACAATCTTAAATTTTAATTGGAGGAAAAATCATGAATACTAAAACATGGCTAGCAACAAGTTTTTTGGCAGCAAGTCTCGTTATCAGCGGTAATGTATTGGCGCAAAAAACCTTACTCAACGTTTCTTACGATCCAACCCGTGAGCTTTACCAGGAGTTTAATGCTGCTTTTGCCAAGCACTGGCAGGCAAAAACCAAGGAAACAGTGAAAGTCCAGCAATCTCACGGCGGTTCCGGCAAACAGGCACGATCTGTCATTGATGGTTTGGAAGCGGATGTTGTCACACTGGCGTTAGCCAACGATATTAATGCCATCGCGGAGAAAGCCAAGTTGCTCCCGGAAGATTGGCAGAAGCGATTGGCACATAACAGTACACCGTATACCTCGACGATCATTTTCCTGGTACGCAAGGGTAATCCCAAGGGAATTAAAAATTGGGATGACTTAGCGCGTCCCGGTGTCTCTGTCATTACACCCAACCCGAAAACTTCCGGCGGTGCACAGTGGAATTATCTGGCAGCATGGGAATTTGGCAAACGGAAGTATGGTGAGAATAAAGAACAGGAATTTGTCAGAAGCATCTACAAAAATGTGCCGGTATTGGATTCCGGCGCGCGCGGTTCAACCACAACGTTTGTGGAGCGTGGTGTGGGTGATGTTTTGATTTCCTGGGAAAACGAAGCTTTTCTGGCGCTCAAGGAATATGGCGCAGATAAATTTGAAGTTGTCATACCGTCACTGAGTATTCTTGCGGAACCACCGGTTGCGGTCGTCGACAAAGTAGTCGACAAAAAAGGTACGCGTCAAATTGCTGAAGCTTACCTCCAGTACCTCTATTCAGAAGAGGGTCAGGAAATCGCTGCCAAACATTTCTATCGTCCCACTGATGCAAAGATTGCTGAGAAATATACCAGCAAGTTTCCAAAGATCGAGTTGTTTAAAATTGATGATGTCTTTGGTGGCTGGAAAAGTGCGCACAAAGTCCACTTTGCTGATGGCGGCACATTTGATCAGATTTACCTGAAGTAAAACACCGTGTAGCGCGCTGCGGTGCGCTACCACTATAAGGATAAGGACTGAATATGACTGTTCTAATTGTCGGCGGGGATTATGTTACATCGTTCAAGCACCTCATTTCCACTCAGCGCCATGCACGCATTGAGCATTGGAGTGGTCGCAAGAAAGGATTTAACAAACGTTCACTTCCAAATGAAACACGGTTAGTTGTCGTTATTTGCGATTACGTCAATCACAGCCTTGCCAATTCAGTGAAGGAAAAAGCGAGTCGCAGCGGTATTCCGTTAGTGTATTGCCATCGCTCAGTGAATGAGTTGAAAGACAAATTGCTGAATGCTCATCAAACAGATGAAGATTGTTGTTGTAAAAGTTTTTGTGGAAGCAAAGATCAATTCCGGAGATTGCACTAAGAATTCAAATAGCTTCGCTGTCAATAGATAGCCGCTAAATTTATGCAGGGATTATTCCATGAATACATCAGCAAACCATACTTTTACTGTCAAGGATGAATTTGAGCTTATCCAATCAGCCACTGACTATTCTATGAAACGCGCTGAAAATGGCTGGATAAGTGGACATTTCTATCATTGCGAATTAACCAGCGTTTTTCAGCCTATTTTTAGTATCAACGAAGGCAAAACCACGGGGCACGCAGCTTATATCCGTTCCAAAGCAAATAATGATGTCGCGCTTTGGCCTTGGCAGGTTTTTTCACTGGCATCAAAGGATGATCAGTTGGTTGATCTGGATCGTTTATGCCGAGCGATTCACGCGTTGAATTACTATTTCAATAATATTTCCAAATTGGATAACTTGTTTGTGGATGTCCATCCACGCTTGTTGGAGAGTGTTAAAGACGATCATGGCCGTGCCTTTGAAAATTTTCTTGATTTGATCGGCGTGAAAACTTCACGAGTGGTCATTGAAATTCCGGCTATCGTTAATCGCAATTGGAAGCTGTTGCAGCATGTCATTATCAACTATCGTTCCCGCGGTTATCAAATCGCTGCCAATTACAGCGGTACTCGTAGTGACTGGATGGTGGAATTGGGTAGCTTGTACCCGAACATTGTGCGTATTGAGGCGGATGACCTGATACGGCATGAAGCCATTGCATCATTGGTGGATACCATACATAGCTTTGGCGCAAGCTTGCTGGTGCGGGATATCGAAACACCGGTGCAATTAGCAGCTGCCATCCGTGCGAATGCGGATGATCTGCAAGGGAATTTGCTTGGCGAACCGGTGCATGCAATCAGAATGATTGATCGCTTATCCGTTTCAGAAACGGTCAATACCGGCGAGACCGCAATGAATTTAACAGGAAGGAGTTAGATTTGCATACTTTTAAACAACACAGCATCTTGCCAGGATTCAATCTGGCGCTTGGGTTTACATTGCTGTATCTCAGCCTGATCGTACTGATTCCGCTGTCGGCAGCATTTATCCGTACGGCCGAACTATCCTGGCCGGAGTTTTGGTCCATAGTCACAACACCGCGTGTGGTGGCCTCGTACCGCTTGACGTTTGGTGCGTCATTTGCAGCTGCCGTCGTCAATGCAGTATTTGGTCTTTTGGTGGCCTGGGTGTTGGTACGTTACCACTTTCCCGGTAAGAAAATAGTCGATGCCTTGGTGGATCTTCCTTTTGCGCTGCCAACCGCCGTGGCCGGTATTGCGTTGACCGCGCTGTATGCGGGCAATGGTTGGATTGGTCAGCACCTTGAGCCGCTGGGCATCAAGGTTGCTTTTACACCACTGGGAATTTTTGTGGCGCTGACTTTTATCGGTCTGCCATTTGTGGTGCGCACAGTGCAGCCGGTACTCGAGGATATTGAATCCGAGCTAGAAGAAGCGGCAGCAACGCTCGGCGCCAATCGCTGGCAAACCTTTACGCGAATAATCTTCCCGGCACTCTTTCCGGCATTGATGACCGGATTTGCGCTTGCCTTTGCGCGCGCGATTGGCGAGTACGGATCGGTTATTTTTATTGCCGGGAATATGCCGATGGTCTCAGAAATCACACCACTGCTGATTATTACCAAACTGGAGCAGTATGACTACGCAGGTGCTACGGCATTATCGGTCGTCATGCTGGTGATTTCGTTTATTTTGCTACTAATTATCAACCTGCTGCAATGGTGGAGTCGGCGCCGCAGTATTGAGTCATGAGGTGATCACAATGACGGCGATTACTTTTCCCTTATCTCCGGATGCTCAAAAAGAACGTGCGACGCAAGAACCTGCCTGGGTACGCTGGTCCTTGATTGGCGTGGCGCTTATTTTTTTAACCTTGTTTCTTTTTATCCCGCTGATTTCGGTGTTTTATGAAGCGTTCAAGAAAGGCAGCGATGTCTATTTTGCTGCGATCACCGATCCTGATGCGGTTTCCGCCATCAAATTGACGCTTACGGTGGCGGCGATTGCGGTGCCTTTGAATCTGGTATTCGGCGTTGCTGCGGCATGGGCCATTGCCAAGTTTGAATTTCGCGGCAAGAATCTGTTGATCACCTTGATCGATTTGCCTTTCTCGGTATCCCCGGTGGTTTCCGGGCTGATCTATGTGCTTGTCTTTGGCTTGCAAGGATGGTTTGGTCCATGGCTGGCGGAGCACGATATGAAAATTATTTTTGCTGTACCCGGGATTGTGCTGGCAACAGTTTTCGTGACCGTGCCATTCATCGCACGCGAGTTGATTCCGCTGATGCAGGCGCAAGGCACCGAGGAAGAAGAAGCCGCCGTGGTGCTGGGCGCGAGCGGTTGGCAGACCTTCTATAAGGTAACGCTGCCCAATATCAAATGGGGTCTGCTGTACGGCGCTATCCTGTGTAATGCACGGGCCATGGGCGAGTTTGGCGCGGTATCGGTGGTATCCGGTCATATTCGCGGCAGCACCAATACCATGCCGCTGCATGTCGAAATTCTCTATAACGAATACAACTTCGCAGCCGCCTTTGCCGTGGCTTCACTGCTGGCATTGCTGGCATTGGTGACGCTCGTATTAAAAACATTGATCGAATTACGCAATCAACAACATCAAAAATCAAGAGGTCACGAATGAGTATTGAAGTCCTTAATCTGTCCAAACAATTTGGCACCTTCACTGCGCTGCATGATGTGAACTTGCAAGTGCACTCCGGTGAGTTGCTGGCGTTGTTAGGTCCTTCAGGTTCCGGGAAAACCACGTTATTGCGTGTGATCGCCGGGCTTGAAACAGCCGATAGCGGTCAGGTGTTATTCCATGGTGAAGATGCTACCGATCAACATGTACGCGAACGTCAAGTCGGTTTTGTATTCCAGCATTATGCGTTATTTCGCAATATGACCATTTTCGAGAATGTGGCTTTTGGTTTGCGCGTACGTCCCAAGAAATTCCGTCCTTCCAATACGGAAATCCGCGATCGCGTCATGAAGTTATTGCATCTGGTACAACTGGATTGGCTGGCGGATCGTTATCCGCATCAGCTTTCCGGCGGTCAGCGCCAGCGTATTGCATTGGCGCGAGCATTGGCGGTGGAGCCGAAAGTATTATTGCTGGATGAGCCTTTCGGTGCGTTGGATGCCAAGGTGCGTAAGGAATTGCGTTCCTGGTTGCGCAGATTGCACGATGACATGCACATCACCAGTGTATTTGTGACGCATGATCAGGAAGAAGCGCTTGAAGTTGCCGACCGGGTGGTGGTTATGAATGAAGGTAAGATCGAACAAATCGGCACACCGGATGAGGTGTATGAGCAACCCGCCAGCCCGTTCGTGTATGAGTTTCTTGGTAATGTGAATTTGTTTCATAGTCGCCTGCACCGTGGTCGCGCCTGGATTGGCGATATCGAAGTGGATGCGCCGGAGCATGCTGAAGCCGAAGAACTGGCGGCAGTTGCCTACGTGCGCCCGCATGAAATTGAAGTTGAGCGGACGCAAAATGGTGAAGCGGCGCTGGCCGCACGTGTCGTTCACGTTCTTTCCGTCGGCCCGATCGTGCGACTGGAATTGGTGCGTAACAATGATGACGATAAAACACCAATCCAGGTTGAAATGAGTAAGGAGCGTTTTCGTGAATTACAACTGGTAAGGGGCGACGAAGTTTTTATTAAACCACGTCGCCTGGATCTGTTTCCGAGTCATAAAAATAGAATAGCTGATGCAGCTCAAGCGCGCTGAAATATTTTGTATGACTACCTTCAAGAGAAATCAATGAGGTTCGTTTCGATGCTTTGAGCATTCTGCAAATTTTGATGCCGCTTGATGAGCCAATTGCGCTTTGGTAGCGCACGCTTAAACTATGGAGTAACTATGCCTATACAACAATTAGTACCTTTACAGCAATTAGTCGATTATTTTAACGATCGTTTTGAGCACGAACATCATTCCAATTTCCGTCCGTTTATTTTGGACAAAGGTTTGGTGAGTGGTATTTTTGGCCCTATTCGGGTGAGCAGTGCTTTTTTGCCTGTGCGGCAGGCTGACAATAGTGAAGCGCTTATCGGTCATATTGCGCAATTATCCGTTACACCTTATGACAATAGCGTGCATAGCGTACAGTCCACGGAAATAGGCAATTTGATCACAGATGTTGCTACGCAACCTGCTAATTTCCAATCCATTATTAGCCTGGATCGCCTATGCAGAACGGTTCACATGTTGAATTATCTCAGTCATGTGCATAACGGTGGCATCGTTTTCCTGGATGTTGATCCAAGACATATACTTAGTGTTCAACAAGAGCATGGTGCCTATTTTGAGAAAATTATTTTCAAATGCGGACTGGCAACCAAGAATGTAGTCATTTCAACGACAATTAATAGTTCTTATGCTTTAAATCACACCCAGTTGTTGGATGGCTTATACAATTATCGTCGTCGTGGCTATCAAATCGCGCTTAATGTCGGCTCGTTATACGCAGCAACCGGGCTTTGGGATTTGATTGTCAAAATGTCAGCGAATTATTTGCGTATTAATGCACCCAATATTGAAGTCGGTCAGCATTCGGACGCTATTTGGTCAGCGGATTTAAAGAAATTGATGGAACTACAAAGTTTGGCCAACGGACAAACGATATTGCAGCGAATTGAACAAAAAGAACAGGCGAATATTGCGGTTTCTGAGGGATTTGATCTGGTACAAGGTAATTATTACGAAAAACTGATTACAGAAGCTGTTTGAGAAGTTATTGAAAACATAAAACAAATAGAATTCGTTAGTGCTGATCAGGCCCTTGCGACAGCAATTCCGCAACCCCATTGGAAAGTATAAACACACGATCTGCGGCATTGATAACCGCGGGTTGGTGTGAGACAGCGATAATCGTCAGGTTTTGTGATAATTTCTGTAGTGTTTCGCAGATGGTTTGTTCGCTTTCCGGATCCAGTGCGCTGGTGGGTTCATCCAGGATTAGAAACGATGGATTGTGCGCTAGTGCGCGTGCGATGGCGATACGTTGGCGTTGTCCGCCGGAAAGCAGTCCACCGCGCTCACCTACAGCAGTTTGCAGTCCTTCCGGTAAGGCACTGACAAAATCCCAGGCACCGGCCTGGCGTAGCGCCCGTTCAGCATCGGCAGCGGTCAATGTGGGTTCTCCGACCAGAATGTTATTCATCACCGTATCATGCAACAGGATAGTGTCTTGCGAGACATAGCCAATCATGTGGCGCCACTGGCGCAGATTGATGTCGTGCAAAGATATGCCGTCGATGCGGACTTCACCGGATTGTGGTTCGGTTAATCCGCAGAGTAAATCCAGCAAAGTACTTTTGCCGACACCGGAGGGTCCCATGACTGCGGTGAATGAGTTAATCGGTATTTCGATAGTTAGATCCTTGAAAATGGTTTTCTGACCATAATCGAATTTGACATGCTGCAAGGTAATGCCTTTTTGCAGCGTGGGTTGCAGTGTTCCGGTTGTACTTTCAGCTTCCGCGCGTGCATCTTCGGCAGCCTTGCGTAAAGCCCAATAAGCGCTTTCTTGTACGGCAAGCTGTTGGTATCTGCGTTGCGTTTTATTCAGTAATCCCAGGATACGGGTCAATAAAAAAACCATCAGCATGACTTCCGGCAAGGATAACTCCCATATTACCAGCGCGAGATACAGACCGCTGGCGGTCAAGGCGGCAAGAATGGGTTCCTGGAGAGCGATTAAAGCTTCTCTGTTCATGACTTCCCGACGTGTGGCTTTTTCCAGTTGCTGTGTTTGTTCATGCAGAATGGCATCGGCAACGTTATCGCGTGCCATGGCTTTGAGTGATTTCACGGAACTGAGCACATCGGATAAGTATGTCAATAAATTGCGTAGCAAGTGGGTTTGTTTGGTGCCTGCACGACGCGTGGCATTGACTAAGCGATTCAATGCAATCAGTAAGAATAAACCGATGATCAATGAAGCTAGTGTGGCTTCCCATGAAATAAATAATGCCACGATGGCATATACCAGCACTTGAACGGAGAGGGCCAACACATTAACGCTGTGTTCAAAACCGTTGGCCGCGCGATAGGCTTCCGTCGCAACCGAGTTAGCCAGCGACCCAACAGGTTGACGTAAATAATATTGCCACCGGCTGGCCAACAAAGCCTCAATGAGATCTAGGCGTAAAGCGGTAGCCACATGGGCAACGGTATAACCTACCTGGCGATTGGCTATTAGCAGCACCAGCCCCTTGAAAAACATGCCACCAACGATAATGAACAAGATGGTATCCAAAGTGGGTTCAATGCCCATATTTTGCAGCATTTTTTCCATGAATTTACCGATACCTGAATCACTCGATTCGCTGGAATCGCCCATAGCGATCGATAACAAAGGCAGTAACGCGGTTAAACTCAGCCCTTCAGCGATGCCGGCGATGAGCAATGCAACCAGAACAAATGCACTGCGTCGGGGGAAAACCATGATGTACGTAAATAAAGTACGCATAAGCGGGTTAGAAAGATCGATCAGTCATCAGTAAGTTGTTGATGAAAATAAATTCAAGTGCATAGTGCAGGTTGCCTGGATTAGTTAGGCAATCGTTACGGCTTCAGATAGGTAAATATCCTGGATAGCGTTCAGCAGCTTGACACCTTCCGCAAAAGGTTTCTGGAATGCCTTGCGTCCGGAAATGAGCCCCATGCCGCCTGCACGCTTGTTAATGACCGCAGTTCGAACTGCCTGGTGCAAATCATCACTGCCTGATTCGCCACCCGAATTAATCATGCCGATTCGTCCCATATAACAATTGGCGACCTGGTAACGCACCAGATCGATCGGGTGATCGGTCGTCAATTCGCTATACACTTTGGGATGCGTCTTGCCGAATTTAATGGCGTTATAACCGCCATTATTGGTTGCCATTTTTTGTTTGACAATATCAGCACCGATCGTTGCTGCCAGATGATTCGCCTGGCCGGTCAGATCAGCACTTACATGGTAATCCTGATCAGCGGTTTTGAATGCGGCATTACGTGTATAAGCCCATAATATGGTAACCATACCCAGATTATGCGCATGCTCGAATGCTTGTGAAACTTCCTGAATTTGACGACGCGATTCTTCAGCGCCGAAAAAAACTGTTGCACCGACTGCGCAGGCACCCATATCAAAAGCCTGGTTGACGCTGGCAAAAAGCGTTTGGTCGAATTTATTGGGGTAGGTTAATAATTCATTATGATTAATTTTAAGAATCATGGGAATCTTATGTGCATAGCGCCGCGCTACGATGGCCAGCACGCCAAGCGTGGAAGCGACGCCATTGCAACCCCCTGCAATCGCGAGTTCAACAATATGCTGAGGATCAAAAAACATCGGGTTAGGCGCAAATGATGCGCCTGCAGAATGCTCAACGCCTTGATCTACCGGCAGCAGTGATAAATAACCCGTGCCTGCCAAACGTCCATGGTTATACAGCATCTGAAGATTGCGCAATACACTGGGTTTGCGATCGCTCCAGGCCATCACGCGATCGACAAAATCAGTCCCCGGTAATTGCAAGCTACTCTTGGGTATCGTGTTGCATACATGATTGAGCAGAAAGTCACTTTCATTTCCCAGAATAGTCGTAATGTTCATCATTTTTATCCTTTTTAGGATGGTTGTAGCATTGCGCTGAATCTCCGTCAGCGTTAATCAGTATTGCTTGTTTGTTTGTGTAGATATGCCGGAATTATCTGATTTTTTATTGCATGATTCATTATGCATTCGCAATGTCACATAAAACCCCGTCAATCAATTGTTTGACCTGTTGCGCGCGATTAGCCAATCGCGCATCGTGGGTTACGATGATCAGGCTGGCATTGACTTTATGATTCAGCTCCAGCATTAAATCGAACACTGCTTCTGCAGTATGGCGATCAAGATTCCCCGTCGGCTCATCAGCCAGAATGCACGCGGGTTGTGTTACCAATGCACGTGCAACAGCGGCGCGCTGGCGCTCGCCACCGGATAATTCACCGGGCGTATGCGTCAGACGGTGACTCAAGCCCACTTGTTTCAAAATATCGGCTGCACGATCATATGCCTCCCGATTCGGCAGGCGGCGGATTAGCAGCGGCATAGCGACATTTTCCAGCGCACTGAATTCCGGCAGCAAATGGTGAAATTGATAGATGAAGCCCAGGGAGCCATTGCGTAACCGGCATCGCTCTTCTTCATTGATATGCGCAATATCCTGCCCGAGAATCTTGATATCCCCGCTGGTGGGTGCATCTAACCCGCCAAGTACGTGCAGCAACGTGCTTTTGCCTGAACCGGATGCGCCGACGATGGCCAGCATTTCACCCTTAGTCAGCGTCAGATTAACCCCCTTTAATACCGGAACTGACAGATCGCCCTGGGAAAACTGCTTGAACAGATTGCGACAGGAAATAACCATATCATTCATAGCGCAGTGCCTCTGCCGGATTCACCTTGGATGCACGGTAACTGGGATAAATAGTCGCCAATAACGTTAGAATAAATGAAGTGATGGCAACTGTTGTGATATCCGTCATTTGCGGATCGGTTGGAATCTTGCTGATGTAATAAACCTCACGCGACAGGAATTGCACGTTGAGCAGCCATTCAATAAATGCAACTACTTCACCGACGTTGTAAGCTAACAACATACCGCCGGCAACACCCAGAATAGTGCCAAAGACACCAATAAACGTGCCCTGCACAATGAATATCTTCATGATACTGCGCGGGCTGGCGCCGAGGGTGCGTAAAATCGCAATATCCGCTTGTTTGTCGGTCACCGCCATCACCAATGTGGATACAATGTTGAATGCTGCGACTGCGATAATCAATGCCAGAATCAATGACAACATGCGTTTCTCGATCTGGATGGCACGAAAATAATTGGCATGCTGTTTAGTCCAGTCACTGATATAACTGTCGATTGTCAGCAGTGCGGGTAATTCTTGCACCACTGTGGGAGCTTGAAATAAATCCTTTAGCTTCAAGCGTACACCGGACACATCATCATTTTCCATGCGATACAGCTTTTGCGCATCGAACATATGAATCAGGACTAACCCGGAGTCGTATTCAAAATGACCCACTTCAAAGATGCCCACTACGGTAAATTGTTTCAGACGCGGTAAAATGCCCGCGGGGGTGACTTGTCCTTGCGGTGAGATCAACACAATCTTGTCACCGACGAAAGTTCCCATGGTGCGGGCCAATTCCATGCCGATGACGATACCGAATTCGCCCGGCACCAGATGATCCAGTTCGCCACTCACCATCATTTTTGCAAAATCAGCCACCTTGTTTTCCATCGTTGGCAAAATGCCACGTACAATGACGCCTTGTACGACCTGATTATGTGACAACATCCCTTGCGCATTCACATAAGGCGCAGCAGCTTCTACGGCGGAATGCTTGCTTGCTTCATCCGCAATTTGCTGCCAGTGGCTCATATTGCCATGCATGCTGCCGATCTGGACATGCGAAGCGACGCCCAGAATGCGGGTGCGCACTTCTTTTTGAAAACCATTCATGACTGACATGACGGTAATCAGCGCGGTCATTCCCAGTGTAATGCCCAGCAGGGAGATTAATGAGATAAACGAGATGAAATGGTTACGTTTTTTGGCGCGCGTATAGCGCAAACCAATGAAAAGTTCATAAGGGGACACGAATTTATACACCCATAATAAATTTATCCCGAAGTTTGCCATAATTAGACGAGGCTTAACAAATAAACAATGGCCAGGAAAATGTAAAAGTAAAATTTCTGCAAAAAACCATTATGCATTTCGTCGGCTGTTTTGGCAGGTTGTGACATGTCAAGCCTATGTAAGCTGCTCTTTAGCAGAATGAGATTATAACCCTCTCGAGCCATGACAGATGGCGCATTTCTTGTCGGTTATAGAAGATTTCGGTATGCCTGAATGGCTCGTTGCCGTGCTTTGAGTTTTTGATGA
This sequence comes from Nitrosomonas sp., assembly GCA_017984435.1. Taxonomy (GTDB): domain Bacteria; phylum Pseudomonadota; class Gammaproteobacteria; order Burkholderiales; family Nitrosomonadaceae; genus Nitrosomonas. The sequence continues at coordinate 29,086 of JAGNZK010000025.1, read as the reverse complement.
TGCACCAAATCGCTTTTGCGACTCATGGAGGTGACCAAACTCATTATCGATCAAAGTGTCGGTCATGGTGCACGCCATGATCGCGTACTCTATCCGATATATCAATGTCTCGCAGATTATCTCTATGATCAATCACACGATCTGTTACATCGTTGTTTTGTAGATGATCTCTATGGTTATCTGGTCTGTCTTGTGCATCCGGCCTTTCTAATTTTTCGGGCTGATTTATAGTTTGGTAATCAGAGGAATTTTGCTCACGACTGTCTTGTAATTTTTGTTCGTGGTGGCCTTGTAATTTTTGCTCACGACTGTTTTGTAATTTTTCCGTATCCTCACGCCAGGAAGCGCCTGAATCATCCAATTTCTTCTCATCTTTAAATGAAGATGGATTTTCTGAACGGGAACCACTGGTATGGTCAATCTCTTTTTTTAAACTGTCTTTGTTGCCATCGCGCTGGCCTTGGCTGCTTTCATTGCCTTTAGCGGGTTTAGTTTCCCGTTCATTATCTAGATGATTATTTTTAGTACCTCTGCCACTGCCATCGATCTGGCTTCTATCGTTCCTTTCTTGCTTGCCATCACTATGACCGTCGCGCTGAGTTTGGCTGCTTTCATTGCCTTTGGCAGGTTTAATTTCCGGTTCATTTTCCAGATTTTTTTTATTACCTCTGCCATCAGTTTGGCTTCTATCATTCCTTTCTTGCAGTTGAACAGGGGATTCATGCTTTAACTCAATGCGTTCAGCAATAACACGTTGATCCGTACCCAATCGGCCACTGATTTGAATTCGTTGATCCAGCCTGAAATCACTTCTTGTATTACCTGCTGGTATTTGTGCAGATTCAAATGCAATGGCTTGGTTATTAATATTTAATCCCTTGTCGTCTAGCGCATGAATATATCCTTCGATTACGAGATGCTCTACATTTCCAATGCTTTGACGAGTAGGTTCAATTTGAATATGTTGTGCCTTCAGATGAGCGCCATCCCAGTGACCCGCAATCCGTACTTCCATACCTTGAGTGATACCAGGCAGTAATTGAACATCATGATCGATACGAGTTCCATTCACTTCAAAACCTTTCGCATCAATCTGAGTAACATAGCCGTTTATTCCAGCTTCTGTTAACTGTGGCGTAGTCGATTCAATACGTGATGCAACGATTACGCCGCTGGAGAGCCTGTGCCCGCTAACTTGTACCCAATCGCCGGTTTTTAAATTTGAGAAATTACCGTGATCTTTTAATTGGCCAACTTGTACGGTCTGACCCAATACATATAATTCCCGGGTTTCAGGATTAAGGTGACTAATCGGTCCGACTGCAGCATGAATGACCGCAATGTGGCTGGCTGTAAGCTCATGACTTGTTGTTGCGCCAAGCGAACGTACGGCAATTACCTGACCAACAGCCAAATCACGCACCGTAGATAACCGGCCATCGATCGAGACAGGTGTGTCGACGTCGTAATGAATTTCAATACCATTGGCGCAAATACTCGCAAATCCAGTGATAATCCCAATAATTCCTGTACCACCTACGCCACCATCGCTTGCTACGCTTCCAGTTCCGCCATCGTGAATACCTGTGCCACCAATGCCGGATTGAGCTATAGGTGAACCCGTGCCGCCTATTCCAGAATGAGCAAAGTTTGCAGGATTAATTTGTGAAGCATTTGTCTCGCAATTGTTTTTTGCTAATGCACTCACCGAACATATGAGCAACAAAGTAACAATGCGCAATAGGTAAATACTGATATGGTATGCCGCTGCCAATGAAATTTTTATCATCCAGAAGTTCTAGAAGTGTTTTTTATTCACTAATATTATTATGCACATTATCTTTCTTTTCAGTAGATATCTCTGATTCAGCAGGTTCACTAAAATAATAAATACCAAATGTCATACGGTGATGCGGGCCACTTTTCAGAGTATCGCTTTTTTCCAGCTCTATTGCCTCTTTGTTGATAGCAAGTAGAGATTCCATTCCAAGGAATTCAGATTTCTCAGCAAGTATTTTAACTGAATCCGCACTTAATGCGTCATAATAAACGCTACGTTCCAAAAATGGTTGATTTTCTTGTAACAAATTGCTGGTAGCCGCTGCTGCGTGATCATGCAGGTTATGACCAAAATAATATACCTTTTCATCAAAACCATGCACGGGGACAAAAGCAGCTATATTGAGACAAACGCGGTTTTTATCATCAAAGCGAGCTACACCGAGTCTTAACCACTCATCCAATACGACTCGCGAACGAATGTCACAGCTTACACTGGCAACCAGTCCTTCAAAAGAAATCTCCCCTCCCTCTTTAATAAACCTAGGCAATGGCTTGGGTTGACTATTTTCATCCAAATAACGCACATCACTGGTCCAAAGACTTACAAGCCGCGCACCCATTGAAACAGCCTGCGGGATAATTTCGGTATTCGAATGATCGCAATGACGTAATCGTTTGATATCTTTACGATGAATACCTGTAAGTAAGCTTAAATGACTATCAGTAGAAGGCTTTCCGCCAATCCTGAATTCTTTTTCCGCCACTTCTACAAAGATATCCTTAAGCAAGTCACACAAATAATTATAAGTAATTCCTTTTGCCAGCATCAGCTTAATAAATGGCCGCAATACCCGGCGCAACGCAGAAACAAGTGCTGGTGAAAGTATCGAAATAGAAGGCAAAACACAGTGCATATCTAAAATAAGACTATCAGATTATTAAATTAAAATTGGAAATAGCAACATCGTAATAATAGCATGGTGTGGGAAATTATTACACATATTGTTGACATGTGAAAATTTCCCACGTAACATACTTTTGTATGAAAAATCATATAACAGCATGTTACGCAAGCACAATAAGCATCTCATAATTATATCGGATATACATACAACAGGAATAATGCAGTCGGACATTTGCAATCTGAGTGTTGTATGAATGATACAAACAGATATGGGCGTCAAAGACACTTTGCCGAGACCGCTGCTGAGTTTACAAGCGGCGGCCGAAATGGCCGATGATTGTGAATCCAATCGCATCGGAAAGTTACTCGGAAGAATGATCATGTGCAAGGTGGCTGGCCGGTGACATGAAACAAGCAAAACTCAGTTATACCGTAGCAATGATGCAACTAAGTAGTACAAATCGAAAATTATTATTAATTAATACAAGAAAAAATTTAGCGTTGATACGTCTTAATTTATCAGGAAAACTCATTATTCCGACAATAGCTTAATTGAGTGAGTACAAGTTAGAAATCATTAGTGTTAATCAAGGAGGGCATTGAATGTTTGATACAAATTTTATTAAAAAGATTGTGGGCTTGACGGTTTATTCCTCAGCGATCTTAACTTTATCTGTTAGCAACGCTTCTGCTGGTGACAACGAAGTCAAATTTGAACTGACAGATAACCCAGGACGTTGGTTCGATACCGGAACAGCCGTTGCGGGTAATCGTTCTATTGCGATTGCCTCACCGGGTGTGCGCGTCAAGTTTTCCGGCAATTCCAATACGGTGCATACGAGAACCAGTTTGATCTATCCAACCGGGGCCGCCAACATGCCCTTTAATACCGAACCCCGGAAAGGTGGCGATGATGTAACGCTGACAACACCCGGTTTATATGTTTTCACCTGCAGTATCCATCCTTATATGTTTGGTGCAGTGATTGTCGATGATCCAAAAACAAGTGGCCTGGATCTCGGATCCTCGATCAGTTTAATCAATGGCATTACTGTTCCAACAAGTAGCGATCTGGCAACACGTTTGTTACGAACTTTCTTTATTGCAACCAATCCTGCTAACTGGCAAAACTATGCAAGTAATAGCCCTTGGCATGTTACCTATCCCAATGTTGATGTACGTATAGATATCGGTGTCGTTAATCTACCAGCCGTGCTAAATGCACGCTATGGAAATGACATAACACTGGAAGCTCTCAAAAAACCAACAACACCTGCTGTCGGCGAAGTATGGGTAGCCACTCAGTTTGAGACCACATCAGGAAAATCAAAACCGGGAACGATATCAGCAGTAGATGGTTCCACATGGCAAGTGAAACGTAAAGTGGCTTTACCATCAATTAACATGAACAACGCACACAATATGTGGACAGACAAAAATCAAACCGTCATTTATGCGACACAATGGTTTGACAAGAAACTGACTGTTTATAATCGTGAAACGGGGGCACTCATCCGCAATGTGTCTGTAGGTGAAGCACCCGCGCATGTGATGACTTTGACCGATAGCGATCGACTTCACATCACCAATAACGGCGATACACGGACAGATTCCGTCATGGAGCTGGCTCCACTTGCAACCAATGTACTGCGCCGGATAGATATTGGACGAGGCAATGCTCATGCGCATTGGATGAGTCATGACGCCAAGACCATGGTAACGCCAAACGTCCTTTCAGACGACAGTACGCAATATAATTTCAAGACTAATACGATTGAAGCCATTTTGCCGGTAAGTGGCCCATTTAGTCATCCGATAGCTACAGGCATGATGCCGGATGCCAGCAAATATTACGTTGCCAGTCTACTGGATAGCACAATCGCGGTTATCGATATGGATACACATCATGTCATCAAACATATCAACCTGATCGAACATTACAATCCAGTATCAGGCGTCATTTCCGGACCTGTAGGCGCACTACCGATTCAAACGCCTGTTTCCCCCAATGGGAAAAATATGGTTACAGCCAATACGCTCACAGGTACGATTACCGTTGTTGACACGAGACCGGGTTTAGCAACCACCGATGAGGTAGTTGCGATGCTGCCATGTGATCCCGGTTGCCACGGTGTGCAATATGGCGCAAAAAAAGGGGGGGGCTACTATGCGTATGTTGCCAGCAAATTCTCTAACCGATTGTTAGTGGTCGATCCTGATCCAAACGGTGACGGAAATCCATCCGATGCCAAGATTGTAGGTAAGGTGGGACTCTTTTCTGCCGGTACAACACTCAAGGATGCCACGATAACCGGCAATCCAGGCATGGGGGGACAAGGCATTCTACCGATTCCGTTGGTTTATAACGGCTGGGTCCAGAATCTACCTGCTGAATGGAGCAATCAATTGACATCGGCGCAACGTAATCCGATTAATTAATTCAATTGATAAAAGATGGATATAAACGGTGTTCGGCAGGGCTTCATAATTTATAGCACTGTTTTACCTCGATTTAATTATAGTTATCAGGAAAAGACAATGAGATTTGATACTGGTCTTGGCTTAACTTCAGTGGATCATCTGACGAGTCTTGTTACTGGTAGCCATCAGAATGGTGCAAGACTCATCGTAGACTTTTGGCCTGATGCATTCGTCACGCTAGAGAATGTGCAACCTGATCAAATTAGCTGGAATGATGTGAGTGTTCTGAGTTAGCACTGAATAAGAAAGGGGGCGTTAATCGCTCCCTTCTAGTTTTTAGAAGAGCTACCATTATTTTCTAACGCGCATAGATAAAGGAATTAAAAATGAACATTTCACCCATTAGCCAAGAGCGCATATTGAATGCCAAAGTAGCTTATACCTCGCGCAATCTAAAACCGGAATCGGTAGCGGCTTTGTTGCAGGAAGACGATATTATTCCTAATGCCGGGGATATGCTACTGGCGAAAGTGACAAAGACAGGCTACCCTGCTGGATTAGAGTTAACACATGGCCGATGTTCCGCTTTGTTTACTGGGGACGAAATTATCGTGTGCTACGGCCACCACTATACGCCGAATCAGTTTGAAGCTCAGGTCCCCAAAGATTTGGGATCATGCAATCTGGTGACAGCGGGAGGTATCGCAGCACGTACGAATCGCCCGCATGCAAATGTAAAAATGCCTGCCAGTATTCAACCTATCGGCTTGTTAGCGGATAGCAATGGAAAGCGAATCAATTTAAAAGATACGGCCTTACCTAAACTGATGAGTCTATTTCCTCACCCTTATACAGTCTCTGTGGTTGGCACGACAGTGACTGCCGATCAAACCACTACAGCGGCAACCATGATTCGTGGCCTGACCAACGCAGGATATACAGTAGGCGTCGCCAAGGTGACGGGCACTGGCTCAGCGAAGGATGCTGAGTTGATGACAGAGGCTGGCGCTAAATTAACCTTGGATTTTACTCATGCAGGTTTTCCATCGACATACCTCGCTACACCGGAACAGATTGATCATATTATAGAAGTACTGGTTACCCATTTGAGTGTGGTCAGAGTGGATGCGATTGTCATTCAGATAGCTGATGGTTTGTTACAGAGCGAAACAGCCGCTTTACTAAATTCGCGGGTGTTTGCAAAAATTGTGGATAGCGTGATTCTTGCAGCAGATGATGTTGCGGATGCAGCATCAGGGGTCGAATACCTAAAACGTAAAAAACTACCGGTAACAGCAATCAGCGGTCGCTTGACGACTTCTCCCCTGGCGATCATTGAAGCGGTAGATGCCGCTGGATTGCCTGTTTTAGATCAAACAGCGCTGAGTTCTCAGACCATCGTCGATGTATTGCAGATCCCTCCTGTGCAAATGCCATCCATACAGAATATGCTGGCAAGTTGGGAGCAGCATACAATGACATCCCGTGAATATCACCATTTATAAAACGACACCTATTCCTTCCATATCTTGCGCTCTACCACTGCACTCTGTTGCACACCTACTGCCAATGGGTTGACTCAAGTCCCATTGGCAAAGTTTAATGACTACCAAAGATAAAAATCATCCAATCAATTCTGAGAAAAATATCTATCTGTACAATCAACATTTTCCTGTTGACAAACATTTGTTTGAATCCAAAATATACAACTATCCGTTTTAATCATTTTCATCACATTATATAAAGGTGTTCTTTGGAAGACATGCCGCTGCACATCATGCTGATTGCATTGGTGTTTTTATTGATTCTGTCAGGCTTCTTTTCCTTATCTGAAACCAGCATGATGGCGATTAACCGCTATCGCTTGCGGCATCTGGCCAAGCAAGGCCACCGTGGTGCCCGGTTAACCGTAAAGTTGCTCGATAACACGGATCGATTACTGGGTGTCATTTTACTGGGTAACAATCTACTGAACACGGCTTCTGCAACATTGGTCGCTGTCATTATTGCTACTTTTTTTGCCCATGATGAGTTTGCATTGTTCATGGGAACAATAGCCATTACCTTTGCTATTCTGGTGTTTAGTGAAATTACCCCAAAAGTCATCGCAGCCGCCTACCCGGAACGTATTGCTTTAGCAGCCAGCTATGTGCTGACACCTTTATTAATCATTTGTTACCCCATCGTATGGTTCGTTAATTTGTTTGTCAGTGGATTACTGATTCTATTTCGATTGAAACCCAAGAAAGGCGAGCTTGAACAAAAAATAAGCACGGAAGAACTTAAGACGCTGGTATTGGAAGGTGGTCATTTCATACAGCATAAACATCAAAGCATGCTGTTGAACTTATTTGATCTTGAAACCATTACAGTCGATGACGTCATCGTGCCGCGTAACCAGATCGAAGCGATTGATTTGGATGCGGATGATGATGTGATCCACGCACAGTTATTGACTTGTCACCACACGCGCTTACCCATTTATCGTGAACGCATGGACAACATTGTCGGTATTGTTCATGTACGCAAGGTGTTGAATCAGATGCAAAATGGCAAGATAACAGCAGAAGCCCTGGAGAAAGTGATGCGGAAACCTTATTTCATCCCCTCGGGCACGCCATTATTTTCTCAACTGCAGCTATTTCAAGAAAATCAGAAAAGAGTTGGTCTGGTGGTTGATGAATATGGTGAATGGATGGGCTTGGTTACGCTGGAGGATATTTTAGAAGAAATTATTGGAGAGTTTACGACACATGCCCCCACACAAACCAACGCCTTTCTGCAACAGGAAGATGGCAGTATTGTTGTCGAAGGAAGCACTTTGTTACGTGAATTAAATCGCAAGCTCGATTTCCAGTTTCCCCTGGATGGCCCTAAAACCTTGAATGGTCTGATAGTGGAACATTTTCAGGATATTCCGGAAGCAGGTATCGGGCTTAATATCGCCGGCTATCCGATGGAAATTATTCAAACTAAGAATCGGGTGGTAAAAACCGTCAAAATTTTTCCCGCTTTGGCAGACACAGAAACAAAAAATCCTGAGTAATCCAAGATTTTCAATTTGTCGTGCTATGCACAAGTAATACCAAGGCAATCCAAGTTGGACGAGCGCTATAAAAGCAGTTATCCTGTCGACCGGTAAATGCTATTGACAGTCTTGTTCATCAACGCGCCCATAGCTCAGCTGGATAGAGTACCGCCCTCCGAAGGCGGGGGTCGCACGTTCGAATCGTGTTGGGCGCGCCAAACAAGCGGATTCTTTTAATAACCGTTTTTGATTTTCTCAGGGTCATTTTCTCGCTTGAATGCTCATCAAGTTATACGCTGTAGGAGCATAAGATTCCCAGTTTGCACGTCATATCGATTCCAATTCACTGCGGCATATCCTATCATTCACGCTATCAGGCCGTTGAAAAACTATCTGTGTTGCCGCTACTATGTTAAAAACAGGCTCAAAATGCTCATTTATCACGCATAAACTGCGCTTTTTCGCCTGTTTTTGCCTGGATCGGCTGCCTCGAAAACGTTTTTCAACGGCCTGCTATACCCGAACAGGTCGGAGAATATTTGAATGTTTACCGGAATCATACAAGCGGTCGGTGAAATAAAGCAGGCTCATCCCATAAAAGAACATGATGATCATGGGTTGTCCTTAAGCATTTTCCCCGGAAAATTGGATCTGAGCGATGTGCTGATCGGTGACAGTATCGCGGTGAACGGTGTTTGTCTGACGGTTACAGCGTTGACGGATGGTCTGTTTACAGTGGATGTTTCGCAGGAAACATTGAATTGCACACAAGGATTGGATCAAGCCGGTATGCGTGTCAATCTGGAGAAAGCCATGCGTTTGTCGGATCGACTGGGTGGACACTTGGTGAGCGGACACGTGGATGCGATCGGGACCGTGGTTAAATTCGAGCCTATCGGAGAAAGTTTTGTCTTGATCATTCAAGCACCAGAGTCAATATTGCGCTATCTTACCCATAAAGGTTCCATCACAGTCAATGGCGTCAGCTTGACGGTCAATCAGATTGCGGGGGATGAGTTTGCTATTAATCTGATTCCGCATACTTTGGTGATGACCACTTTGAATGAGCTTGCGCCAGGAATACGCGTCAATCTGGAAACGGATATGTTGGCGCGTTATGTGGCAAGATTATTAAACATTTAAGGATGTCTCTAAAAATCCAAATTTCGTTACAATGCTTCGTTACTCGCAAAAATGCTTCCTCACATATTAACTATATGCTGCGTCACCATTTTTGCTCGTGCCTTGCTTTGTTTAGAACTTTAAATTTTTAGAGGCATCCTTCAAAATGTAAAAATTAAGCAGGGTTAAACAATCATGAAAATCAGTGCCATCCAAGACATTATTGCCGATCTTAAGCACGGCGAGATGGTGATTCTGGTCGATGAAGAGGATCGCGAGAATGAAGGGGATTTGGTTCTCGCAGCCGATTTTGTCACGGCGGAAGCCATCAACTTTATGGCTACCCATGGCCGTGGATTAATTTGTCTGACTTTGACCGAAGAAAGATGCCATCAACTGGATTTACCTTTAATGGTATCCGCCAATCGTGCGCCCTTGGGGACCAATTTCACACTGTCCATTGAAGCAGCCAGTGGCGTCACCACGGGTATTTCCGCGGCCGATCGCGCACGTACCATTCAAGTTGCCGTTAAAGCGGATGCCAAACCGCAAGACATTGTACAGCCCGGTCATATTTTTCCACTGATGGCGCAAAAAGGCGGCGTATTGGTGCGCGCCGGGCATACCGAAGCCGGTTGTGATTTAGCCAGAATGGCCGGTTTGACGGCAGCCTCGGTGATTTGTGAAATTCTGAAAGAAGATGGCAGTATGGCGCGGTTGCCTGATTTAATCGAATTTGCAAACAAACACCAGCTCAAAATTGGTGCAATCGCCGATCTGATTCAATACCGCAGTCAAACTGAGAGTCTGGTAACGCGCGTCACTGAGCGCACGATTCAAACATTGCATGGTGAATTTTTGCTCATCGCCTACCATGATGAAATAGCTAATACCACTCACCTGGCTTTGGTGAAAGGCGAAATCAACCCAGCAACAGAAACATTGGTGCGTGTCCATGAACCATTATCAGTCATTGATTTGTTGGATATGCAGGATAATACGCATTCCTGGAGCATCCATGATGCGATAAAAATGATCGCAGAAGCGGGGCAGGGGGTTATCGTTCTACTCCATCGTAAAGAAAGCTCTGCCAAATTGATTGAGCGCATTCAACTCAAGGAGCCGTATTTTCCTAACCCTGTCAAAACGGATTTACGTAATCATGGCATTGGTGCCCAAATCCTGAAAGACCTTAGCGTAGGAAAAATGCGACTAATGGCAACACCGCGAAAAATGCCCAGTGTGGCAGGTTTCGGCCTGGAAGTAACCAGTTACGTGGAAATGCACGAGCAATAAACTTTAAATTTTGATTGATCAAAAATGATCACTGGTCAATCAATAAATAAACTTACAGGAGTTAGATATGCCGTACTATGACAATGTTCTTGAATTTGAAACCAATCTGGATGGCGCTGATCTGCGCATCGGCATTGCTATGAGTCGTTTTAATATTGATATCGGGGAAGGATTGCTCAGCGCTTGTATCGCGGAACTCAAGAAAAACGGTGTGCAGGATTCCAATATACTGTTGGTAACCGTCCCGGGTGCCCTGGAAATTCCATTGGCACTAAAAAGAATGGCGGTATCCGATCAATTTGATGCGCTGATTGCATTAGGTGCGGTGATTCGCGGTGATACTTATCACTTTGAAATTGTCGCCAATGAATCTGCGCACGGTTTGATGCTGACACAGATGGAAGTGGAAATTCCCGTCGCCAATGGCATATTAACCACGGATAACGATGATCAGGCAATCGCCCGCATGAGTCAGAAAGGCATGGAATCCGCTCAGGCTGCATTGGAAATGGCCAATTTGCAAATAAAAATCGATGAAATCGCCTTATGATGAATGCATTACCAGAAACTACCGCAAATAGAAAAATAGACAAACACAAAAGCCGCCGCCGGATTGCACGCGAGTTTGTATTGCAAGGCGTCTATCAGTGGAAAATGGCTGGCGGTACAGCGGATTTTATTGAGCAACAATTGCGCGAATCCGATGAATTTAAACATGTGGATGAAAAACACTTTTCCCATCTACTGCGTGGAATATTGCAGGATGTTGCAGGGCTGGATAAGCACATTCAACCCTGTTTGGATCGTCCTTTGCATGAATTAAGTCCGGTAGAGTTTGCAATTTTATTATTAAGCACTTTTGAGTTGATCCACCACCCTGAGATCCCTTATCGCGCAATTATCAATGAAGCGATAGAATTGGCCAAAACTTACGGTGGTAGCGATGGCCATAAATATGTGAATGGCGTGCTGGATAAATTAGCCATTCAGCTGCGTGCGGTTGAGATAGAGGCGCAGAGATTGGCCAAAAACCAGGCATCGTGTTAAAACGACGTGTGTTCAGAATTCGATATTATCCATCGCTATTTTAAACGCCCCGCATCGGGCGCAGTACTGGGAATCGGCGATGATGCCGCGCTCATTGCCGCATTCACTGAAACAGAATTGGCCATCTCAACCGACACTTTGGTATGTGGCAAACATTTCTTCGCGGATGTAGATCCTTACACACTTGGACATAAATCCCTCGCGGTTAATCTCTCCGATATGGCCGCAATGGGTGCAAAACCCCGTTGGGTGCTGCTGGCTTTGACGCTGCCGGAAGAACTGGTAAAACAGAATACAACATGGCTCAACGAATTCAGTCAGGGTTTCTTTGTGCTGGCTGATGCCCATCATGTGGGACTGATCGGCGGAGACACAACGGCCGGGCCGTTGAATATCGGTGTGCAAATTGTGGGTGAAATTGCGAAAGGTAAGGCACTGCGCCGTAGTGGCGCTCAAGTGGGCGATGATATTTGGGTTTCCGGTCAATTAGGTGATGCGGCCTTGGCGCTTAATCATGAACTGCAGCGAATAACCCTGGAATCTCATGAGATCGCGCAATGTTTGCCTGCCTTATTGACACCGGCAGCCAGAGTTGAATTGGGACAACGCTTGATCGACCTGGCGCATAGCGCGATTGATATATCCGATGGATTAATGGCGGATCTAGAGCATATCCTGGAGAGTTCGGAAAAAGCAGCCTGCATCCATATAACTCATATACCAAGCTCACCCATATTAAAAAAATATTTGCCCCAATCGCTGGCAATCAAATGCTTACTGGCTGGCGGAGATGATTATGAACTATGTTTCACAGCACCTCAGGCAAATCGCGGAAAAATTGAAGCGCTTGCTGCTGAACTGGCTATTCCACTCACTCGTATCGGTGAAATTTTTGCAGGCAAGGGATTGATTGTAAAAGATGCGCAAGGAAATACTATGACATTGGAGACCCAAGGATATGACCACTTCAGTGCCTGAAGCTAATGCTGGTAATCGATCCGCGCAGCTTCAACCCGATCTGGATTTAATTTACAGTCATCCAGCCTATTTCATCGCATTTTCCGGTGGCATCGGATTGAGTCCTATTGCGCCGGGCACGATGGGAACATTGGCGGCATTTCCTTTATTCTGGCTATTGAATCACTACCTGAGTCCGGTTTATTTTCTATTGTTGATTGACGTCATGTTTATTGTCGGCATCTGGGCGTGCGGTCTCAGTGGTCAAGCGCTGGGTGCGCCGGACCATGGCGGCATGGTTTGGGATGAAACCGTGGCATTTCTTTTGGTGTTGTACTTTACACCGCTAGATTGGGCATGGCAGCTCGCCGCATTTATTTTGTTTCGCCTGTTTGATATTGCCAAACCCCAGCCCATCCGATACTACGACAGCAATCTGAAAGGCGGGTTTGGCGTCATGTTTGATGATATCTTGGCAGCATTCTTTACGTTATTTTGTTTAGCCGGATGGAAAGCTTGGGTGTTATCCGAAGGGTATTTTTAGGAACATTTCACTTACAACAACGATTCAATCTTCCCTTGCTGCCACAGTATAATTTGGATAATTTTCTGTACTCATTTTATCGTCATGTAGCGCCATTTCTTATACACTATTCCCCGCAGAATTTCCGACGCATTAAAAACATTTGCATTAACTAAAAAGAGGGATTCATGATTTTCTGGCGCGTAAAATCACTAGACGCCATCCTGGCTACAGCAGAAAAGAAAGGCCTTCACCGATCCTTAGAAGCATGGCAATTAACGCTTTTGGGCATCGGCGCGATCATTGGGACAGGTATTTTTGTGTTGACAGCTGAAGCTGCACAGAAGGCTGGCCCCGGGATGATGCTTTCTTTCGTCATCGCTAGTTTTGTTTGTATCGTGGCAGCGCTTTGTTATTCTGAGCTCTCTTCAATGGTACCCGTCTCCGGATCTGCTTACACATACTCCTATGCAGTACTGGGTGAACTCGTGGCCTGGCTGGTAGGATGGGCGCTGATGCTCGAGTACTCCGTGGCTGCGAGCGCCGTAGCTGTCGGTTGGTCGGGCTATTTCGTCGGTCTGCTCCAGAATTCATTAGGCATCGAAATACCTTTTGCGCTCGCGAATGGTCCTTTTGCCGGCGGTGTCATTAATTTGCCAGCGATTTTCATTTGCATATTAGTAGTCGGATTACTGGTCATTGGTACACGGGAAAGTGCCACATTCAATGCTGTGCTTGTTGCAATCAAGATTGCTGTCCTGACACTTTTTATTGCGCTTACGGTGCCTATCGCGGACATAGAAAATTTTAAACCTTTTTTGCCTTTAGGCGAAGCGGGGGTAATCGCGGCAGCATCTTCCATTTTCTTTGCCTATGTTGGATTCGACGCAGTCTCGACCGCCGCTGAGGAAACCAAGAATCCACAGCGCAATGTACCTATCGGCCTCATCAGTTCGCTCGGAGTTTGTACAGTATTCTATCTCCTGATTTCGTTGGGAGCGATTGGATCAATCGGCGCACAACCATTGTTCGATTCAGCCGGTAAGGGTTTGGCGCCAGGTTCTCTGGCTTTAGCCGAGCAATGTCAATCGCTTGCCACTATCGGACAGCAGCCATTGGTTTGCTCACGTGAAGCGCTGGCACTGGTTCTGCGCGAGATCGGATGGGAAAAAATCGGTACTTTGCTCGGCTTTACTGCTTTCCTGGCGCTACCTTCGGTAGTGCTTATGATGTTGTTCGGGCAGACTCGTATTTTTTTTGTTATGTCACGCGATGGCCTGTTGCCGGAAGTGCTAAGCCGCGTTCATCCACGCTTCAAAACACCGCATATTGTCACTTATGTCACTGGCTTCGGTGTGACTGTTGCCGCTGCCTTCTTACCTGTTGGCAAGCTGGCAGACATTTCCAATTCCGGCACGCTGTTCGCTTTCATGGTTGTGGCAATTGCAGTGATGATACTGCGCATCAGGGACAAAAGTCGTGTGCGGCCTTTCAGGGCGCCCATAATCTGGCTGGTAGGGCCACTTGCCGTGGTCGGCTGTATAACGCTTTTTTTATTTCTACCAGCGGATGCTAAGCTGGTATTCCCGATCTGGTCCGGAATCGGATTGATTTTCTATTTCTGTTACGGCTACCGAAAAAGCCATGTCGCCAAGGGCATTGATACCTCCGTCGGCGGTGAAGATATCATCAGTCAGATTCGTCCTCTTGCGGATTGTAATCATCATGACAATGCATCCTCAAAAAATAAGGATTAATTATCTTTTGAGTCATGTATTCTGCATTAAAAACATGATGCTGCGATAGCTTAGTTACGCGACAAAATTAACACACTGATACTCAGCGTTTATTAGTTTATCCAATACGTTGCTATTTTTTGTAGCGATGCTTGAGGTATTCAATCACGGGAGGGGTTATCGATAAAATAATGATTGCCAAAATGACGAGCTTGAAATTTGCTTGTACAAATGGAAGTTGTCCAAAATAAAACCCAGCATAAATAAATATCCCAACCCACAGTATCGCGCCGACGATATTATAAATTATAAAGGTGCGATAGGGCATCGTTCCAATGCCAGCGACGAATGGGGCGAATGTACGAATAATGGGAATGAAACGAGCGATGATGATTGTTTTAGCACCATATTTGAGATAAAAAGCATGCGTTTTATCGAGATATTCACGCTTGAAGAAGCGAGATTCCTGCGAGGTAAAAACTTTTGGACCGGTCTTTTTGCCGATCCAATAATTCACACTATCCCCCAAAATACCTGCAATGCAGAGTCCGACAAACAAGACATGTGGATTAAGCTGCGAATTTTCCAAGGATGCGAGGGAGCCTGCGGCGAACAATAGTGAATCTCCCGGCAACAGAGGCAGCACGACAAGCCCGGTTTCACAAAATACGATCAGGAACAGAATTCCATAAACCCATAACCCGTATTCTGAGGCGAGTTCCTGCAGATGTCTGTCAATATGGAGAATAAAATCAATAATAAACATAAGTATTATAAAAGACGGTTCTATACATTGAATTTTCTCTCATTTAAGAATTAAGGAAACACATAAAGCGATTTTAAGCAAATATCTCGTTAGATTTGTAATTTGCAAACATAGTGAGGTAATAATAGCTTAACCAGTTAACGGAGATACAGCATATAAATTAAAGCTTTTCCCCTGATTTTACAGAATGATTATATGTAAATTCGCTAACAACAACGACTTATTTTTCCATTGCCACCGTATCTCGCTTCCTGGCGCTCGCGGAAAAACTCCACGTGAGACATGATGGGCTGATCGGGATGGGCATTTCTCATGTGATCGACATATGTGCTGTATTCCGGCACGCCAACCATCAATCGCATGCTGTGTGAAATGTGGCGTAGGGTCTGGGTAATTTTGTTGATCATCGTTCTTTTCTCCAATATTTATTTCTCAGTGGTTGCATAAGCGGGTGATAGCTCAAAAGGCGCTTCTTTGGCAGTCGAGTGGTTGATGACACGCGCTTGCAATACGGTCCTAATTCCAAAGAAAAGCATGCTGATCAAAACCAGCATGAATATGCTTGCCAATGATGCATTCACGTAATCATTAAAAATAACCTGTTGCATTTGTTCTATCGACTTGGCGGGCGCCAAAACAACGCCATCCACGATCGCATTCTTGTATTGATCGGCGTGTGCCAGGAAACCAATGCGCGGATTGGTATCAAAAATCTTTTGCCAGGCGGCAGTAAGCGTGCAGATGCTAACCCACATCAGTGGAATGATCGTGATCCAAGCAAAGCGATCCAGCTTCATCTTAAACAGCACACAGGTCGCAAGAATGAGCGCAATCCCCGCCAGCATCTGGTTCGCAATACCAAACAACGGCCATAGCGTATTGATACCACCCAATGGATCGATCACGCCCTGATAAAGAAAATATCCCCAGCCAGCCACGCAAATACCGGTGGCAATCAGGCTGGCAATCAGCGAATCCGTGCGTTTCATGGCTGGCACAAACGTGCCCAATAAATCCTGCAGCATGAAGCGTCCCGCGCGGGTTCCGGCATCGACCGCAGTCAGAATGAAGAGCGCTTCAAACAGAATCGCAAAGTGATACCAGAAAGCCATCATTGCGGTACCGCCGACAACCTCGGATAAAATCTGCGCCATGCCGACTGCCAGCGTCGGAGCACCGCCAGTGCGAGAAATGATGCTATGTTCACCGACATTCTGCGCGGTCTGGGTAATCATCTCGGGCGTGACATAAAATCCCCACTGGGTAATGGTCTGCGCAGCCGATTCCGCCGTGGTACCGATAATTGCCGCCGGACTGTTCATCGCAAAGTAGATGCCTGGTTCCAACGTTGCCGCAGCGACCAAGGCCATAATGGCAACGAACGATTCCATCAGCATCGCGCCATAGCCAATAAAACGCGCATCGGTTTCCGTCTGAATCATTTTAGGTGTGGTACCGGAAGCGATCAATGAATGAAAACCGGAAATCGCGCCGCAAGCAATGGTAATAAACAGAAAAGGAAACAGGCCACCCGACCAAACCGGGCCGGAACCGTCGATAAACTGCGTCAGCGCCGGCATTTTCAGTTGCGGCGAAATAAAGATAACACCAATGGCCAGACCAACAATGGTACCGATCTTGAGAAAGGTAGACAAATAATCGCGTGGCGCCAGCAGCAACCAAACCGGCAACACCGCAGCGATAAAACCATACGTGATAAGCGCCCAGGTCAATTGCTCGCCGGTCAGGGTAAAAATAGCGGCTAACACCGGATCTTCCTGCACATATTGTCCGGCGACAATCGATAGCATCAGTAACACAAAACCAATCAGCGAAACTTCACCAATCGCGCACGGGCGAAAATAACGTGCATAAATCCCCATGAATAATGCGATGGGAATGGTAGCAGCCACCGTAAAGGTTCCCCAAGGCGACTCGGCTAGCGCTTTAACAACGATCAGCGACAATACCGCTAGTAAAATCAGCATAATAAAGAACGTACCGAACATTGCGATCATACCGGGTAATTGCCCGAGTTCCGATTTGATCAAGTCACCCAGTGAGCGGCCATCGCGTCGCGTCGATATGAACAGCACGATGAAATCCTGTACCGCACCCGCAAACACAACCCCGGCTAACAACCATAACATCCCGGGCAAGTAGCCCATCTGCGCCGCCAAAATTGGTCCCACCAACGGCCCCGCACCGGCAATCGCCGCGAAATGGTGGCCAAATAAAACATATTTATTGGTCGGCACATGATCCAATCCATCATTGTGCTTATACGCCGGTGTCATGCGCGTGGCATCCAATTTTAGTACCCGATTCGCAATGAACAGACTGTAAAAACGGAAAGCGATGATATACACGCAGACTGCAGCAATAACGATCCAGATCGCGCCGATGGATTCACCGCGATTTAGGGCGATGACGGCAAAAGCGGAAGCGCCGGTAAAAGAAAATAATAGCCAGCCAAGTTTCGAAACTAAATTATTCATTTATTTTCCAGTAGAAGTGGGGAGGTAAACAAAAGCAAATTGTAGTGAATTATCCGTGCCGTTGATTTGTCTTGCTATGCAATTAAAAAATAACAAACCAAGGTAATTACCGCAGCCCCGATAAAATTCAGCACCAATCCTTCTCGCGCCATATTGGCAATGGATACGTGTCCACTGCCAAAAACGATCGCATTCGGCGCGGTTGCAACCGGCAGCATAAAAGCACAACTGGCGCTCATCGCTGCCGGTACCATCAACAAGCTGGGGTCGAGACCCGCTGCAAGTGCAGCCGGTGCCAGGATTGGCATTAATAAAATGGTGGTGGCCGTATTGCTGGTGGTTTCGGTGAGAAAAGTGACGATCAGTGCAATGATTGCAATAATAACAAGCGGATGTAAGCTGGCAAGAATGGCCAGTCGATCGCCAATAAAGCTGGAAAGTCCTGATTCAACAAAAGCTTGTGCGATAGCGATACCCGCCGCAAAGAGAATAAGAATGCCCCAAGGTACTTTTTCGGCTGATTTCCAGTCCAGTAGCTTACCCCCATGCCCATTTGGAACCAGAAACATAATCACGACGGCGATCAGCGCCACAATGGCGTCATTAGCGCCTTTGAGATCAAACCATGTGCTCCAGCCGCCGAAAGGCTCAAGACGTGTTATCCAGGCTAAAGCAGTGAAACCAAACACGATGAGCACACGGCGCTCTTCCGGTCGCCAATCACCGGTTGGGGGAATCGTTAATTCTCCTTTGTAATCTAGTTTGCGCGTAAGCCACAACCCAGCCAGTGGAACAAGGAGCAATACGACCGGCAGTCCCCAGCTCATCCATTGCGTAAAGCTGATTGCCGTGCCGGTAAATTTTTCGTACTGTTGCATGAATACCAGATTCGGTGGCGATCCGATGGGTGTACCCAAGCCACCGATACTAGCGCCGTAAGCAATGGATAATAACAGTGGTACGGCTAATTTTTTATCGGGGCTTTGCGCGATCACAGCCAGCGCAATCGGCAGCATCATTAGTGTCGTCGCGGTATTCGATATCCACATGCTCAATGCCGCAGTTGCAATCATGAAACCCAGCACAATGCGACGACTGCTGGCTCCACCGACGAAATTGATCATTCCCAGTGCAATACGGTGATGCGCCCCGGAGCGCTCCATTGCCGCAGAAATCATAAATCCGCCGAGCATCAGTAGAATCAGTTCGCTCCCATAAGCAGTCGATACTTTTTCCTGCGGCAAAACACCCATGAGTGGAAAAATTGCTAAAGGAATGATGGCGGTGGCAGGGATAGGGATTGGTTCAAATATCCACCAGACAACACACAAAACGGCCACGGCACCCGTCCAACAAGCCTGTGCTTCCCAACCGGATTGGTTCATGCTGAAAGCCACGGCGATAGCCAGCAACGGACCAGCGATTAATGCCCACTGACGATTAGGAGTGATGGTCATAGGATCATGGTGTTAAAGAGATTGAAAGCAATCACAACAGTTCGTGGATTGCTATGTAAGCCGCATCTTGCCGGAGCGGATTCATCGCGTCAATAATGGCTTGTGGCGAGTAGGTGTACTTACTAAAGCAAGCTACTTCACTCATTTGTACTCTGGCTACCGTGTCGCAGCAGTCTATGATAAAAAGCCAACCGCTTGGGATGGATTTTCCCTGCTTGCGCGGCCAGTATCACCGCACAGCCGGGTTCGCTGGTATGACGGCAATTACTGAACTTGCATTGTCCGATGTATGAGTGAAATTCGATAAAACCGTACGCCAGATTCTCATCTTTAATATGATTCAATCCAAATTCCTGGAATCCGGGCGAATCGATGATATCGCTATCAGCATCGACGTGATAAAGCTGTGAGTGCGTAGTGGTGTGGGTGCCGGAATCCAATGCTACCGAGATTTCTGCGGTGGCCCGTTTGGCTTGCGGAATCAGTGCATTGAGCAGGGTTGATTTACCCATCCCCGATTGACCGGCCAATACGCTGAGATGGCCTGTTAAATAGGGTCGAAGCGCTGAAACATTTTTTAGGGCGCTGAGTTGTAATACCGGATAGCCAAGATCCCTGTAAAGCGACAGTATACTCATTGCCGCTTGAGTCGATGCTGCGAGATCGGCTTTATTCAGCACAATCAGTACTTCAATATTTTCGCTTTCAACAGCGACGAAGCAGCGATTGATCAATTCTTCGCTAAAGCTGGGAACTGCAGCTACGACAATGATGATTTGTGTCACATTGGCGGCTATGATTTTTTCCTTGAAGGCGTCACTGCGGTATAACAGTGATTTGCGCGGCTTTATCGTTTCGATGACACCTTGCCCGGCCGTGGTGAGCTGACACTCAACTTGATCACCGCAAGCCACGCCGCCTTTCTTGCCGCGCATGACGCACGATACGATTTCCCCTGCTTCAGTTTCAACGGAATAATGCCTGCCAAATGCGGCAGTGACTTGCCCGGTTGAATACGCAACTTTATGTTTTGAGTTTTTTTGGCGAGCGCTCAAATCGTAAACAGCTTGTCGATTTTGGCTGCACAGATAAAATCATTCTCGGATAAACCGCCAATTGCATGCGTTGTATAGGTGACAACGCATTGATTGTAGCCTACCAGCATATCCGGATGATGATCTTCCCGATGGGAAACCCATGCCGCCGCATTCACAAACGCCATGGTTTGGTAGTAATTCTTGAAGGCGTAGGTTTTGCTGATTTGTTTGTCCAGCAATTGCCATCCATCAATTTGCTGCAAAAATGTAGAAACTTCCGTGGCAGAAAGCGGCGGTACGCCGCCTTCGCACGGTTTGCATTGCTTGGAAGTTAAGTCGCATACGGTATTGCTCATGATTGTCCCTGACTTTGTAGATGAGCCACGCGGATGGCCGCCGGTGGATGTGAATCGTAAAAGGCCGAGTGTAATGGATCCGGCGTAAGCGTGGCGGCATTGTCCTGATACAGCTTAACCAACGCATGAATCAGATCATCCGCCGATGAATTCTGCGCGGCATAGGCATCGGCTTCAAACTCATGTTTACGCGAATAAATGCTCGATATCGGATGCAGCAAAAAGGTAAACACCGGCATCACCAGAAAAAACAGCGTCAATGCCATCGCGGTTGACGGCACGGTTGCAACCGGCACACCCAATCCTTCATAAAACCAGCTTTGACCCATTGAATAACCCAGTATCCATAAAAATGCCAAACTCATGGCAAACGATATCACGATGCGCTTAATCACATGACGGTGTTTGAAATGCCCCAGCTCATGCGCCAAAACCGCTTCAATCTCACCCGGATTAAGGCGTGACAACAGGGTATCAAAAAAGACAATCCGCTTGGTTTTGCCAAATCCGGTGAAATACGCATTGCCGTGATTACTGCGGCGTGAACCGTCCATGACAAACAATCCGCTGGCTTTAAAACCGCATTTATTCATCAGTTGCTCAATCCGTGTCTTGAGGGTGGCATCCTCCAACGGGGTAAATTTATTAAACATCGGCGCAATCCAGGTAGGATAAATCGCCAGAACAATTAAATTGAAAGCGATCCAAGCAAGCCAAGCATACAACCACCAGCTTTCTCCCATTCTCTCCATCAACCACAACACACCAAACAGTAAGGGTGCTCCTAGCAACAAACCCAGCACGGATTGCTTGATCAGATCCGTGAAAAACATACCTGGCGTCATTTTATTGAAACCGTATTGCTCTTCGATCACAAAAGTACGGTAATAACTTAACGGAATTTCCGCAATGCCAATGATCATAAAGGTGCTGATAATCAGCGCCATGCCATGCATCAGCGGATCGCTCAGCCAATTCGCCCAGAAATTACTCAGTGCGTTCAAACCACCGCCCAAGGTAAAAACGAGCAAGAGTACAACCTGTAACAGAATACCCGCATATCCGGCACGCGTTTTGGCGCAAGTGTAATTCGCTGCTTTTTGATGATCGGCCAGATTGATCTGGCTGGCAAATTTTTCCGGCACCTTGTCCTGATGGGCTCGCACATAACGAATATGCCGTGCTGCCAGCCAAATTTGGGTCAGCGTTGTGAGCAATAGTGCGATAAGAAAAACCAATGTAAATGTTTGCATAATAAATAGTTTAAACTCTTAAGTTGAATTAATCAGTATTCCTGCGCGGTCTGTTAGACGGATTGCAGCCAATATGACACAATTAAACACATTGCATTCAAAAAATATAAAAACAATTATGGCACAAGATAACAATAACCTCATCTGGGTCGACATGGAAATGACCGGACTCAACCCGGACGCCGATCGCATTATTGAAGTGGCGTTGGTGATCACCGATTCGCAACTCAATACGGTCGCTGAAGGTCCGGTTCTGGTCGTTCATCAATCGAATGAAGTGCTGGATGGCATGGACAAATGGAATAAGTCGACACATGCCAAATCCGGTCTGATTGACAAAGTAAAAGCCTCTCGACTTAACGAGATTGAAGTTGAAACGCAGATGATCGAATTTCTAAAATTGTACGTGCCTTCTGGTATATCGCCCATGTGCGGAAACTCAATCTGTCAGGACCGGCGTTTTATGGTTCGCTCAATGCCGCAACTGGAAGCATATTTTCATTATCGTAATCTGGATGTCAGTACCTTCAAAGAGCTGGCCAAACGCTGGAAACCGGAAATCGCGAAAGGATTAACCAAAGAAAGCAAGCATGAGGCTTTGGCCGATATTTATGATTCCATTAATGAATTAAAGTATTACCGCGAGCACTTTATTGTTGCCTGAAATAGCATCACTATTTATCCAACCTTGTCGTGTGCTATTCGTATTGAAGCTATTTTTCGAACTTTCCAAATGAGTTCGTTTCTAAAAAGCGGAAAGAAAATTTTTATCTTTCATTGATTGATTATTCAGGAGAAACAATATGCTCTATACAAGAAATTTGATCGCTATCGCCGTTAGTACTGCATTTTTACTTACGTTCAGCACAGCAACAGTTTTCGCTGCCGATGCTGCTAAAGAAAGTGGACAAGCTGCAGGCCAATCCGGTGACCATCACGGCCATCAGTGTGCGCATAAAATGTCGTCAGCAGATCAAAATAAAGATGGCAAAATCAGTAAGGAAGAGTTCATGAAACACCATGAAGCCATGTTTGATAAAAAAGATACCAACAAGGATGGTTTTTTGGATGACACGGAAATGCATGGTATGAAAGATCATGCGCATAAACATGATCATCAGAAAGATGGCGGTCATACAAATGACGATGCAAAAAAATAAGCATCGTTTGAAAAGCTAAACAAACTGCAATTTTGCTCTGACAGTGGCTTAATTTACCCGAAGTGTCTGTCAGAGCCTCAATGCGTTTAATCGATTCAATGCCTTAATCCAGCCGGTGCTTTAGCGGGCAATTTTTGTTCCAGAGGTTGCGGATCCAACACAGCCACGGTCAGGCTGTCATCATTAAAGTATTTCTTGGTCACATCGCGTATTTGCTCGGTAGTAACCGCTTTTAGCTTTTCCAATGCGGTATCAATGTCACGATAAGACAATCCGATACTTTCCAGTCTTCCAATCTGCATGGCTTGAGAAAAAATGGAATCACGCTGATACACAT
This sequence comes from Nitrosomonas sp., assembly GCA_017984435.1. Taxonomy (GTDB): domain Bacteria; phylum Pseudomonadota; class Gammaproteobacteria; order Burkholderiales; family Nitrosomonadaceae; genus Nitrosomonas. Next base: position 5,406 of record JAGNZK010000025.1, on the reverse strand, counting down.
GACTGGCAATCACCTGCGCTTTAACCCGAGCCAGTTCTGCCTCCGTAACCCCCACTGTGATAATTTTTTCAATCTCACCGCGTAATGCCTGTTCCAGTTCCACTACGGTTTTACCGGTACTGGGTACCGCACTCAGAAAAAAAATACTCGAGCCACGGGCCGTTGCGCTGTAACCGGCATTCGCTGAATTGGCGATTTGATTTTCTCGAACCAATGACTTGTTCAGTCTGGCTGACGCATGACCATCCAGCACACCCTCCAATATTTCCAGCGCATAAGGTTCCCAGTCCGCCGTTACATTTCTGATCGTCGGCGCATGATATCCCATGATGAGATAAGGTAACTCTGCCGGTGCCTTGACGATAATCCGCTTGGTGCCTAATTGCGGCGGCTCGGTTTGTGGTTTGCGGGCATTGAGCGGCAATAACGGGCGCTTTTGAATGCCGCCATAATTTTTTTGTGCCAATCGGAATACTTCTTTGGCATCAACATCACCGACCACGACCAGTATCGCATTATTAGGCGCATACCAGCGGTCATACCATTCTTGCGCATCTGCTACGCGCATATTTTCGAGATCATTCATCCAGCCAATGATCGGACGTTGATAGGGATGCGATTGATATGCAGCCGCCATCATTTTTTCATATACCAACGCACGCGCCTGATCATCGGTACGCAATCTTCTCTCTTCCATCACCACTTTGATTTCTTTCGAGAATTCTTCTTCTGTCAGAATCAGGTTACGCATCCGATCCGCTTCCAATTCCATCGCCATGGGTAAATGATGTTTATGCAATTGTTGATAATAAGCGGTGTAATCGTAGCTGGTAAAAGCATTCTCACGCCCCCCGGCAGCTGCAATTTTTTTTGAAAATTCGCCATTAGGAACTTTTTTTGTGCCTTTAAACATCATATGTTCCAGCACATGAGCTACACCGGTTACGCCATTCACTTCATCAATGCTACCCGCCTTATACCAAACTTGCGTCACCACAACCGGTGAACGATGATCCTGTTTTACAATCAATTTCAACCCATTATCAAGTAAATACTCATGCGGATTGGCGAATACCGGGAAGGTGATCAGCAAGCTTGCTATCAACCATCCAAAGGATGCAGAGTAGCGAAAAAAAGTAATGCGGTAATTAGGTTTCATTTTTACTAACCCAAGTATGAGTAAACAGAATAAAATTAAGCTTTGAGAATTCCAATGCATAGTAGAGCCTACCAGAATGTTTAGTTTTTTTAAATCCAAAAAGAATCCTGCGGATTCCGATGAAACAACGATTACGCCTGATGCAGCTGCTGAATCCAATCCCGCTGATCAATCAGCGAGCTTAGCAAGCAAGCTTAAACAAGGCCTCGCGCGTACCCGGCAAAGCTGGGGCAAGCAGCTATCCGGTCTATTTAGCGGCCGTAAGATAGACGAGGCGCTTTATGAAGAACTGGAAACGATTCTGTTAACTTCTGACATCGGCGTCAATGCAACCCATCAGTTACTTGAAAATCTGCGCAAGCAAGTTACGCGCGATGCATTGACGGATTCTGTACAATTAAAACAAGCGCTTAAGGAAGCGCTCATCACCATGCTGGAGCCGCTTGCTCAGCCATTGGATACCACCACACAAAAACCTTTTGTCATCATGATAACAGGTGTCAATGGCGTGGGAAAAACAACTTCCATTGGCAAGCTTGCCAAATATTTCCAAGTACAAGGCAAATCGGTATTACTGGCCGCCGGCGATACTTTCCGCGCAGCTGCGCGCGAGCAATTGATCGTCTGGGGTGAGCGGAACAATATCACCGTAATCGCACCGGATAGTGATCCGAATAAAAAAAACGACCCGGCAGCAGTGATTTTTGACGCAGTCAATTCAGCGAAAGCACGTGGCATTGATATTGTATTGGCGGATACCGCCGGTCGATTGACCACACAACTGCATTTAATGGAAGAAATCAAAAAAGTAAAACGCGTGATTGCCAAAGCCATGCCGGATGCACCGCACGAAGTATTACTGGTGCTGGATGCCAACACCGGACAAAATGCCATTATGCAGGTTAAAGCCTTTGATGAAGCGCTGAATGTCACTGGTTTGATTCTGACCAAGCTGGATGGCACCGCCAAAGGCGGCGTAGTGGCGGCCATAGCCGGGCAATATCCGCAGAACCCGCCGGCATTGCGTTTTGTGGGCGTCGGCGAAGGTCTGGATGATTTAAGGCCTTTTGATGCCAGAGAGTTTGTCGAAGCGATGTTTGATTGATCTATTGGTAAAACAACGATGATCACCTTCAAGAATGTTTCCAAACGTTATCCGGATGGCTATGTTGCTTTAAATAACATTGATCTGACGGTTGAATCCGGTGAAATGGTATTTCTGACCGGACACTCCGGTGCTGGTAAAAGTACGCTACTAAAGTTGATCGCTGCGATAGAGCGTCCGACATCCGGCACGATCGCTATTAGCGGACAAAATATTGCTCAACTCAAGCCAGGTGCTATTCCCTATTTACGCCGCAAAATCGGTTTCATTTTCCAGGATCATAAGCTTCTGTTTGATCGCAACGTGTTTGATAATGTTTTGCTGCCGCTGCAAATCAGCAATTTTGATAACAAAACCGTGGCGAGCCGTGTGCGCGCTGCGCTGGATAAAGTCGGTTTGTTAAAAAAAGAAAAAGCCATGCCCATTGCATTATCGGGTGGAGAAAAACAACGATTATGCATCGCGCGCGCGGTCGTTCATCGACCGACTATTCTGATCGCCGATGAGCCCACCGGCAATCTGGATGTTGAATATGCGCGAGACATTATGGCGATGTTCACATCATTCAATCAGGTGGGTGTCACTGTACTGATAGCAACGCATGATGCTTCTTTATTGGAAGACACGCAACATCGCATCCTATCGCTTAAACAAGGAAAATTGGCAGCATGATTCGCGCATGGCTAATGCAACACGGGTTTGTATTTTTTCTCACACTCAAACGACTGATTGCTACACCGGTGACCAGTCTGCTCAGTGTTGTGGTGATGGGCATCGCCCTCAGCCTGCCAACGGGTATTTATGTATTCATGGGAAACCTGCAATCTATTTCCGGAGAAACAGCCAATTCGCCGCAAATGAGCTTGTTTCTCAAGCTGGATGCCCAAAAGGAAGATATCGCAAGCATCAAGCAGCGTCTGGAAGAAGATTCACAGATTGTTAGTTTCCAGTTCGTCTCGAAGGATGTTGCATTGCATCAGTTGCAGCAAAATAACGGACTCACGGACATCACCGCTAGTCTGTTACGTAACCCGCTTCCGGATGCCTTCATTGTGCACACTTTGGAGAGTACTTCCGAAACTCTGGAGCAATTGCGCGCAGCGATGCAAAATTGGCCGGAAATCGAACATGTGCAGTTTGATTCTGCCTGGATCGACCGTTTGTATGCGTTGCTCAAACTGGGGCGTTTTGTCGTGCTTATGCTGGCAACGCTCCTGAGTGTCGCAATTATCGCGATCATGTTCAACACGATCCGCCTGCAAATCCTTACCAAGCGGGATGAAATCGAGATATCCAAGTTAATTGGCGCAACCGATAATTTTATTCGACGCCCCTTTCTTTATTTTGGCACCATTCAGGGATTGGCAGGCGGCATTACCGCTTGGTCCATCATCACATTTGCCATAGAAACGATGAATGCAGAGCTTGTTGAACTTGTCCGGCTTTATGATTTTGACCTGCAGCTACAACACCTTTCCCCCGAAGATAGTATCAGCTTGCTAGTGTTCTCAGCCTGGTTAGGATGGTTAGGCGCACGTTTATCGGTTGCTAGCCATCTCTGGCAAATTGAACCTGGATAAAACAGGAAACTTTTTAAAATGTTGGCACTCTCAAAACCAGAGTGCTAGAATAAAATAAAAGAGATTATAAAGAGTACGTAAAAATCATCATCAGGAGATTATTACAATGACGAATGCTTTAACATTACCCGCACTGGGAGCAAATCTTGAAAGTTATATTCAGTCTGCTAATTCTTTCCCTGTTCTTTCCCAAGAGGAAGAAAGTAATTTAGCACGACGTCTTTGGAATCACGGTGATATTGAAGCGGCACAACAATTAATTTTGTCGCATCTGCGTTTTGTGGTCGCGATAGCACGTGGTTACAAGGGATATGGCCTTCCACAGGCCGATTTAATTCAGGAAGGTAATATCGGCCTCATGAAAGCAGTCAAGCGCTTTGATCCGGAGCGCGGTGTGCGCTTGGTATCTTTTGCCGTGCATTGGATCAAAGCTGAGATTCATGAATTTATCATGCGCAATTGGCGTTTAGTCAAAATAGCGACCACCAAGCAACAACGCAAGTTGTTCTTCAATTTGCGTAGCATGAAACAGGGATTGGACACCATGACTCCGCAGGAAGTGGATGCGATGGCCACGCAACTAGGCGTCAAATCTGAAGAAGTGGTCGAAATGGAAAAGCGTTTTAACGGATCGGATATCTCGTTGGAACCTTTCTCTGATGATGAAGATGATACCTATAGTCCGATCAGTTATCTGACGGATGGTGCTGAACCCTCACAACTTTTGGAGAAAGCGCAGATTAACCATTTACGCGAAAAAGGCTTACAGCAATCGCTGGATTGTCTGGATGATCGCAGCCGCCACATCATAGAAGCCCGCTGGTTAAGGGAAAAAGACACCGCCACCCTGCATGACCTGGCTGATGAATTGGGCGTGTCGGCAGAACGTATTCGCCAGATTGAAGCCAAAGCGCTACAGAAAATGCGCGGCGTCATGGCTACCAGTTCTTAAAATTAAATTTGCATTATTCATACATCCGTTCGGTTTATTTTGGATCAAACGGATGTATCATTTCCAGCAAACGGAGAGGTACCGAAGCGGCTATAACGGCGCTGACTCGAAATCAGTTGGTCAGGGTAACTTGGCACATGGGTTCGAATCCCATCCTCTCCGCCATTTTAATAATAAAATCAATTATTTATAGATAATTTTATTAAATAACCAACATAAAGACCTTCATTAAGATAATTGAGGTTAGTTGGCAATAGTGGAGTCCAACGGGTTAAGCGGCGAATAGCTTTTCATAATATTGCCGCATGAATGCAGCGGGTAACAGGTAGCCGAGGCAAGCCTGCTTTCGTTGCCGGTTGTAGAAGATTTCGATGTACTCGGTGATCTCCTGTATTGCCTGTACTCGGGTACGGTAGCGCCGATGGTGAATCAGTTCATTTTTGAGCGTTCCCCAGAAGCTTTCCATCGGAGCGTTATCCCAATAATCTCCTTTGCGGCTCATCGATGCTGTCATGCCAAACTGTCTCAGTAGCTTCTGGTAATCTTGTGCGCAGTATTGACTGCCTCGATCCGAGTGGAGAATCAGTCCCTTGGCCGGACGCCTGGCAGA
>JAGNZK010000024.1 GCA_017984435.1 Nitrosomonas sp. | reverse complement strand
TTTTTCCCATTTTTTCGTCGATATTGAAAGTTGTGACCGGCATGATTAGCTCCTGTATTGAGAATGATGTATAGAATGTATATAACTATTATATATAAATCAAGTTTTATCTATATATTATTAGCTGTTAGCGACAAGTAGTAATGTTCGTTTTCATTCATATTGATTTTTTTCAATAGATTAGGCGAAGATAATGGATATTGATTCGCTTGCCCTTGGAAAAAGTAGCGTTAACCGCGGTTTTGAATTTAACCAGATTTCCTCTGAAGGTGGGGTTGATTTGAATTCGTCTTTTTCAAAAGCGGTCAGGATATTTTCTGTAGGGGCATCAAGTTTTTTCATTGAAATTGTTCCTCAATAAGTATTCCTGAATAGTCTTTCTTCTTGAGATCACGGTTCTCAGTGTTGTCGAGTGTTAATAAGGAAAGCAAATTGCAACCTACTTTAATGTGCGTGTCATAAGTAAAACAGCAGTGTAGGCGAAATGAATCGCTCTACAATATCTGGGTAGCGTGCATGAAAGAAGCCGAGTGCCATCATTTCTCCCCATAAGATTAGAGCTGCGATCACTAGTAAACGTATTCTATCGATACCTTTTGCTAGTGATAGAAACTCAGCCTGGTCTTGCGCAGACAATGCATTAAATTCATTAGGTGACTCCAGTATTGGACCGTGGCTGGCTTTGAGGTTTCTGGATTTAACTATCAATAGCATAATCAATAAGCAAGCTGAGCATGCCAATACATAGCGTAAACCAAATGGAGGGGGAGCTGGCAGATTGGCGCGAATTGTGGCGTATTCAGCAGGCAATAAAGGTGACCATGTTTCCAACCAAGATGTGGCGGATAGCAACCACAGAATACCAATGCTGGCAATGATCAGATATTGCCAGTGCCATGCATGATGAATGGCCATCAGGCGGCGGCTGTCTTGCGCACTCTTTTGGTGTAATGGTGGTGTGAGCCCTACAGAGAGTGGAAGCCATAACCAGGCACTAGCTTTTAGGCTCCAACGATAGATCAAGGCGGGAATGTATAAGGCAAGTATTTGTACAGAGCCGATTATTCTGTTTGGCCAATTAAATTTCTGCTGCATTGCCCACGCTCCTTTTACGCCGAATGCAGGATCTATTGTGCTAGCTTGTGGCAGCAATTCTGGTAGATGAAGAAAGTCAATCACCAATAGCGTTTCACGCCAATTTTGCGGTAATTGCGCTAATCCAGCAATCGGATGGCGCAATGTTGCATAGATCCGGATAGTCAACGCTCTAATAAGAAGACCCATTATTAGAAGTGGGAAAAGTAAAAAATTGAATAACATCTTAAAAATAATAGAGTCCGCAATTCTGCCCATGAGCGCCCCCGGGCCCGCAATCACGATTGTGATTACAAAAACAACTAAAAATGCACCTATGATCAATGTAGTGATACACCAAAATAAGGGCCAACTGGTGTAGTTCATTAAGCCGTACATTACGAACCAATAGCATGCTAAGAGTGCCGTCGTAATAATAAGTATAAAAATGAATATCTTTTCTTGCTGACTGATGTTTTTTTTATAACCAGGGGTCCAGTATGCTCGCAATAGTCTGATCCCAAGTGCTGTGGATTCAATTGAGCGTAGCAGCAATAGTGGTGCGGCAACCATAGTAATAAAAGCCATCCAGGGCCATTCAAATTGAAGTACAAGCCACCAGTACACGCCGACAGCCACCATTGTTTCTAGTACTGCTAAAATGGATATTTGCCCGGCATCAATGGATATATCAGTGCAATGCCAAACCCAGCTAGATTTTGGATTACTGTGTGTTGAAGAGTTATTCTCCGTATTGCGTGTCATAGAGCTATCTTGGACTTATCACTAGGATGTAACTTTTTTAATGTGTTACATAGTATCCGTTTCAAAAGCAGTAATTGTTGCATTAGTACGACGTAACAGCCATGTGAAGGGTAATCTTGAATCAGGATGCTTACACAACTGATCCAACAATTGTCGCTTACTTTTACCAGTAACAACCAACGCAATATTTTCACTCCCTGCCAGCATCGCCAACGAAAGACTGATCCGCAGCGATGGCGCAATCGGTGGTACGACAGCCACACAGTGATACGTAGAGAGCAAATCAGGATTCATACCCGGAAACAGTGAAGCAATGTGCCCGTCTTCTCCCAAGCCCAATACCGTCAAACTTAGTGGCAGCGATAGTTGATCCAGGCGTTGATGAATTTCATCAATAGCATCAAAAGGGCTGTCGTGTTGGGTTTTGAGTCCGACGAAAGGTGTATTTTCAGGAAGGTGATTCATCAGGTGTTGTTTCACCAGATGTTCGTTGGATTGTTCATGATTGATATCGACCCAGCGCTCATCACTGAGCGTGACGGTAATCCGATCCCAGGGCAATTGGCATTTTGCGAGTACAGGCAGGTAATGGCGTGGGGTGTTGCCGCCGGGGATGACGAGCGTGGCATGGGGTTTACGGGCCAGTGTGTTTCGCAGCGTGGTTGCGGCAAAATCAGCAAAGCCTTGGCTTAACGATTCGATATCCGGATAGACATGTCTTTGCATCGGGAAACTGATAGTCTTAAGCGATTAATCCACGCAGATCGGGAACAATTTCCACATCGGCTGGAAAAGGATTCGGATCGCCGGGAAAGACGCGGCCCAGGAATGCGGTGCCGTTGGCTTGCGCGCCTTCCAAATCCGCCATGGCGTCGCCGATCATCAGCACCGATTCGGGTCTGAGTGCGTATGCAAATAGAATTTCCGCGATGATGGTTGGTTTGAGTGACGGTGCGCCGCGTACTTCTTTAAAGTAAGGGGTCAGGCCGCGGCGTTCGACGATGACTTTGAGTTCGGTTTCCGGTGTGCCGGAGGCGACAAATAATGGGATTCTTTCGGCTTGCTGGCGGATCAATTCTATCGCGCCGGGGACGGCTTCGGCGGCGATGACGGCTTCAACCACCAATTCGGAGAAGCGGATGTCCAGTTGTTTTTCTTCCGTTTCTGTCAAAGGCGGCTTATTTAAAAAATGTTGCTGGAAATGGCGGAATTTGCGGTAGCGCGACATGCCGCCGTTTTGGGTGTGGAATTCTACGACCTGGGCGATGATGTCTTCGCCATAAGAGCGGTAGAGTTCCGCAAAAGCCTGGGTTTTTATTTTTCCGGATTCTACGACTACGCCGTCAAAATCGAAAATGATCGCTTGCCAGTCAAAATTTTTCATGTTTATGCGCGGTTGTCCGAGGTGGCGGGGGTGGCGTCGTCATTTTCATCGCCATGATGCAAATCCTGGTGAATTTCCCGTAGGCAATCGAGAATCCCTTGCCCGAGATCGACATGTTCATTCAGCACTAATTTACGACCGATGCGCGGTTGAAATGCATACGGCGTGATCTCGTAGTGGTGCACGGCGTTGGCTTCGTCAAAATGCAATTCCACCGGCCACGGTAGAATTTCCGAGATCATGGTCATGACGTCCTTGATACGCAATCTTTCTTGTCCGGTCAGAATCAGATGTCGGTTGGCAAATTCAGGCGCTAAAATTTGCACGCTCATGCGCGCGGCATCTTCCACGTGAATATATTCCCGCATGGCATCGCCGCTGCCCTTGTAGGTAATGGAATGGTGCGCAACGGCTTCGTGCAGCATGCGATAAATGCCGTTGCGTTTGTCCGAGCGCCGGCCATACAACGAACCATAGCGCAGAATGCTGTAATCCAGGCCGTAGCGGTCATGATAGGTTTCAGTGAAACGTTCAGCGGCCTGTTTGCTGGCGCGATAAAAAGAGCCGGATTCGGAATACACATAGATGCTACTGGCAAACACAAAACGGCGGGCGCCGGCGATGCGCGCGGCTTCCAAAGCATGCATGTTGCCTAATACATTAATGGTTGCAGTAGGAATGGGCTTGTCGTTGGCTTCATCGATGTCGGCAATCGCGGCAAAGTTGTAAACGATGGATGTGCCTTTGGCGGCCTCGATGACTTGATCGAGGTTCATAATGTCGCCAATAATCATTTCCTGATTGCTTTTAAGATACGGTGACGGGCTGCGGTCAAATAAGCGTACCTTGTAGCCAGCGGTCGACAAGGCATCGGCAACGTGACTGCCCAAGAAACCGCTGGCGCCAAATACCACGACTGTTTCGTTCAACATAGTGTTTCCGTTATTTGATTAAACCGGTTTTAATCAAACCCTGCAGCAGATTCTCAGCCGCTTCGATTTCCATGCGCTGACGTGATTCCCTAGCGAGGGAGCCGACATGCGATGTTAAAGTGATGTTGCTGCACTCGATGAGTGGGCCGTGATAAGGTTCCTGTTCAAACACATCCAACGCAGCGGCACTGACTTTTCCTGTTTGTAATGCTTCTGCGAGTGCATTTTCATCGACCAATCCACCGCGTGCGGCGTTGACGACAATCGCTTCGGGTTTCATGGCGGCAAATGCTTTGGCATTCAGTAAATGATGCGTATCCGGTGAGTAAGGTAGGTGTAGCGTGATAATGTCGGCGGTGGCCAGTAATTGTTCCAGCGGCATCAGTGTGACGACATCAGGTACCTGACTGGCATAAGGATCGTGCGCGATGACGGTGGCTTCAAATGCCTGACACAGGCGCGCAACACGGCGGCCGATATGTCCCATGCCGATAATGCCGACCGTTTGCGCGGCCAACAGACGACCTTGCGTGCGCGGCCATTCGCCCTGACGTACGGATCTATCGATCTGACCGATTTGCCGCAGCAGGGTCAAAATGAATCCCATCGTGAGTTCGGCTACGGCTTGTGCGGGTGCTTCCGGTGTGTTTAGAACCGTCATGCCATGATTTTTCGCTGCGACCAAATCGACACTGTCCAACCCGGCACCGCAGCGTGAAATGACTTTGAGATTTTTGGCAGACTGAAAAACCCGTTCGGTTAGTGGTTCAATGCCGGCGATCAAGCCAACCGCTCCGCCACGCAGTAATTCAATAATCTCGTCTTCGGTGAGTTTGCGACGATGCGGATTGGTGATGATCTGCATGCCTTGTCGCAGCAGTTGCTGAAGTGGTGGATTATTATCGATATCGAAGGAAGAGGTGGATATGACCAATGTGTTCATGATGTTTTGAGTGTTGCGCGAATGCTTTGTAAGTGAGTGCGGCAGATGGAATCCAGAATACGAATATCCAAGCCATAGCCGAGGAAATTAAAACCTGCCTGAATGCGTTGTTGCAGTGCTTGCAGGTCCGGTTCTATGACGTGGATGCCGCCGGGCTTGTGAGCACGGCGACCAGCTTCCAGAACTTGCGCGATAGCAGTCTGCACATCCGGGTGATTGAGATCGCCGGGGCGTCCCATTGAGCCTGATAGATCATAAGGGCCGATGATGTAGGCGTCGATACCGGGAACAGACAGAATGTTGTCAATGGCTCTGACGGCGTCGATATGTTCAATCATGACGACGATCACCGCATTTTCTTCCAGCCATTGCCGGTAGACCTGGAAGCTGGCGCCATAGCCCTGAGCACGCGCAAGACCGACGCCTCTTTGTCCCCGTGGCGGATAATAGACGCTACTCACCGCAGCTTCGGCATCAGCGGCGGACTTGATCATCGGAATCATTACGCCGGTGGCGCCGGCATCCATGACGCGTTTGATCTGATCGGGATGATTGGAGGTCAGGCGCACGATGGCCGGACATTGTTTGCCGTCCAGAACCTGGATGATGGCTTGCACTTCACTCAGCTCCAACACGCTGTGTTCCATGTCCAGCACCAACCAATCAAATCCGGCTGCCGCCATGATTTCAGCAATCGATGGATGTCCCAGTGTGACCCAAGAACCAATGGTCAATTCAGATCGGCTCAATCTTAATTTTAATGACATGACGTTTCCTAATAGCGAGAGAGTAACGGGTCTGTTTCCATCAGTTTGGCGACACGTGCCAAATCCGCTTCGGTATCAACTGCTTGTGTATTGAATTCGGTATGCACCATTTTGACCTGGAAACCATGCTCCAGCAGGCGCAACATATCGACGGATTCCAATTGTTCCAGCGGCGTGGGCGCCAGATGGGTGTATTGAAACAGCGTGGCGCGGCGGAATGGAATGATGCAAACCTGTTTATGGGCAGCAGTGTCGGCAAAACCGGTTTTGGCCAATGTCGGGATAGGACGGCGTGACATGTACAGGGCATCACCTTGTTGGTTCATCACCACCTTGATGGTGTTGACATCCAGATAATCTGCTTCGCGATCAATTTTTCGCACCAGATTGACACAGCCCAATTGCGGATTATCTCTAAAGGGAGCCACGGCGGTATCAATCATGTTCGGATGGGTCATCGGTTCATCCCCTTGCACCATAACGATCAGGTCCGCATCCAATTGGGCGACCGCTTCGGCCACGCGATCACTGGCGCGTTCGTGGGTATCGGCTGTCATGATGACGGGCGCGCCAAAACTTTCCGCCACTTGCCGGATTTCCTCATCGCAGGTTGCGATATAAGTAGCATCGAGTGATTTACTCATGGCGACACGTTTGTAGATATGCTCAATCATCGGGCGCCCCAATATTTTTGCGATGGGTTTGCCGGGGAAACGCGATGAACCCATGCGGGCCGGTATTACAGCGATTGTTTTCATGGATAAATGGTGTGATTGGTTAATAGTACGAGTATTGAAAATTTACAGTCGAAAATGATTCGCTGATTATCAGGTTTTTTTTGTTTCTTGGGCAATACTTATTGTTAAATAAAACGATATCTTACCGATGTTGTGGATTTTTCATGGACATGGATATGTCGCTGGTAATTGGGTAGTTGCCAGAGTAAAATGGCGCGCTTTATCGAATCTTTTGTTTACACAGGGAAATAATAGCGATGCCGCATGTTCTGAATATTTTTGCAGTCATAGTATAGTGTATGAAGGCCCTTTTTTTTCTTCGCCATTATAACGACATTGATCATGTCACTCCGGTCATTTACCAATGGATCAAATCGGGTCATCAATGCGATGTGGTACTGATCGGTTCGACAGCATTCCGTCGTGATTTTCGTATTAAATACTTAAGTCAACTGGAAGGTGTGCGTGTCGCGCATATGCGCGAGCTATTTTCATTGCGTGAATATATCAAATGGCGCTTACAGATGTTTTTATTGACGCGCAATGTACGACGCATAAAAGTGATCGGCCCGTTAGTGACCAGACTGGCTGAACGCTACGATGAAAAAGAACGCGAACCGTTGTGGCGGCATACTGCTAATTACTTGTTAGAGAGAAGCTTCGGTCACGCAGGTAAGGGGGTGATCGCTTTTGACTGGATTGAACGAAATTCGGTGATTTGTGTGGAATGGGTCGAAGTGGTGGTCGCCATGGCAAAAAGCCGGGGATTAGGTGCCGTATCATTGCCGCATGGCGATAGTCCGCACGCCAGCCAACTGATCCGTCGCGGTGAAAGACGCGTGGAACCCGATGTCACATTCTCGGCAGCTAAGATATTTGATAAGGTGGTAGTGCCCAACGATTTATGTGCCGTACGCTTTCGCCCATTTATGGCGGAAAACCAGCTTGCTGTATTAGGCTCGCCACGGTATTGCGAAGAATGGTTGAAAATACTTTCCGGATTGATGCCGCCTTCGCCACTCGTCCGTTCGGACAGCCGCCTCAAAATTGTCATGTTCCTGAGAAAAGCCAATTTCACGACATTCTGGGAAGAAGTGGGTGAAGTGGTGCATATGATTGCCGAGTTTCCCGGCGTGGAATTAATTATCAAACCCCATACGCGTAGCGGCTGGAAGCAGTCTTTAACCAAAGACAGTTCGATAAAGCAGTTGCCCAATGTGCATGTGGCCGGCGATGATGCGCATTCCGTTCATTTGATGAATTGGTCCGATGTCATTATTGATTTGGCCACTTCGGTGGTATTTGAAGCGGTCAGGGCAAAAAAGCCGGTGTTGGCTGCGGATTATTTGATCGCGGCCCGTTCAACGGTGGCTTATTACATGCCGGAGACGGAATTGAAATGCCGCGATGATGTGTATGAAAAAATCAACGGTTTTTTAACCAATGGTTGCGATTCCTTTTATGTTGAAGCGCATCGGCTGCGCTTTTTAAAGGAAATGCTGGATTTTCCGGATGCCGATGTGTTACCCCGTTATGTCGCGTTGCTTGAGCAATCAGCGTGTTGAGCGACCTTCATGCCCGCCTTATAAAACCGAGGCTTAACCGTATAATTTCATAAAGTGATCATGATGTCAGCTAAAGACATATTCAATGAGTTGGTTGTGGCAGCGTATAAACTGAAAGGCGGGTATGCGGATATACAGGTTAGAGATCAGCGTATTTTAATTTCGGTCGATCACTTGCGCACCCTTCAACGGGCAAAAACCTACTCAATTAAAGAACCGGATACGCTGGATTGGTTGGACAGTTTTGAACCGGATTCATGCTATTTTGATATCGGCGCCAATATCGGACAATATTCCTTGTACCCGGCCAAAAAATACGGCGATAAAATTCAGGTTTTCGCGTTTGAACCGCAAAGCAACAATTACTATGCACTCAACAAGAATATTTTTTTTAATAACCTGGGGAAAAATATTTTATCGTATTGTGTTGCGGTATCGGGTCAAAGTGAATTTTCCAAACTGTACATCCCCAAATTTATTCCTGGCGGGAACCGGTCGCAATTCGGGCATGAAGACATCGAGAATATGAAAATATCAGCAACGCATGTCCAAGGGATGTTTGGCGTCACATTGGATGATTTGTGCGAAAAATGGGGATTCCCCTATCCGAATTATATGAAGATCGATGTCGATGGCATAGAAATTTCTATTCTGAATGGCGCCAAATCTGTATTGGCGCATTCCGCATTGCGGTCGGTCATCATTGAGCTGGGCACTGATGAGGAACAAAATAAAGCGATCGCTTTAATGGAGCAGGCTGGCCTTAAGGTTAAGCAAAGATCGGCGAGGAACTGGGGAGAGGCGTACCTGATATTTGAAAGAACCTAAGTTTGTATGAATGCGTCCATAGCCCCGTCTGTTGATGTCATTATTCCCGTCTATAACGCACCAGAACTGACAAAACGCTGTATTGATTCAGTCATCAATTATCTTGGCTCCGCAATAGGGATTATTTATATTCAGGATGATGCGTCGGACACTGAAACCTGCGCGATGCTTGATAGCCTATCTTACCCGCAAGTTCATGTTTACCACGCACCGCAGAATCAGGGATATGGGAAATCGGTGAACGAAGCAGTGGCACGCTCCGATGCCGATTTAATATTGGTACTGAATTCGGATACAGCAGTTTACGAAAATTTCCTGCCGCTATTGTGCGAAGCTTTTTCAGCGGATCCGGAATTAGCGGTGATCAGTCCTACGCAGGACAATTTAGCTAAATATGATTTTGCACGATACCTGCGGCGCCCTGGCGGATATATCGCCACCTATCGTTTTCAAGGCTATGCCTTCTTAATCCGGCGCAATGTATTTATTGCGATGGGTGGATTCGATGCGCAATTTGGCCGGGGTTATTTCGAGGATACGGATTTGGGACGCCGGTTGGATCAACAAGGGTGGCGGATGGGCGTGCATCCGGATGCATCTATCCAGCATGAAGGCGGAGCATCGTTTGGACGTGGCCAATCGTATCGATCATTGGCGCAACGTAACCGTGCTTTGTATCTTTCACGTTATCCTGAAGCGCGCCAAAATATTTTGCTGGTTTCGGGGCAATATACGCTGACCGATTTGCCGGTTCAGCTTGCTCATGCGATTGAGCAGGTATTGCGGCAGGGTGGCGGTATTCATTGGCTGACACCATCGTTATTGTCGCAGTTATCTTGTTTGCAGATGCGCAACAGCCCGGCAAGTATCAGAATAATCATGAAATTGATGTTGCGTGGCTGGTCGCGCGAGGATAAACGCATTTCCGCAGTTTGGATATTGCCAGGGGTCTCGGGGTTGCTACGCATTTTACTCGCCATTTTTATTCGTGTGCGGAAGCTGGGAGTTCAGAGATGGGGGTAGCACAGTTTAAATTTTCAGATTTACTCCGGATAGTCAGCAGGACTTACCAATGGGATCCATGCTGAATTTTATGAAAAGAATATCGATGGATTGGCTTTATGCAAACGAGTATTACATGGCGTGAACTGTTTATCCGGTTTGCGCTGGTCTTTATCTGCCTGGGATTTTGGTATACCAAGTTGAGTCTTTTGTATTTTCCATTGTTAGGGATTGCTTGGTTAATTGACGGTGGCTTGCGTCGATTCAAGCAGGACATTAAAGAGCCATTGATACAAGCGATTCTTCTACTATGTACGCTTTTGCTCGTAGGGTTACTATGGAGTGAATTGCCGGAAGATGGGCGGATGAAATGGACGAAGTATTTTATGCTATTGATCTTTATTCCCTTTTATTCTCTTCTGACTAAAGAGCGCTTGCCGTGGGCGATAGGCGGGTTGCTGACGGGCTATTTGGGCGTTTTAGCGCTCGGCATTTATCAGTGGCTTGTCATGGGCGTTCAGGGCATTCCGCTGTTGGGGATGAATTATCTGAGTTTCTCAGCCATGCTTGGGACAGGTGTGGTAGTGGCAGTCGGTTTTGCTTGCTTGAGTCCATCAATCAAGCTCGGAATGCCGCTGTGTGTCGTCGCGATTGCATTACTATTTGTTCAGTTTTATCAGGGTGGCAGAATTTTTCTGGTCGCCACTTTGATCACCGTGTTATTGCTAGCTTTCTTGCGCTATAAAATGGAATTCAGGAAATTCATGGGTATTTTGTTATCCGTACTGAGTATTGCTGTGGTTTTTGCGTATAACAGCCCTGTTTTTCAGGATCGATGGACGCAAGCAAAAAACGATATCGAATTATTACAGCAAGGCAACTACAGTTCCAGTTTAGGCTATCGTCTTGCCATGTGGGATGTCGGTCTGCATGGTATTGCTGAGCGTCCATTATTAGGCTACGGAACAGGTGCGCCGGAAAGCTATTTCGAAAACACCATCCTGACGTACAAGAATGGTATTTATAAGAACTTGCCGGAATTCGAGGAAACAGCCCATTATCATAATGACTGGATTGAAATCGCTATGCATATCGGTATTCCAGGTATATTGGCTTTACTGTTTCTGCTCTGGAGCTGGTATCAAATATTTAATAAGAATCAGTTGGGTATATTGGGAGTTGGTTTGGTAAGTTATATTTTCCTGGCAGGACTCACGGATACTTTTATGATCTTTAGCAGGACTCAAATTTTATTACTGATGATTACAGCAGTTGCTATCAGCTGGCAAAGAAGGTTGCGTTGATTAGTTGTGGTGTTTAGCAGCGATCTGATTGCGGATTAATAAAGCGTGGAGTAATCATGCAAGATTTATCGGATGTGAACAAGAATGCAGCGCAATTCGCTCAGATTGGTACGGAAACTAAATCTGTTTGCTATTTATGTGGTAAAGAGGGAGAGTTGTTTTATCGCAATCTGGTAGATCATCTTTTCGGTTCACCCGGTGACTGGAGTTTTAGGAGATGCTCTGATCCTAAGTGTGGTCTTGTCTGGCTGGATCCAAGACCAACACTGAGTGAAATTGGAAAAGCCTACCAGAAGTACTATACACACGGTCAATCAAGTGATGCGCAACAAACGCGGTCGGCATGTGTAGTTCGCGCCATTCTGCATACACTGAGCATTATGATGTTGGGTTTGCGTGCCGAGCGTCGGCGTTACAAGCGTATGTATTTGGATGAGGTTCCGCCGGGCCGGCTGCTGGAAGTGGGTTGCGGTAATGGCAAGCGATTGGCGCGGTTGCAGGCATTGGGTTGGGAGGTGACGGGGCAGGAGATTGATCCGATCGCTTCCGAATATGTGCGAAAAACCAGAGGCATTGACGTGCATACGGGGCCGCTTGAGACGATGAAAGCGACCGAGAAATATGATGTGGTGATTATGAGTCATGTGATTGAGCATGTGCATGATCCCGTTGCTTTATTAACCGTTTGCAATCGTGCTTTGAAAAAGAATGGTTTATTGGTATTACTGACCCCCAACGCGGCAAGCTATGGTCATCGTAAATTTGGTGCGACTTGGCGTGGTCTCGAGCCACCGAGACATCTGCACTTGTTTACCTGCGAGACACTGGTTCAAATTTCACAACAAGCGGGCTTTAGCCATCAACGCTGTTGGACGACACCTGTCGGTGCGGATGGCATCGGTCAAAATAGCTTGTCATCAGAGCAAGTAACAATGAAAGATGGACATCGGTTAGTGACGATTCGCGATATTTTGAGAGGATTTCGGTTCCAGATTGCAGCCAGTTGGGTTTTTCGGAGAGACAAAAATTCAGGTGAAGAATGTGTATTAATGGTTACAAAGTGAACACTTTCATTTTGATCTGCTATTGATAGGGAGAAAATATGCGTGATGATATTCAATCTTCGGTTGTTGATGATGCAACGAAGTTAATTCCTGTTAATCCGGTCATTGAAGACTATATGCGTGGTTTGATGGGGCAAACGGATCATCCGGTGCTCATGGAGATGGAGGAATTTGGAAGACAGCGAGATTTTCCGATCGTTAATCGTCTGGTAGGTATTTTTCTTGAAACTCAGGCGAAGATGATTAATGCAAAGCGAGTTTTTGAATTTGGCAGTGGTTATGGTTATTCGGCCTATTGGTTCGCAAGCGCGGTCGGCGCCGATGGGCGTGTCATTTGTAGCGATATGGATGCAGCCAATTGCGCGCGCGCCGAAAAATATCTTTCCGCTGCTGCTTTATGGTCGCGTATGGAATTCCATGTCGGGATAGCACAGGATGTTTTTGCACAAACAGATGGTTTGTTTGACATTTGTTATAACGATGTCGATAAAGAGGCTTATCCGGAAATTTGGCAAATGGCCAAGCAGCGAATACGCTCCGGTGGTCTTTATATTGCTGACAATGTTTTGTGGCATGGTCGTGTCGCTGTGGAAAGTTATCAGGATGATGTAGTGGGCTCAACAGAAGCGATCATGGCGCATAATCGACTGATTTTTAATGATCCGGATTTTGATGCATTTATTAATCCAACTCGCGATGGTGTGATGGTTGCAAGAAGAAAATAACGATTGATCGTGCAAGGTTTATCAAGCTGTGCGGGCTTTCCCGACAGTATAATTCTCATGGCGGTTTAATTGATTAATTGGTATAGTTGCTGTGTTTGCTTGTAAGATAGTGCACTGTTGACAGTGCATTACGTACTGTGATTGATATGTTTTTTAAGGAAATAAGATATATGCAAATTCATGTTTATGATACTTATGTTAAAGCTAAAGATGGGCATACCATGCATTTTGATGTTTTTACTGCGGTGAAAGATGATCAGAAAGCTGTTGAATACGCCAAGCAATGGCTTGCTACAATTGGTGAAGCTGATGCGACTGTTACCAGTAAGGAATGTAGCTTTTGTCATAGTCAGAGCGCGCCAGCAAATGTCATTGATGAAATTAACAAGAGTGGTTTTTATATTTACAAGATGGAAGGTTGTTAATGCGTGGTAGGTAAAGTTCGGGGTGCAATCGCATATCTTAGCGCTCTCAATCACCAAAATCATATCGACCATAATTCTGAAGGTTTCCGAATGAAGTTAAAATTTAGAGAATTAATAGTTTCTGGTGCTATCTTGATGCTGTGTAACTCCGCCCAAGCTACTGAGCCAAAGCAGATTGGAGAACACGGTGACTGGACAGCTTATATGTTTATGGAGAACAATAGCAAAGTCTGCTATATGGTTAGCCAGCCAAAAAAAACTTCAGGTAATTACACAAAACGAGGTGATGTATTTGCTTTAGTGACACATCGCCCGGCAGAGAAAAGTAAAAATGTCTTTAGTTATATTGCCGGTTATTCATACAAATCGGGTAGTGAAGCGACAGTCACAGTGAATAATCAGAGTTTTCGTCTTTTTACCCAGGATGATTCCGCTTGGGCTCCGGATGAGTCAACCGATCATAAAATAACGGATGCTATTAAGCGTGGGAGTTCACTGGTAGTCAAAGGTGCGTCGTCTCGTGGCACGGAAACAGTGGATACTTTCGGGCTGAGTGGCTCATCGTCTGCTTATAAAGCGATTTCGTCCGAGTGTGGTGTGAAATAACTATTCACTATAGAAGCTTTGTCTGAGTATTTGTCTTGAAGAAGTGGTATCAGCAATAGAGGGAAAAGTCGTATGGATGATAAGATAGTTGTGTATCAGAAGCCTACTTGCAGTAAATGTAAGGCGACATTGTCACTGCTTAACGATAGCGGTGAGGAGTTTGAGTCCATCAATTATTACGAAGTGCCTTTAACAACTGATAGGTTGCGGGAATTAATTCAGAAACTCGATATGCCGGTGCGTGATGTTCTGCGCAGTGATGAACCGGCAGCACGTAGCTTAAGCGCTGCATCGGATGATGAAATAATTAAAGCGATGGTGGAGAATCCGGATTTAATCCAGCGTCCCATCGTGATGCGTGGCAACAAAGCTAAATTATGCCGCCCTCCGGAGAATGTTCTGGAGTTACTCAAATAAAAAACTGTACGTTTTTCTACACAAACGCACAGTTTCTCTTTTTTCTTTTAAGTGCTTAGTTTATTGCTGGTAATAAGCTAATTAAACGGGTGTTTCTGATGTAGAAGTTTGTTGTTCCTCAGCACCGGCTGCCAGATTTTTGCTGCTAGCACGAGCTGGTAGCTTTTCGCGAATGCGAGCTGATTTACCAGCCCGATCTCTGAGATAATAAAGCTTTGCACGACAAACCGCACCTCGACGCTTAATTTCTATACTAGCTATCAAAGGTGAGTATGTTTGAAAGGTGCGTTCGACACCTTCTCCACTTGAAATTTTTCGGACTGTGAAGGCTGAGTTTAGGCCGCGATTGCGTTTGGCTATCACTACACCTTCATAAGCTTGTACACGTTTACGATCTCCCTCGACAACATTCACATTGACAATGACTGTATCTCCAGGAGAAAAATCCGGTATGCTTTTGTTAAGACGTTTTATTTCTTCAGCTTCTAATTGTTCGATTAAGTTCATATTTCCTTCCTTTCTTGTTTTACCTGAATTTACGGGATTGTTTAAATTCTTCCAAAAGCTTCTCTTCTTCTACTGTCATGCCATGCGCTAACCTTGATTCAAATAGATCAGGCCGTTTTAGCCATGTTCTGCCAAGAGCTTGCTGTAAGCGCCAGCGGCGAATATGTGCGTGATGACCTGACATTAATACCTCTGGTACACGGTTATCTTTATACATTTCAGGCCGTGTGTAGTGTGGGTAATCTAATAGCCCGTCTACAAATGAATCCTGATTTGCCGATTCCGGATCACCTAATGTACCCGGAATTTGCCTAACGATACAATCAACTAACACCATTGCGGCCAGTTCACCGCCTGAGACGACATAATCTCCAATGGAGATTTCCATATCGACTTGACGAATAATTAAGCGTTCATCTATTCCTTCATATCGCCCGCAGAGCAAAATTAATCCTGGTAGGACACTGAGTTGCTTGACTATTTGATGATTCAGTCGCTTGCCCTGCGGTGATAGATAAACAACCCTAGGCGTGTCAATATTCAATGCAATTTGCCGTGTTCTGGCCTGAATGATAGCATCTTCCAATGGCTGTGCCATCATAACCATTCCTGGCCCGCCGCCATAAGGACTGTCATCTACAGCGCGATAGTTGTCGTGAGTAAAGTCACGCGGGTTCCATGTGTTAAGTTTGAAGATGTTGTTTCTATTTGCTTTTCCAGTTATGCCAAATTGAGTGATGGCGTTGAACATCTCTGGAAATAAGGTGATGACATCACATTCAAATGGCATTGTTCATCACCTCAATAATCTATACCCCAGTCAACTATGATCCGAGAAAGCTTTAAATCCACTTTTATGATGGCTTGTGCAATAAAAGGAATGAGGGTTTCTTCTTTTTTGTTGAGAGACTGTATGCGCAAAACATCATTTGCGCCAGTTTCAAATAGTCCTATAACTTTGCCAATCTCTTCATTCTTTAAGTTGATTACATCAGCGCCAATCAAATCCGACCAATAGTAACCGCATTCTCCTTCTTCCGGTAGGGTAGGCAACTGGTCGCGTGGAATCGCTATTTGCATGCCTTTGAGTTTTAGAGCTTGTGTACGGTCTGTATATTCCTTTAACGCTGCGTTTAAAGTGTTGCCATTGCTGTGGCCTGTCACAACATGCACTTCTTGCCATTCATTATTCTCTTTACCCACCCACCATGATGAATATTCCATTAATCCATCAATATGTTCAGTGTAAGGGTATACTTTAATCCAACCATAAACACCAAACGGACCAATAACATGCCCCATTATCACCATTGGTGTGATCAGTTGTTTGTTTGTGTTAACTTTAGCTATTTGCAGGTGCTTCGTCTTTGTGATTGATAGTGAATTGTTTAATGAGTCGAGTCGCTGTCGCTGATAGTTGTGCCCCTTGGGATTGCCAATAAGCAACTCGATCCAGTTGAACGCGCAACGCTTCTTCACCACCGACAGCTCTTGGGTTATAGAAACCAACGCGTTCTATGAAGCGACCATCACGCGCATCACGAGAATTTGCAACAACCATATTAAAAAACGGACGTTTCTTAGCGCCACCTCTTGCTAATCTAATAATAACCATATTTTCGCCTATAAGCCTATAATTATATGAAGCCTTCAAAGAACCGGTAATTTTACAGTAATTTCTTTGATTCTGACAAGTGATAAGCTTATCAAGTTTACGATGATTCTATTATTTGGCGGATATAAAGGGAGCGGCGAAGAAAGTCGAGCGTGAATTTTTGAATGGAATTAATTAAATTGTCTTCAAAGTTTTCTAAAGATTTTATTATTGATGAATCAAATCAGTGTGTTTCATGTGGCTTGTGTTTGCCACATTGTCCAACTTATCGATTGTTGAAATCAGAAGCGGATTCTCCGCGTGGGCGTATTGCTTTGATGAGTGGTGTTGCTCGTGGGCGAATTCCATTGAATGACCGATTTATCCAGCATATGGATCGCTGTTTAACGTGTCGGGCTTGTGAAACAGTCTGTCCTAATAATGTTGCCTATGGGCATTTAATTGATAAAACTCGCGCTCTGATTGCAGATCAATCAAAGTCTCTTGCAAGACGGCAGCAGTCAAGCATAAGAGTCGTGCTGGAAAAGCTGCTGCTTACTCGACCTATTCGTTTAGATCGTTTGCGTTGGCCGTTTTACTTTATGCAGAAAAATGGTTTGCTACGATGGTTACTGAAATTTAATCAGCTGGAAAAAAATAAATTATTTAGATTTGTTGCTCAACTTCCTTGGGTTAAGTTTCCATATGTGGCAGTTGCAGACGAGAAACGCGCTGTTAGTAGTGTTTGGAGGGAGGTTTATCCTGCGAAAGGAGAAAAGCGAGGTGAGGTCGGTTTATTTTTGGGGTGTGTGGCGCGAATAACGGATGTCGTAACATTAAATTCGAGCATTTATGTGTTGAATTGCTTAGGCTATACCGTTCATGTCCCGTCAAATCAAACCTGTTGCGGAGCGATACAGCAACATAGCGGTGCACTTAAGCAAGCTGTTGCATTGGCGCAACAAAATAAATTAGCCTTTGGCGAACTCAATATGAGCACGATTATCAGCACCGCATCGGGTTGTGGTGTGCAATTACTTGAGTCCGAAGTGGTTGATGGCGGTCATCATCAGATTGTAGACATCAATCAGTTTTTAGTCGCTGCAGAAGGATGGGAAAGTGTGGAAATAACGCCATTGCCACAAAAAATTTTGGTACATGATCCCTGTACCTTACGGAATGTATTGTGTGGCCAGGCATATCCCTATGAATTGCTTTCACGTATACCTGGTGTGCAAGTGATGCCTTTGGCGGGTAATGATCAATGCTGCGGTGCCGCAGGAACTTATTTTATTGATCAGTCTGAGATTGCAAGTATGCTGCTGAATGATAAGATAGCTGCAGTGGTAGAGGGTGATGCTAAGTACTTGGCTACTTCAAATATTGGTTGTTCAATGCATATTGCAAATGGATTACACGAGAAAAAAATAGATATCGAAGTGCTGCATCCAGTTACGTTATTGGCGAGGCAAATGGGTTTGGAATTATAATGAAAAAAATTTTTATTTGATATTTGTTGTTTGCTTGCTAATTATTTATTGATGTAACGGGAAAATAAGTAATTATCTAGTCACTGAAATTGGCTGATTTCTTGAAGATTAGCCTATAATGAACGCTCAATACTTTATCTTCATACAATACAAAATTATGGCCAATATTGATAAACTTATCATTGGTTTTGACAGTGCCTTACGCACTTTACTAACACCGGCTCAAACCTTACGACCTGTTCCAGGTAATGAGTTACCGGAGGCAGCGCTTACCGGTGCGGAGAAACAACTGTCCTGTGCGCTGATGCGCGTCAATCATGTGGGTGAAGTTTGTGCGCAGGCATTGTATCAAGGACAGGGGTTAACAGCGCGCAATGAAACAGTGCAGCAAACACTGATGCAAGCTGCACGCGAAGAAACAGAGCATCTGGCCTGGACAGAGCGGCGTATTGCTGAGCTGGGCGGACGTAAAAGCCTATTGAATCCACTTTGGTACGGTGGATCTTTTGCCATAGGGGTTGTAGCAGGATTGCTGGGAGATAAATGGAATCTGGGATTTCTAGCTGAAACAGAGCATCAGGTGGGGGCACATTTGGCGAGCCATCTACAACGTCTACCTGACAATGACGAGAAAAGCCGCGCTATTGTGGCACAAATGAAGATTGATGAAGCCAGTCATGCGACCATGGCGCTGTCATATGGGGGCGCAGAGCTGCCGTTGCCCGTAAAATTCACCATGAAACTTGGGTCAAAAATCATGACTCAAACAGCGTATTGGGTTTGAACAAAGTTTTCTGTCTCATTGGCTGTTAAATAGGGAGTAAAGATATGGACCAGAAGAGTAATGCAATCAATAGATAAAACCTTTTGCTATGAAAAATATTGATCTGACGCACCATTTCTTAATTGCGATGCCAACAATGGCGGATTCTATATTTTCCAAGACATTGACCTATATTTGTGAACATAATGAACAGGGCGCGGTTGGTATTGTCATTAATCGGCCTACTGACCTTACGCTGGTGAATCTTTTTAGACAATTAGGTATTCCGCAAGCTGATTCTCTGATTGAAACAGTTCCTGTGCTTTTTGGCGGTCCTGTGCAAATGGACTGTGGGTTTGTATTACATCATCCCATAGGCAAGTGGCAATCAACGCTGACTGTGAACCAGGAAGTGGGTTTAACGACATCACTGGATATCTTAAAAGCCATCGCGAATGCTGACGGGCCGGATCAGTCACTGATAGCGTTGGGTTACGCTGGCTGGGCTGCCGGTCAAATTGAATATGAATTAACCCAGAATGCATGGTTGACGGTACCGGCCTCGGCAGATGTGATATTTGATATACCATCGGAAGAGAGACTGCCTGCTGCAATGCAATTGCTGGGTATTCATGATGCCAATCTTTCCAATGAAGTTGGACATGCGTAGATAACCATTGCCGATGGTAGAGAATCCCACCGGTGCATTATCGGAATGTCAATTACTGGAACAATTACCCGCAGGAACCGTACTTGCCTTTGATTTTGGGAAAAGACGTATTGGCGTGGCTATGGGTAATACTACTTTAGGCATCGCACATCCCCTGGTAACCATTGATAACGAAGTGACAGAACGACGTTTTACTATGATCGCCGAATTAATCAAAACTTGGCAACCTGTTGTTTTACTGGTAGTAGGCTTACCCGTGCATAGTGATGGGACCGCACATGAGCTGACACATTTAAGCCAGCGCTTCGCGCGACGCTTGCAGGGACGTTTTAACATTAAGGTGATATTGCAAGATGAACGCTATACCAGCCAAACAGCCAGTGCGGCGTTACGTGAAGTCGGTATTACCGGAAGAAATCAGAAATCAATGCTGGATCAGGTAGCCGCACAACAAATACTCCAATCATTTTTTGACGAACAACATGCAATTACCGGACGCTGAAATCTTATTTAGGAATCTTGCAAACAAAATACAATCCGATGGCGGCAAGGATTTTGTGCTCGTGGGTATTCACACAGGTGGCGTGTGGCTGGCTGAACGTTTGCATCAGGAACTGGCGATTACACAGCCGCTAGGGACGCTGGATGTATCTTTTTATCGTGATGATTTCGATAGAATCGGCTTGCATTCACAGGTTAAACGATCGGAAATACCTTTTGAAGTAGAAGGGGCGCATATCATATTGATCGATGATGTGCTTCATACAGGGCGGACAATTCGCGCGGCAATCAACGAGCTCTTTGATTATGGCCGTCCTGCTTCCGTCAGTTTGGCCACTCTGATTGACCGGGGTGATAGGGAATTGCCGATTGCTGCGCAATATACCGGTATAGAACTTGAGCTGCCAGCGGATAAGATGCTGGAATTGCAGCGTGCAAAGAGCGGAAAGTTAAGTTTGAATTTGTATGATAAGAGCCTTGCAGAATGATCAATAGAAATCCGCAACTGGATGAGCATGGCGTGCTGCAGCATCTGTTGACAACAGAAGGGTTGCCGGCTTCTATTTTGCTGCATATATTGGATACTGCCGAGTCATTCGTGGGCGTTACTGAACGCGATGTCAAAAAAATTCCGTTATTGCGCGGAAAGTCGATATTTAATCTTTTCTTTGAGTCCAGTACGCGTACGCGAACAACATTCGAAATTGCCGCCAAGCGTTTATCTGCGGATGTGATTAATCTGAATATCGCAGTGTCTGCACAATCCAAAGGGGAAACTTTGCTGGATACCGTCAATAATCTATCTGCGATGAATGCGGATATGTTTGTCGTACGGCATGCACAAAGTGGTGCGGCTCATTTGATTGCAAAACATGTTCGATCAGACATTCATGTGATCAATGCCGGCGATGGCAGTCATGCGCACCCGACACAAGCTTTGCTGGATATGTTCACAATTCGGCGTTACAAACATGATTTTCATAATCTGCGTGTTGCGATTATCGGCGATATTCTGCATTCCCGGGTGGCGCGCTCCCAGATTCATGCGTTGACTACATTAGGTGTGCCGGAAGTGCGCGTGATTGCACCTAAGACATTGTTACCCAAAATGGTGGAGCGCCTGGGTGTGCATGTCTATCACGATATGGCGAAAGGGTTAAAAGATATTGATGTGTTGATGATGTTGCGTCTACAGAATGAGCGCATGCAAGGTGCGAATCTGCCTAGCCCGGAGGAATATTTTAAGTACTATGGTCTTACGCCGGAAAAACTATTACTCGCGCGGCGTGATGCAATTGTTATGCACCCTGGGCCGATGAATCGCGGTGTGGAGATTGATTCTGTCGTTGCGGATGGTAAACAGTCAGTGATTTTGTCCCAAGTGACATTCGGCATCGCGGTGCGTATGGCTGTGATGTCAATCTTGGCAGGTAATCAGGGCTGATGGCATTTTTATGAAAATTCATATCAAAAATGGGCGTTTGATTGATCCAAAACAGGGTGTTGATGTTGTTCAGGATATTTTTATTGCAAAAGGTAAAATCGTTGCAATAGGCGCAGCTCCCAATGAATTCCAAGCTAGTCGCGTGATTGATGCCAAGTCGCTGGTTGTATGTCCAGGTTTGGTGGATCTGTCGGTGCGCTTGCGTGAGCCTGGGCTGGAATATAAAGCGACGCTTGAATCAGAAATGGGCGCAGCGGTTGCGGGCGGTGTAACTAGCTTTGCTTGTCCACCGGATACGGACCCTCCATTAGATGAGCCTGGGTTGGTCGAAATGCTGAAGCATCGTGCCAAGAGTCTTAACCAAGCGCATGTTTATCCGATTGGCGCATTGACGCAAGGATTAAGAGGTGAACGTTTGACCGAAATGGCCGAGTTAAATGACGCAGGATGTGTCGTTTTTGGTCAGCCGGATGGACTGTTACCTAATCTGCGAGTGCTCATGCAAGCAATGCATTATGCCTCCACATTTGACTTTAGCGTCTGGCTGCGCCCGCAAGAGATTAGCTTAACCAATGATGGCGTGGCGCATGATGGGGAAGTCGCGACCCGATTGGGTTTGCCCACAGTTCCTGTCTGTGCGGAAACAATAGCATTATCCAATATTATTTTATTAGCTAAAGAAACGGGCGTGAGAGTGCATCTGTGCCGGATTTCCAGTGCAGAAGGACTGGCGATGATTCGTGTTGCCAAGCAACAGGGCTTGCCGTTGACGTGTGATGTAACGATCAATCATATGCATTTATCCGATATGGATATTGGTTTCTTCGATTCTAATTGTCATCTGATGCCGCCATTGCGTGGCTTTAGTGATCGGGATGCGCTACGCAATGGCCTATTGGACGGCACGATCGATGCAATTTGTTCAGACCATGCGCCGGTGGATGAAGACGCCAAGTTGCTGCCATTCGGTCAATCTGATATTGGTGCAACGGGAGTGGAATTATTGCTGCCGTTAACATTAAAATGGGGGCTGGAAATGCGTCTTCCCTTGCTTAAAGTTTTGGCAAAGATTACCTCGGATCCAGCGAAAATACTGGGAATTGATGCGGGACATATCACTGTCGGAAATGCAGCGGATCTCTGTATTTTTGATCCTGATTATTATTGGAAAGTGACACCATCAGCTATTCTCAGTCAAGGTAAAAATACTCCTTTTCTGGGGATGGAACTACCGGGTAGGATCAGGTATACCTTGGTGAATGGTCATATTGTTTATGAATATTGAATCTATGTGGATCTTGTTTGTTAGTCTGTAATCGCTGCGTTATTTGTCTTTAACCCATTATTTGGAGCAACATGTCAAACCCGTTACTTGATTTTTCCGGATTACCCCGTTTTGCAGAGATAAAGAATGAGCATATTACACCGGCCATTGAAACATTATTGAAAGAGAATCGTACGATCATTGAAAAAGTACAAACCGATAATCATGTGCCTACTTGGCAAACTTTTGTACAGCCAATGGTTGATGCTAATGAACGTTTATCACGTGCTTGGGGACAGGTGTCGCATCTGAATGCGGTGATGAATAGCCCGCAGTTACGGGAAATTTATAATGAAAATCTACCGGTAATTACTCAATTTTATGCGGAACTGTCGCAAGACTTGCTGTTGTTTGAGAAACTTAAGCAATTACGGGCAAGTGCGGAATTTAATCATTTGACCCCGACGCGGAAGAAAATTATTGACAATGAACTGAGAGATTTTCGCTTAGGTGGTGCGGAATTACCGGCTGAAAAGAAACAACGGTTTTTACAGATTCAGGAAGAGTTGTCAAAATTATCTTCAAAGTTCAATGATAATTTACTGGATGCCACAAATGCCTATGCATTGTTCATTGAAGATGCAAAAACTTTAGTAGGTATTCCGATCGATGTATTGCAAATGGCGAAAGATCTGGCAGCAGCAGATTCCAGAGCGGGCTGGAAATTTACTTTGCACATGCCTTCTTATCTTCCTGTGATGCAATATGCCGATAATCGCAATTTTCGTGAACAAATGTATCGTGCTTATGCCACTCGCGCCAGTGAGTTTGATAGCCAAGCAGGGACGGAAAAAGATAATATGCCGCTCATTAGCAGAATCATGAAACTACGCCAGGAAGAGGCACGGATGTTGGGTTACGACAATTATGCTGAAGTTTCATTGGCAACGAAAATGGCAACTTCTCCACAGCAAGTTCTAGATTTTCTTAGGAAACTGGCGGCTAAAGCAAAACCATACGCTGAACGGGATCTGTATGCACTGCAGCAATTTGCAGTAGAGAAATTGAATTTGCCGAAACTTGAAGCCTGGGATTTGGCATACGTCAGTGAAAAATTACGTGAAGAGCGCTATGCTTTTTCTGATCAGGAAATTAAACAATACTTTCCGGAGGATAAGGTGCTGGCTGGTATGTTTAAACTGGTGGAGAGGCTCTACGGTATTCGTATTATTCCAGCGGTGGCTTCGCGCAATATCCAATGTTGGCATCCTGATGTAAAGTTTTTTGATATTAACGATGCGAATGGTCAATTGATTGGCCAATTTTATCTAGATTTGTATGCACGTCCTACCAAGCGCGGGGGGGCCTGGATGGATGATGCCATTACACGGCGACGCATTGACAATCAACAAATAGGAGAACAAGCCATACAAATACCGGTTGCATACCTCACGTGTAATTTCTCAGCACCTGTAAACATGAACAGCGAGTTACGCCCGGCTTTGTTTACTCATAATGAAGTGATTGTTCTGTTTCATGAGTTCGGGCATGGGTTGCATCACTTGCTGACACAAGTAGAAGATTTAAGTGTGTCCGGTATTAACGGTGTGGAGTGGGATGCCGTAGAATTGCCCAGCCAGTTTATGGAAAACTTTTGCTGGGAGTGGGACGTTCTGGCTGAGATGACGCAGCACATTGATGCGAAAGAATCATTACCCAGAGATCTATTTGACAAGATGTTGAGAGCCAAGAACTTCCAGAGTGGGCTACAGATGTTGCGACAGATTGAGTTTGCACTTTTTGATATGCATGTGCACTTTGATTTTGAGCCGAATGGTGATAGGACTGTGTTGCAGCTACTTGACGACATCCGTAGAGATATTGCTGTGATTATACCTCCTGACTTTAATCGTTTCCCAAATAGCTTTGCACATGTATTTGCAGGAGGCTATGCAGCGGGGTATTACAGTTATAAATGGGCTGAAGTACTCTCAGCGGATGCGTACAGTATGTTTGAAGAAAACGCTTCAGACGGTGTAGTAAATGCTGTAACCGGCTCACGCTTTCTGGAAGAAATTCTTGCGATGGGGGGAAGTCGTTCGGCATTAGAGTCATTTATTGCGTTCCGTGGACGTGAACCGGAGTTGGATGCATTATTGCGGCATAATGGAATGGAAATAGTCTGTCGTTAAACTGTATCCTGTTTCGTGTTGTATCATTTATGCTACGTTGAATAGGTGGTACTTTATAACAGGATGTATTGAACCTATCTTGTAAATGTGGCAAGATCCATCAAATTTTTACCAAAATAAATAAGAACATGATTAATTTTATTCGCTTCAAAGCTACTACTATTCTGATGTTAGGCTTGTTTCTAACCGGTTGCGCCTCAACAAATACGAATAACCAGAAAGATTATCGGGATCCTCTGGAATCCATGAACCGAGCTGTTTTTAATTTTAATGAAATGGTCGATAACAATGTATTCGAACCGGTCGCCAGAGGGTATAAGAAAGTTACACCTGATCCTATTGAAATGGTGGTGGGTAATTTCTTCTCCAATCTGAATGATGTAGTGGTGCTAAGTAACTCTATTCTCCAGTTAAATTATGAGAGTGCACTTGTCAGCAGCGCACGATTGTTGATTAATACCACATTTGGGATATTTGGTATGATCGATATCGCGAGTGATATCGGTGCGGCAAATGATGTTAATCTCAGTAAACGGAATGAAGATTTTGGTCAAACATTGGGACGTTATGGTATCGGCAGTGGACCTTATATAGTGCTACCTTTCCTGGGACCAAGTTCCTTGCGTGATGCGGTAGGAATCGGTGTCGATAGTTTTTTTATGGATCCGGTTACACAAGGGATAACAGGAATTTTCGTGAACGATGTTGCCTATCTTAATTCGGTGGCGTTACGTTTACCAGTCGCGGCAGCGAGGACTATCAATACACGCGCACAGTTACTGGATGTTGAAAAAACATTGGAGGAAGCTGCATTGGATAAATATGAATTCATGCGAGATGCCTATTTACAAAGACGAACTAGTCTAGTAAATAACACGGATACTGCAGAAGTTAAATAAAAAATGGAAGTACACTAATCATTGTCGTTATTGATTTTTAGTGGTGATTTTTACTCTTCACTGTTTTTATGAATGTACTTGGCAAGATTAACTTTAAGAATATATTTCTCTTTCTCTCCTGTTGAAGAATTATTCAACGCTATTAAGCTACTAATAAATAAGCACATTGATTGATGGAGAATTTTCCTAAATCAATGTGCTTATTTTTATATCTCTCTCAGTAAATTGAGTTAAAAGAAATGAGAAAATTTCAATGCAATATATGTGGGTTTATTTATGATGAGTCAACGGGTGATCTGGAGCATGGTATTAAAGCCGGTACATACTGGGAAGATATTCCAGAGAACTGGGCTTGTCCTGAATGTGGTGTGGATAAAGCGGATTTTGAAATGATGGAGATCTGAGTGATGGGTAATCCGGTAGTTATTGTGGGAAGTGGATTGGCTGGCTATGCTGCGGCACGTGAACTGCGAAAACTGAATACAGAAATTCCGATCACTATGCTATCTGCGGATCATGGTGGTTTCTATTCCAAGCCGATGTTATCAAATGCTCTGTCATTCGGTAAGACCCCCGCAGCGATCATAAATAGCGATGCAGTTCAAATGGCATCACAATTGAAGATTTCCATTCGCCCTCATTGCCGTGTAACTGCTATTGATCAATCTGAAAGCGTAGTGACATTGGTCGATGGTGAGAAAATATTCTATGATCAGCTGGTTCTGGCATTAGGTGCGGATCAAGTGCGTCTGCCATTACAGGGAGATGGCGTAGCAAAAATATTAACTGTTAATGATCTCGATGATTACGAAAGTTTTCGTGAAGCACTGATAGGAAAAAAACGAATTACTATCATTGGTGCAGGTTTAATTGGTTGTGAATTTGCAAATGATTTGGTAACGGCGGGGTATCAGGTGGATGTCGTTGATATTAGTGCACAACCTCTGGGAAGACTGTTGCCGCCAGCCGCGGGTGCATTTATACAACAGAAATTAGAAGCAGCTGGTGTGGTTTTTCACTTAAATACGGCAACTCAGGGTGTTGATCAAGTTCATGAGCGATTACGTTTAACATTGACCAATGGCGAATCAATCGAATCGGATCTGGTACTTTCATCAGTGGGACTGCGTCCGCGTACTCAACTCGCTGCAGCGACCGGTATTCAAGTTAATCGTGGTATTGTAGTGAATCGCTTATTACAGACTCAATTTGCCAATATTTATGCTCTGGGTGATTGTGCAGAAGTCGAAAGTAAGGTATTACCTTTTGTGATGCCGATTACACACGCAGCGCGGGCTTTAGCGGCAACACTTACCGGTGAACCAACATTTGTTCACTATCCGGCGATGCCGGTAATGGTTAAAACACCGGCGTGTCCCACAGTGGTCTCACCACCTGATTTTGGTATGCAGGGTGAATGGTATGTTGAAGCTGATAAAGATGGGGTAAAAGCACTTTATCGGGATGAAGCTGGTGATCTATTGGGTTATGCCTTATTGGGTGCCGCGACCAAGGAAAAGAATCATCTTACAGCCCAATTACCTGCAATATTGATATAAAGTTTAATGATTCATTTTTCAATTGATTATGAATATAAGTGCTAACTACTAACTACTGTAAGAATGAAATTCCTATTTGATCTGTTTCCAGTCGTTTTATTTTTTGTGGCTTTCAAGGTTTACGATATCTTTGTCGCGACCGCAGTTGCTATAACGGCCGCTATTGCCCAGATTAGCTGGCTTTGGTTCCGAAATCGCCAAGTCGATAAAATGATGTGGTCAAATTTGGCGATTATTGTGGTTTTTGGTGGAGCCACTCTGGTATCCCAAGATGAAACGTTTATTAAATGGAAACCCACGGTGTTGTACTGGCTAATTGCAATTGTCTTATTGGTGTCAAATCTGATTTTTAGAAAAAATTTGATTCAAGCAATGCTGGAAAAGCAGATAGTGCTGCCAGCAGTAATCTGGAATAGGCTTAATCTGAGCTGGATAGGTTTTTTTGTATCCATGGGTTGTATTAATCTTTATGTTGCATTTAGTTTTTCGGTAGATACCTGGGTTACGTTTAAATTATTCGGAGCTACCGGACTAATGCTTACTTTTATCATACTGCAAGTGGTGATGTTAGGGAAATATCTGAAAGATACACCGCAGATGTTGACCGCTAGTGGACAGGATAATCCGGCAGGAAAAATCGAAGATAAAGCGAGTAAAGAACGATGATGTTATATGTTATCAACGGTGAAGATATTCCGAACAGTTTGGAAAAAAGATTGGCGGTTCGTCCAGAGCATTTAAAGAGAATTCAAGCGCTGCAAGAAGCTGGGCGTTTGATTTTAGCCGGACCGTATCCTGCTATTGATAGTCATGATCCGGGTACAGCAGGTTTTTCAGGAAGTCTGATCGTGGCGGAGTTTGAATCCTTGGAAGCTGCACAGGCCTGGGCCGATGCGGATCCGTATGTTAGTTCGGGTATCTATAGGACAGTGACCGTTAAGCCTTTCAAGAAGGTATTGCCAGCATAAAGTAAGAGTATCCGGTTGTTTCAAAGTAAATAATGATGGGTAAGGATTCACGTCTACTCAGTTAAGGCGTATACTTTCCGTCGGTAAATATATTCTGATATTCTGGCAAATATAAACTTTATTCAAATCAAAAAAGGAAATTCCATGCGTTTGACGAAATTTTCACAAGTAGTGATAGTTAGTATTCTGAGCTTGGCTGCTCTATCGGTCCAAGCCCAGTCAACAGGAGTAGTGGCTAAGGTGAATGGTGTAGTAATCCCGCAGTCACGTTTGGAATTAATGGTGAAGGCAAACGTTGCGCAGGGTCAACCGGATGGTCCGGAAATGAGAAAAGCATTACGTGAAAATCTGATTGCTGAAGAGATTCTTGCGCAAGAAGCAGGCAAAAAGAAATTGGATAAAGATCCGGAAGTTATTGCACAGCTTGAAGTAGCTCGCCAATCAGTGCTTGTCAGAGCGTACCAGGCTGATTACATAAAAAATAATAAAGTTAGTGACGATACTTTGCGCAAAGAATATGAAATGCTGAAAGTGCAGATGGGCGATAAGGAGTATAAAGCACGGCATATCCTTGTGGACAGCGAAAGTGTGGCGCGCGATATTATTGCCAATCTCAAGAAAGGTGGTAATTTTGCGAAAATTGCTGAAGAAAAATCTATTGATGACGGAAGTAAGGAGAATGGCGGTGAACTTAACTGGAGTCCACCAGCTGCCTATGTTCGGCCTTTTTCTGAGGCATTGGTTAGATTATCGAAAGGTGGATTGACAGAACAGCCTGTACAAACTTCTTTCGGTTGGCATGTGATTCAATTAATGGATACGCGCCCAATGGAAGTTCCACCATTTGAAGAAGTGAAACAAAATATACAACAGCGTGTATTGCAACGTGAATTTGCAACAGTTGTGCAAGATTTGCGTAGTAAAGCAAAAGTGGAATAGTTTTTCTTTATTGTGAATGATCACGGGTAGATTGAGATGCTAGTGTTATGTCAAAGCAATCTTTTCTACCCGTGGAGCCAGTGCACACAGTAATTCATAACTGGTTGTACCAGCCCGATTCGCTACTTCATCTACAGATATTTCCTTTCCCCAGAGAACGACCGAGCTATTTAACTCAGCATCGGTAACCTCAGTTAAGTCTACAGCCAGCATATCCATAGACACTCGACCCAATAGCCGACTGCGTTGATTGTTTACCAATACCGGTGTATCTGTTGGTGCATGACGTGGATATCCATCTGCGTAGCCGCATGCAACAATACCGATGCGCATCGGACGGTCAGCCTGGAAAAGCCCGTGATAGCCTACTTTGTCGCCAATTTTCAAATCATGTATGGCAATAATTTTACTGGATAGTGTCATTACTGGTTGCAGATTGAGGTCTGATGCAGTTTGGTCAGCAAAAGGGGATGCGCCGTATAGCATAATACCGGGACGAACCCAGTCAGTACGCGTTCTTGGGTAACGTATGATCGCTGCTGAATTTGCAAGTGAACGTGGGTGATTGTATCCCTCGGTAGTCGCTTCAAAACAATGTAATTGCTGAATTACACTTTTTTCTTCAGAAGGATCGTCAGCGCAAGCAAAGTGTGTCATCAATGTGATATTGTTTGCACATTGATTTTCTTTTAGTTTATTGATTGTTCTTGAAAATTGCTCGGGTGCGAGACCTAAACGATTCATGCCGGTATTAATTTTTAGGAATACATCCAGTTCGTGATGTTTTGAATCTAGCAGCATAGAGACTTGTTCACTGTGATGAATGACAGCGCTCAACCGGTACTGTTCAAACAATGCGAGTTCTTCTGTAGAAAAGAAGCCTTCCAGGAGCAGGATAGGTTGTTGATAGCCGGCATCACGTAGGCATATTGCAGCATTCAATTCCAGCAGTGCAAATCCATCGACAGCTTTTAAAGCGCTTGCAGTATGGAGTAATCCATGACCATAGGCATCTGCTTTGACGACTGCCATGATGCGCGAGTGGGGAACATATTGGCGTACTCTGGTCAGGTTATGCGCTAAAGCAGAAAGATCGATAGAAGCTTGAGTAGGGCGTGGCATTAATTTTATATCCAGAATAAGCGGAAGTGAGTGTATTATTCGCAGTATTTTTATAATAAGTTAAATTCGTATACTGAATCTAGATTCATCTATTGGTATCCATAACACATCATATGCTAATCATCATGGGATAAATGAACAAAATGGTGAGCATAGTGCGTAATGAGGTTTAAGTGGCTGTATGGAGCGAAGAAATTTCGCGATAACTGATTATTTGGTTGTGATTACAAGGAAATAGCTTGGAACGCGGTTTTTACACTATTATGGCGGCGCAGTTTTTTTCTTCCTTGGCAGATAATGCGTTGCTGGTTGTAGCGATTGCATTGTTGATTGATCTGCATGCACCCGCTTATTTAACACCCATGCTGAAATTTGTTTTTGTGCTGTTCTATGTCATTCTTGCCCCTTTTGTTGGTGCTTTTGCCGATTCTATGCCAAAAGGGCGTGTTATGTTTATTAGCAATACCATCAAAATCGTAGGCTGCGGATTATTATTTGTTGCCATGCATCAATATTTTGCATTGGCTGCTTATGCGGTTGTGGGTTTAGGTGCAGCAGCCTATTCGCCTGCTAAATATGGCATATTGACCGAATTATTACCACCGGAAAAATTGGTCATTGCGAATGGATGGATTGAAGGATTAACGGTAGGGTCAATTGTATTAGGTACTGTATTGGGTGGTGTTTTGATTACACCGGCCGTTGCAACCATTCTGATGGGATTCGATTTTCCTGTGATTGACACAGGCATAGACAGCGCGTTGGAAAGTAGTATTCTTTTAGTAGCTATCATTTATGCGGTTGCAGCATTATTTAATCTGTATATTCCTAATACAGGCGTCGATCACCGTATTCCCAAGAAAAATCCTTTTTATTTGGTTCATGAGTTTAGTCATTGCATAAGATTATTATGGTCGGACAAACTGGGACAAATATCGCTTGCGGTCACCACACTGTTCTGGGGAGCAGGTGCAACACTACAATTTATTGTATTGAAATGGGCTGAGGTGGCGATGAATTATCCACTCAATCAAGCTGCGCAACTACAAGGTGTGGTGGCTGTCGGTATTGCAATCGGTGCTGTTATGGCAGCTCGATGGATTTCATTAAAGCAATCAGTAAAAGTTATTCCATTAGGTATTGCCATGGGTATTGTGGTGATGGCGATGATTTTGGTCAAAGAGCTATGGATTGCAATTATCTTGCTGATGCTGATTGGTGGATTGGCAGGTTTTTTTGTCGTGCCAATGAATGCTTTGTTACAACATCGCGGATATATCCTGATGGGAGCCGGGCATTCCATCGCGGTGCAGAATTTCAATGAAAATTTGAGTATTCTGGTGATGCTTTCACTTTATGCTATGCTGATATTATTTGAAGTGCATATCTATATTGTCATCGTCGCTTTTGGATTGTTTGTATCCGTCATGATGGCATTGATCAGGAAATGGCATCTGTTAAACCAGAGTAAAGAAGATTCATTGCATTTGATTGGTGCAAGAAAGATACATTAGGTTTTAATGTTCGGTCCTATAAGGTTACATTCAAGTACAAGAGTAATTTATACCAGTGATTGCATGGTTGATCGGGCGAAACATAAGTCTTTCCACGCTTTTGCTTTTTCTGGGAGAGCGCGCAATAAATAGGCAGGATGGTAAGTAACAATCAGCGGTATGCCTGAATAATCATGTAGTTTTCCACGCAAACTGGAAATGCTATCGTCACACTTAAGCAGATTTTGTGCGGCAACCTTTCCTAATGCGACAATCAGCTTGGGTTTGATGAGTGCAATTTGTCGGGTCAGATAAGGTTCGCATTCGCTGGTTTCATTTAAGTTGGGATTTCTGTTATTGGGTGGACGGCATTTAACGATATTGGTGATATAGACCTGGTGTCCGCGTTGTAACCGGATGGCTGCCAGCATTTGATCAAGTAGTTTTCCAGCCTGTCCTACAAAAGGTTCACCGGTTGCATCTTCGCGCGCGCCGGGCCCTTCACCGACAAGCAGCCAATTTGCATTTTCATCACCGACACCAAATACTGTCTGAGTGCGGGTCTGGCTTAAAGAACAGGATGTACAATGAGAGACTGCCAATTTGAGTTGATCCCAATCCAGCTGATGAATTTCCCGGCACTGTTGAGAGTCTTTTGCAGGATCAGATGGGGGTATCAGATTTCTGATTTCAGTCGATGGTGATTCAAACGCTCTATTTTTTTCTGAGGCATCAGATTTTAGACGCCACGCAGGGAGTAGATTTAATTCTTGGAGTATTTGCTTGCGTCTGGAATTCATAGCATCAGTTGCATGACTAACGCATCTTCGCGTCCGCACATGGCAGGATAATAGCCTTTGCGCGTGGCAATATGCTGAAAACCTATTTGCTTATAGAGTTGTGCGGCACCGTGATTGGATTCTCGTACATCTAGGAACATTGATTTCGCATATTCTGCTTTAGCGAGCTGAATAAAATGTTGGAGTAATTTTCTGCCCCAACCTTTCTTTTGCCAATCTGCAGCGATGCCTAAAGTAAGAACATGGGCTTCCTCAGGATTCATCATCATGATGCCATAACCAAAAATAGTATCAGCTTGTACCAAAACCTGACATAGATATCCCGCTTTAACTGAATCGGCAAAATTTCCTGGTGACCATGGAAAAAGAAAAATCTCCCGTTCAATCAGAATAACGCGATCCAAATCCGATGGCTGCATTGTTCTGATCTCAACCGCTTGTTGCAAAGTCATATTCATCGCTCATTTTCCTTCAATGCTACTTTGTTGCGTATATAAACAGGTATTGCATGAGTGGGATCAGTATTGGAGCCATCGCTAAATTTGGGGAGTGCAAGTTGTGCTATTTCTCCAGCTTGAGGATGGAATCCGTTGTGAATTTGCTGAATATTTTTACTGTAAAGTGTCGACAATTCTTCGTGATAGACATCAAAGCCACTGCCACATCCATGCCATCCATTATCCGATACTGAGGGCGCATGATGGGGGAGGCAGAGTGTAGGCGAACTAATAGCTTTCCAATCGTGATTTGTTACTTTCTGATAGGCAGCATGATAAATCTCACCCATACGGGCATCAAGTGCTACGATGATTTTCTGCTCGCCGATTTTTTGTGCAACCGCTTCAAGCGTGCTGATTCCCACGACGGGGAGATTGGCGGCATATGCCAGACCTTGCGCGACACCACAGGCTATGCGTAAACCGGTAAAAGAGCCTGGCCCGGCACCGAAAGCGATGCCATCTATTTGCTGCAACGTAAGTTCTGCCTCTGACAGTATTTCTTGAATCATCGACAGAAGAATTTCAGAATGGCGATGCCCAGCAAGGACTTCCCTATTGAATATCCTGCCATTCAAGAAGAGCGCCACGGAACAAAATTCGGTAGAGGTTTCGAGGGCGAGAATTTTCAAGATAAAGTTGAGTATTTACGATAGGGGTTTTTGACAAATACCAATCTGTTTTAAGCCCCGGTGATCCAATGAAATGTAATCAACACCATGATCAGTTTGCTTGGATTGTATGAGATGCCACTTATTGACATGCCATTTTATGGGATCATTCAGATTGATTGTTACCGGATGAATTGCTTTCCGGATTAATGTCACGTGTGGTTTATAAACACGTTTATCAAATAAGAATCCTGCTTCTGATAATGCATTGCTTAGCGAATCGACGAGAAAAAATAGTTCCGCAGGAAATTGCTTTGCCTGAACATAAAGCACTTGATTATGTTTCCAGTAGCCAATTTCCTCTAAATTAAATTCAAATTCCTGGGTTGAAACATTTTTCATGACTTGCCGGAGCATTTCAATTCGATGGATAGCGACATTTCCCAGAAATAACAAGGTGAGGTGGATATGTTGCATTTTAACTTTACGGCCACCGCAAGTAAGTTCTAGCAGTTCAGCTTGATGAGCCAATTGTGCTTGTACAGATTTATTAGGGAAAATAGCAAAAAATACTCGAATAGATTTTATTTCGGCATCTATATTTTTTCTAGTCAATCTTGCTTTCCATGCGATCAATTAAACATACGACTTCTGCCACTATACCTTCCTTACGGCCAATGGCACCCAAGTGCTCGGCTGTTTTGGCCTTAATATTGATATTATTCGTATGTGTTTTCAGATCTTGCGCAATATTGGTAATCATGGCAGGAATATGAGGTGCCATCTTGGGAGCTTGAGTAATAATGGTTGCGTCAATATTGATAATTTTATAACCGTTATTTTCTAGCAAGTTGTATACATTACGTAATAGCACGCGGCTATCAATATTTTTATAGCGTGGATCAGAATCGGAGAAATGTCGACCGATATCCCCCAATGCTGCGGCACCTATGAGCGCATCACAAATTGCATGTAATAAGACATCTGCATCGGAATGACCGAGCAGCCCTTTTTCGTAAGGAATCGTTACGCCACCAATAATGAGTTGACGGCCTTCAACTAGCTGATGCACATCAAAACCTTGTCCAATTCTCATCGTACTCACGGGTTATTCCTTTTTTGTATGATCAATTCTGCTAAAGCTAGATCTTGCGGATAAGTTACTTTGAAATTGTAAGCATCGCTAAGCACAAGTTTTGGGTGAAATCCTAAGGCTTCAATCGCGCTAGCATCGTCTGTTATATGAATATTCGTTGCATTATGAAGTGCTTTTGTCAGTAGATCATAACGAAACATCTGTGGTGTTTGTGCTTGCCATAAATTCTCTCTGGACTCAGTATGTGCTATCCGATTTTCAGCGTCACTGCGTTTTAATGTATCTGCTACCGGTACGGCTAGTAAGCCGCCCACTTTATCATCAGCTAATTCATTGATCAATTTCTCCAGTTGGCCTGAAGTTAAGCAAGGTCGAGCAGCGTCATGCACTAATATCCAGTCATCTGCACTAACCAGATTTTTTTGTTTTGCTGCAGTAAGACCGTTGAGTACGCTTTCTGCTCGAGTAATGCCGCCACAATTTAGTACAATTAGTTTTTCTGAGAATTCAGACCAATCATAGTGGAACCATTCGTTATCATTGGGTGCAAGTACGACAAGTATCCTTGCAATCAATTGACTATGACATAGCGTATTTATTGCATGATAAATCATAGGTTTGTTGTTCAATGATAAATATTGTTTGGGAAGCTCATTGCCCATGCGTGAACCTGAGCCTGCTGCTGGAATAAGTGCAATAAACCTTGACATTGTTGAGTTTATGAAAGATTGAGTTAAGAAAATTAGCTGATACGTTAAGAAAAATGCAAATGCACTTTGCAGTGCTTGCAAAGAATTATAGTTTCTTTTGCAGATCTATGGCTCGAGAATGTTTAACGATAAGTCTGAGTTTTTACTAATTATAAAGGGTAAGATGGCTTAAAAG
Organism: Nitrosomonas sp.; assembly: GCA_017984435.1. Taxonomy (GTDB): domain Bacteria; phylum Pseudomonadota; class Gammaproteobacteria; order Burkholderiales; family Nitrosomonadaceae; genus Nitrosomonas. The sequence goes on along the minus strand of JAGNZK010000024.1, from coordinate 4,942 downwards.
CGTTAAATGGTAGGTGCTCAAAATTTGAGCGTGTTAATACGAATAACTAAGGATTTAAATTTTAGGTGAAAATTATGGAAGCAGAACAAATCAACGCAATCTTTAATCATCTTCAAGATTTGAACAATCGAGCTAATGAGTTACGGAGGTTTCTTTGACTTCGATGCTAAGCAAACCCGACTAAATGAATTAATCCGATTACTTGAGGACCCAGCTATTTGGAATGATAGTAAACGCACGCAAGAGATTGGTCGAGAGAAAAAGCTACTAGAAGACACCGTTGTTACACTGGGGTCAATGGAGCGTCAATTGCATGATACTCAGGAATTGTTTCAAATTGCCAAGGATGAAGCAGATAATGCGGCACTTGAAAGTATTGAGGCTGATGTCGGTAATGTGGAAAAAGTGATCGCAGATTTAGAATTTCGACGTATGTTTTCTGATCCAATGGATCCTAACAACTGTTTCGTGGATATTCAATCTGGCTCTGGAGGAACAGAGGCGCAAGATTGGGCAGCAATGCTTGAGCGTATGTACTTACGTTATTGCGAGCGGCAGGGGTTCAATGTCGAAGTTCTAGAAGAATCTCTGGGTGATATTGCCGGGATTAAAAGTGCCAGTTTGAAAATATCTGGTGAATATGCTTATGGTTATTTGCGTACTGAGACTGGTGTACATCGTCTGGTTAGGAAATCGCCATTTGATTCTGGCAATCGCCGACACACATCTTTTGCTAGCGTGTTTGTTTATCCGGAAGTGGATGACACGATAGAAATTGAAATTAATCCGGCAGATTTAAGAATAGATACCTTCCGAGCATCGGGTGCAGGTGGTCAGCATATCAACAAAACAGATTCCGCTATTCGCATTACACACAATCCAACGGGAATAGTTGTGCAATGTCAGAGTGGGCGATCACAGCATCGCAACAAAGCAGATGCGCTCGCAATGCTAAAGTCGAGATTGTATGAGGCGGAATTACGCAAGCGGAATGATGAAAAACAAGCTATAGAAGAGACTAAAACAGATATTGGCTGGGGGCATCAAATCCGATCCTATGTGTTGGATCAGTCACGTATTAAGGATTTGCGAACAAATTTAGAAATTGGGAATACACAAAGTGTCCTGGATGGAGATCTAAGTAATTTTATTGAAGCAAGCCTCAAGCAGGGGATCAAGTAAGAAATTTAAGAAGAGAAAAAAAGAGGGCTGAATAACTGTATTTAAAAGTATTTTATTTGTTGGAATTTTTATATGAAAATTAAATATAGAAATGTCTTGACCGATAATACAGAGTCTGTATAATTCCGCTTCTCGCTGCTTAGCAATACTTAATTAGGTAGCGATGCTCTTTAAAAAAATACAATCGATAGGTGTGAGTACTTAATGTGGAAATGAGTTTGAAATAGAATTCATAAAAATTATTGAGTGCTCGCAAAGAAATAGATTGATTTTGGTTTTTTATCAGAATCAAAAAATGTCAAGCGAGAGTTTTAACAGAATTGAACTTAAGAGTTTGATCCTGGCTCAGATTGAACGCTGGCGGCATGCTTTACACATGCAAGTCGAACGGCAGCACGAGTGCTTGCACTTGGTGGCGAGTGGCGAACGGGTGAGTAATGCATCGGAACGTGTCCTGAAGTGGGGGATAACGCATCGAAAGATGTGCTAATACCGCATATTCTCTGAGGAGGAAAGTGGGGGATCGAAAGACCTTATGCTTTTGGAGCGGCCGATGTCTGATTAGCTAGTTGGTGGGGTAATGGCCTACCAAGGCGACGATCAGTAGTTGGTCTGAGAGGACGACCAGCCACACTGGGACTGAGACACGGCCCAGACTCCTACGGGAGGCAGCAGTGGGGAATTTTGGACAATGGGCGAAAGCCTGATCCAGCAATGCCGCGTGAGTGAAGAAGGCCTTCGGGTTGTAAAGCTCTTTCAGTTGAAAAGAAAAGATCGTGACTAATAATCGCGATTCATGACGGTATCAACAGAAGAAGCACCGGCTAACTACGTGCCAGCAGCCGCGGTAATACGTAGGGTGCAAGCGTTAATCGGAATTACTGGGCGTAAAGGGTGCGCAGGCGGTTCTGTAAGTCAGATGTGAAATCCCCGGGCTTAACCTGGGAATTGCGTTTGAAACTGCAGAGCTAGAGTGTGGCAGAGGGGGGTGGAATTCCATGTGTAGCAGTGAAATGCGTAGAGATATGGAAGAACATCGATGGCGAAGGCAACCCCCTGGGTTAACACTGACGCTCATGCACGAAAGCGTGGGGAGCAAACAGGATTAGATACCCTGGTAGTCCACGCCCTAAACTATGTCAACTAGTTGTCGGGTCTTATTAGATTTGGTAACGTAGCTAACGCGTGAAGTTGACCGCCTGGGGAGTACGGTCGCAAGATTAAAACTCAAAGGAATTGACGGGGACCCGCACAAGCGGTGGATTATGTGGATTAATTCGATGCAACGCGAAAAACCTTACCTACCCTTGACATGTCAGAAAGTTTTTAGAGATAAATTCGTGCCCGAAAGGGAATTTGAACACAGGTGCTGCATGGCTGTCGTCAGCTCGTGTCGTGAGATGTTGGGTTAAGTCCCGCAACGAGCGCAACCCTTGTCATTAATTGCCATCATTTGGTTGGGCACTTTAATGAAACTGCCGGTGATAAACCGGAGGAAGGTGGGGATGACGTCAAGTCCTCATGGCCCTTATGGGTAGGGCTTCACACGTAATACAATGGCGCGTACAGAGGGTTGCCAACTCGTGAGAGGGAGCTAATCTCAGAAAGCGCGTCGTAGTCCGGATCGGAGTCTGCAACTCGACTCCGTGAAGTCGGAATCGCTAGTAATCGCGGATCAGCATGTCGCGGTGAATACGTTCCCGGGTCTTGTACACACCGCCCGTCACACCATGGGAGTGGGTTCCACCAGAAGCAGGTAGTCTAACCGCAAGGAGGGCGCTTGCCACGGTGAGATTCATGACTGGGGTGAAGTCGTAACAAGGTAGCCGTAGGGGAACCTGCGGCTGGATCACCTCCTTTCTAGATAATCCTATTTGAGTACTCACAGCCTATCGATTGTTTATGGACAAAATTAAAAAAAACTAAAGTTATGTATCGGTTTTGTATTTATCCGGCGGATGGTGCTTGGGCTTATATGTTAGGGTCTGTAGCTCAGTTGGTTAGAGCACACGCTTGATAAGCGTGGGGTCGGTGGTTCAAATCCACCCAGACCCACCACAGAATAGGGGGTGTAGCTCAGCTGGGAGAGCACCTGCTTTGCAAGCAGGGGGTCATCGGTTCGATCCCGTTCACCTCCACCAAGATATTTTTGATATCGGGCATGTGGTAATATAATTTTTTTTGTCCGTAGAGATTTAATTTTTTGTTCTTTAAAAAAATGGATAGTAAAATATTTTTTTTGTCGTTATGAATTGTATATTTAAATTCATTTTGATGAATGAAATATCGGGTTAGATTGTATCTTATGTTGTAAAGATGTATAAATATTTTAATGGTAATGTTCTAAAAGCTATTAAAGTTATAGGATCAAGTGAATAAGTGCATGTGATGGATGCCTTGGCGATTACAGGCGATGAAGGACGTGGAAGCCTGCGAAAAGCTTCGGGGAGCTGGCAAACAAGCTGTGATCCGGAGATATCCGAATGGGGAAACCTGATTCTTGCTCAATCAATTTTGGTTTTGAAGATTTGATTGAGCAAGAATCAACCTTAACTGAATATATAGGTTAAGCGTGGCAAACCTGGAGAACTGAAACATCTAAGTAACCAGAGGAAAAGAAATCAATTGAGATTCCCAGAGTAGTGGCGAGCGAAATGGGAGTAGCCATCAATATTTTAGCATTTGAATTAATCGAATTTTCTGGAAAGTTAAGCCATAGTGGGTGATAGTCCCGTAGATGAAAATTCAAATGTAGAACTAAGATTGAAATAAGTAAGGCGGGACACGTGAAATCCTGTTTGAAGATAGGGGGACCATCCTCTAAGGCTAAATACTCGTAATCGACCGATAGTGAACAAGTACCGTGAGGGAAAGGTGAAAAGAACCCCGGAAGGGGAGTGAAATAGATCCTGAAATCGCATGCATACAAACAGTGGGAGCTTGATATATTATGTATCGAGTGACTGCGTACCTTTTGTATAATGGGTCAGCGACTTACATTCAGTAGCAAGCTTAACCGAATAGGGGAAGCGTAGCGAAAGCGAGTCTTAATAGGGCGTTTAGTTGCTGGGTGTAGACCCGAAACCAGATGATCTACTCATGGCCAGGATGAAGCGAGGGTAACACTTCGTGGAGGTCCGAACCCACTAATGTTGAAAAATTAGGGGATGAGCTGTGGGTAGGGGTGAAAGGCTAAACAAATCTGGAAATAGCTGGTTCTCTCCGAAAACTATTTAGGTAGTGCCTTACGTATCACCTTTGGGGGTAGAGCACTGTTATGGCTAGGGGGTCATTGAGACTTACCAAACCATTGCAAACTCCGAATACCAAAGAGTGCAAGCGTAGGAGACAGACATCGGGTGCTAACGTCCGGTGTCAAAAGGGAAACAACCCAGACCCTCAGCTAAGGTCCCAAAGATATAGTTAAGTGGGAAACGAAGTGGGAAGGCATAAACAGTCAGGAGGTTGGCTTAGAAGCAGCCATCCTTTAAAGAAAGCGTAATAGCTCACTGATCGAGTCGTCCTGCGCGGAAGATGTAACGGGGCTTAAACTATGCACCGAAGCTAGGGATTTACATATTATGTAGATGGTAGGAGAGCGTTCCGTAAGCCTGCGAAGGTGGTTTGTAAAGACTGCTGGAGGTATCGGAAGTGCGAATGCTGACATGAGTAGCGATAAAGGGAGTGAAAGGCTCCCTCGCCGAAAACCCAAGGTTTCCTGTGCAACGTTCATCGGCGCAGGGTGAGTCGGCCCCTAAGG
>JAGNZK010000067.1 GCA_017984435.1 Nitrosomonas sp. | reverse complement strand
CCGCTGTGATTGGCGTTTTGGTGGTATACAACTTGGCTGCCGCCCACTTGGAATAGGTGTCGACGAAGGGTTGCTGGTAAATTCGTCCCACGCCCTTCAGGGTGCCGACATAAAAGGTATCCTGACTACCGAGATATCCGGGATGAGCGGTCTTGATCTCGCCATGAGCCACGTCATCTTCCTGTTTCTTTTCCAGTTGCACCTGTGCCTCGGTCAGTACTACCCCAGTTTCGGCGATATGCTTCTCCAAGGCTGATAGGCGCTTCTTGAACGACTCCAGATTCCGCCGCAGCCACACTGAACGAACGCCGGATGAGGAAACAAAGATTCCGCGCTTGCGCAGTTCGTTGGAAACCCGCACTTGGCCAAAAACCGGTTGCTCCAGCGCAAAAGCAGTGACCGCTGTTTCCGTCGCTTCTTCTACACGATTCTTGATGTTGGGTTTACGACGGTTTGCATCAATCAATGCCTCAACGCCGCCGGTTTCCACCGCTGCCTGATAGCGATAGAAAGTATCGCGTGAAAAACCCATCACCTTGCAGGCGCGGGATACATTGCCAAGCTCGGCTGCTAGATTAAGCAAGCCAATCTTGTGTTTGATGACTTTCTGGTAAACACTACTCATGGGATTACTCCTTTGCGCTTGCGCGCTTGGTTGATAAAGTTTCTCACCTCTATCAAACCGGGTAATCCCACCTCTTGGCAAGATCCTAATGTCAGATCAGGTCTGAACCACTACAACCATATGATTCTGATCAGCAATCAGGAAGACACTTACAATCCCAGCTACTGTCGATCAGATCAAAGCACACCTTAAACCTGCATATTCATAATTTCCTGATAAGCCGTAACCAGCTTGTTGCGAACTTGTATCATCGATTGAAACGACACATTGGCTTTCTGCAGTGAAATCATCACTTCATGCAAATCGACATTAGATTCACCGCTGACAAATTGCATGCTCAGTTTATCCGCTGTCTGCTGAACATTATTTACCTGATCGACAGCCGCTTTAAGCTTTTCGCTAAAATCAACACTCGTAATTTCGTCAACGCCCGCTTGTTTTTTGCTGCTGGAAGCAAGTGACGATGCTGCCTGCAGTTGCTGCAAAATATTATCAATTCCGGGTGTATCCATGATCTACTCCAACATAATTAGTTGTTAGGCATCTAATAGAAATTCAGAAACCTAAAATAACATCATCCAATTAGCCCCATATGAACATAGTAAGTATTTCTCAACTTGTCATACGATATTGCTGCAACTTATAACGTAAAGTCCGTTCGGAAATTCCCAGTCTTTTAACGGCGAGTTTGCGGGAACCATTAACCGCCGCGAGCGTTTCCAAAATATGTTTACGTTCCAGCGCCTTAATATCTTGTGAAGATGATTCTGCACTTCTCTCATCAACTTCTTGATCGGAATCAATTTCTGGCAGATGAATATGCTCAGCTCCGATCATATGATCGGTTGCCAGAATCATGGCGCGCTGCATTACATTTTCCAGCTCCCTGACATTACCTGGCCAAGCATATTGAGTTAATTTGTTTATTGCTTCTCTTGTCATTTTGCCGGGCAACTTCCCTGAGGCACTCATTGCTGTTTCCAAAACTCGCTGCACCAGAGGCTCAATATCCAATGGCCGTTCACGCAATGACGGAATCTTTATCGGAAACACATTAAGCCGGTAATACAGATCTTCACGGAATTGACCACTTTTAACCATGGCCATCATGTCACGATTAGAAGTCGCCAGAACGCGAATATCCAGTTTGATTGTTTTATGTCCGCCGACTCTTTCAACTTCCCTTTCTTGCAATACGCGCAGCAATTTTGCTTGTAGCTCCAAAGGCATTTCTGAAATTTCGTCCAACAGCAATGTGCCGCCTTCCGCTTGTTCAAACTTTCCTGGCTGGGTTTGCGTTGCACCGGTAAAAGCGCCTTTCTCATAGCCAAACAGCGTTGCTTCCAGCAAATTCTCCGGAATTGCTGCACAATTAATGGCAATAAATGGTTTGGAAGCGCGTAATGAATGCTGATGAATAAAACGAGCAATTACCTCCTTACCGCACCCACTTTCACCGGTCAGCATCACCGTCGCGGGTGATTGCGCCACCCGCTTGGCAAGCGATAATAATGCTCGTGTCTGAGGATCTCTAGCAATAATCTGTTCATCCTGTTCAGACTTAGACAGCACATATCGTTCGACATGCGCCAGCAAACTGTCCGGATCAAATGGTTTCAGTAAATAATCACAAGCACCTGATCGCATTGCGACAACAGCTTTATCAATTTCTCTATAGGCTGTCATCAATAACACCGGTAATTCCGGACTCAATGCTTTAATTTTTTTTAACAGCGTAAGCCCATCCATAGGCTTCATCTGCACGTCACTCACCACGATGCCGACCTGACATTCCTGTAATACCGCCATTGCATCATGACCATTTGATGCCGCCAATGCCTGATAGCCGGCTAGCTTCATTGTGGCGCAAATTGCCTCGAGTAAATCCTGGTCATCCTCCACCACCAAAACAGGCAATGTCTTCATCGTATCAATCTCCTTTGTTCTTTGGCAGACGTATCACAAACTCACTCCCGGAATTAGGAAATGAATTAATTTGCACACTACCACCCATCGACTGAATTACCCCACGAACAATGGCCAAACCCAAACCAGTGCCTTCTGATCGCGTGGTAAAAAAGGGCTCGAACAACCTCTCTTGCAGTGCTGCATCAATACCCGGCCCATCATCATGAACGCTCAGAATAATGCTTTCCGCTTCCACGCTCCCCGTTAAAATGATCCGACCTCCTGAAGAAGAGGCTTGCAACGCATTCTCAAGTAAATTAATCATCGCCCCACACAATGCTTGGTGATTAGTCATCAAACTCTCTGCCTGACTATAATCACGCACAATCAAATGCAAATTAAGCGGAATCATTTGAGGCTCAATAACTTGCCGCAATTCTGCTAACAAATCACTGATAACGACATTTTCAAGCTGCGTTGTTTCACCTTTTACAAAACGCAGCATATCCTTTGTTAAATGTTCCAAGTGATGCAAACGCTCAATGGTTTTGGTTGCGAACTTCTGGCGTTCACTGGGTGTCAGCGCATCACTGCCAAGATGGTTGGCGTAGAGCAATGCGGTTGAAAGTGGGGTACGTATCTGATGAGCAAGATTTGCCGCCATTTCACCCATGGCAGTCAAGCGCTGATTACGTCTGATTTGTTCCTGGATTGCATAAGCCTCAGTAATATCGTTTACCAGCAAGATTCGTCTGCCCGTTGAATCCGCCGCACTACTCTCAACACGGATACGACGCTGTTTCATTGTTTGCGCTGCCTTGAAATACCACTCGTTAGCAACCGTCGTTGATGATAAACGTTCCTCAATCACCTGATGCCAGATCAATCCAAGCAAGGGCTCCCCAAATATTGCAAGCGCGGCTGGATTCACTTGCTCGATACGCTCATCGGCATTGAGTGCCAGAACCCCACCGGGTAACGCATTCAACAAGAAACTTAATTGCCTGGAAAGATCTTCCTTTGCAATCAATTGCCTGTGTAGTTCACCATTGGCAAGCGCAAGTTCCCGAGTTAACTGGGTCACCTGGTGCTGTAATTCTTGATACACACCGGAAAGCTGCTCAGATGCTTCATTAAAAGCCGCAAACGCAAGCTGCAGTTGTTCCTGATCTGCCGATACCGTTTTAACTTCGATGATTTTATTTGTTTGCACTGGCTTGCATGACAATTATTAGAAATTGCCGGTAGCTTAACATTGCCACCAGTCTTGTTAATGATCCGAATAAAGTGGGCAAATTGATTCTATTTGAGCATTCGTATTTTATAAATATATCGATAATCATCGCATCAGTAAAAGTCTATTCCACACAATAGAACGAACACATACCCAACATTGATGAACTTAACCAGTGAGATTTAAGCAGGAGAATAGTACGTGGCAACAGTACCTAGCGAATCCAATACGACAACACCCGCTCAAGCATTTCGATTTGTGCATCTCAGCCAGCTATCGAATCAAAAAAAGCTCGGTCTGATCCTAGCTGCAGCAGCCATCATTGCTTTACTGGCAGGTGCCTTGATGTGGAGTCAGACACCGGATTATCGTGCACTCTATAATAATGTATCGGACCAAGATGGTGCAGCTATCATTAGTGCTCTGCAACAAAGTAACGTACCGTACAAGTTTTCCAACAGCGGCGGCACTATTCTGATTCCTGAGAAACAAGTACATGAAGTACGGTTGCGCTTAGCGGGCCAAGGGTTGCCCAAAGGCAATCTGCCTGGATTTGAGTTAATGGAAAACCAGAAATTCGGCTCCAGTCAATTTCTCGAACAAGTCAATTATCAGCGCGCATTAGAAGGTGAATTGGCACGATCGGTGCAATCATTAGCAGCCGTGCAAAGCGCACGTGTACACTTGGCAATCGCCAAGCCATCCGTGTTCTCAAGAGAGAAACAACAACCCAGCGTTTCTGTTTTACTCAATTTGTACCCAGGTAGAGTACTGAGTGTTGAGCAAGTTAGTGCAATCGTACATCTGATGTCTAGCAGCGTACCTAATTTATCGATAAAAAATGTGACTGTAGTGGATCAAAATGGCAATTTACTCAGTACACAACATGAAAACAAACAAGATACGGGATTTGACGCCAAGCAATTACAATACATCCAGGAACTGGAAGAAAATTATATTCGTCGCATTGAAACCATACTGGCACCAATCATCGGTGCTGCCAATGTACGTGCTCAGGTTACTGCAAATTTAGATTTTTCCCGTATTGAACGCGCTGAAGAAATCTATCGACCGAATAATACCGAATCGGATGCCGCCGCTATCCGTAGTCAACAAACACTCGAAGCGATTTCCACCGGTTCAAAAATTGACGGAGGAATCCCCGGCGCACTGACAAACCGTCCACCTGAGCCTGCTATTGCACCGATTGAGACTGGTGCCAAGAAAGCCAGTGAAGAAAACGCTAATGGGGAAGAAGCAGCTAACAAAATACCATCATTACCAACTGACAAGAAAAAAGAATCCACGATCAACTATGAAGTAGACAAGACGGTACAGCATACACAGCAATCTACCGGCAACATCAAACGACTCACTGCCGCCGTTGTCGTGAATTATCGTAAGAAAATAGATGAAAACGGAGAAGTGACCTATGAGCCGTTAACAGCCGATGAAATTAAGGAAATCAATAATCTTGTCAAAGAAGCGATGGGCTACAGCGAAAAACGCGGAGATTCATTGACCGTAACCAATAGTTTGTTTACTACTGAAAGTGAAACAATATTGGATGCCGCATTCTGGAAAGACCCCGACATCCTTATGCTGGCAAAAGATATTGGCAAACAACTGTTAATTGCGACCGTTGTATTATTTTTCTTGTTAAAAATTCTACGACCATTCTTAAAAAGCTTAGCACCACCACCGGCTCCCGCACTAACGGAAAAGGTATCTAGTGAAGCAACATTAGCTCAATTACCAGGGCAAATGGATGGGACAGCCCTCCAAGCAATCCAGAAATCCATATTTGACGAAAATCTTAAGAAAGCCAAACAACTGGCTATTGATGAGCCCGCAATAGTTGCCAATGTTGTCAAAGAATGGGTATCCAAAAATGGATGACGAAGGAATCAAAAAAAGCGCAATTTTGCTCATGACATTGGGTGAACAAGAAGCGGCATCCGTCATTAAGCTATTAGGTCCCAAGGAAGTGCAGAAACTGGGTGAAACGATGTCCAGCCTGCAAAATATCACGCGCGCTGAAATTGAAAACATATTCAAAGAGTTCTGCGACGAAGCCGAAGGCAGGACTACCTTAGGTCAGAATTCAGCTGACTACATCCGGAAAGTTTTGACCAGTGCATTAGGCGATGAAAAAGCGGCCAATCTCATTGATCGTATTCTACATGGTGGCGATACCAGCGGCATTGAAGGATTAAAGTGGATGGATGCGCCATCAGTGGCCGAGCTCATCAAAAATGAACATCCGCAGATTATTGCAACTATTCTGGTTCATTTGGAACGTGACCAAGCCAGTGAAATTTTGAGTTTATTCACCGAGCGGTTACGTAACGATACATTATTACGCATTGCCACCTTGGATAGTATCCAACCGGATGCATTGCGCGAACTCAATGATGTGCTGACAAAATTGCTATCGGGCAGCAATAACATCCGTAAAACCGCGATGGGCGGTGTGCGCGCCGCTGCTGAGATTCTCAACTTTGTTCCAACCACTCAAGAAACCAGTGTCATTGATAACATCAAACAATACGACGAAGAATTGGCACAAAAAATCATGGATGAAATGTTTGTATTCGATAATTTGATTGATATTGATGACCATGGTATCCAGTTGCTCCTCAGAGAAGTCCAATCGGAATCTCTGATTGTCGCCTTGAAAGGTGCACAAGAAGAATTGCGCAAGAAAATTTTCAAAAATATGTCACAACGCGCTGGTGAAGCATTAAAAGAAGATCTTGAAAGCAAAGGCCCGGTACGGGTATCTGAAGTCGAAGCTGAACAAAAAGAAATTCTAAAGATTCTACGGCAGCTGGCTGATGACGGACAGATTGTTCTCGGCGGCAAAGGTGATGATAATTTTATTTAATCAATTACTTAATAGTCATACCAACTCAATCCACTGCGGCAATAAGTATCGTCGACTATTCATTATTGCAACCAAGGCTTACAAATGATTACCAGTAATTTTATTCCAAAAGAAGAATTGAATGCCTATCAGCGATGGGAAATGGACTCTTTTGAAACACAGGACTTCACCAAGCAAAAACAACAAACCGGAACTCAAAATAGCACTCAAATAAACGAACACGAACAAAACGAGATCACTTTACCGACCAATCAGGAAATTGCGTCAACTCTTCAGCATGCCAAACAAGAAGGGTATGCGGCAGGCTATCAAGAAGGTAGCACAGCTGGATATGCAGAAGGCAAGAAAGCCGCTGAAATTGAAGTCAAAACCGAATTGGTTCAGCTCCAGACACTTCTATCCAATCTAGTCCAAGATCTGCATAAGATTGATCAACACGTCGCGGACGATTTATTAGATCTGGTCATTGTGCTGACCAAAAAAATGGTGACCCAAGCACTCAAACTAAAGCCTGAACTCATCGTACCTATCGTACAAGAAGCGATTCGAAATTTACCCAATGTCATGCAGCATCCACGGCTTTATTTGCACCCGGACGACGCAAAAATAGTGCATCTACATTTGGATGATCAACTGACGCAAGATAATTGGTCTATTCGTGAAGATGCACAATTAGCCAGAGGCGGTTGCCGCATCGAAGCCAATGGCAGTGAAATTGATGCCAGTCTGGAAATACGCTGGCAAAGAATATTATCTGCCATTGGTCAGAACGACAGTTGGTTCGAGAAAAGAGACTGATATGAATCGTCATACACAATGGAGTGGCTTCTTAAAGAATTGCACCCAATTGATTACTCCTTCCAATCCATTTTTATTAAGCGGCACCATTACACGTGTTGCGGGACTCGTGATGGAAGCGGTAGGACTCAGAATGCCTGTTGGAAGCAGTTGTACTATTTTTCTATCCAATGGTCATCATGTTTCAGCCGAAGTTGTCGGATTCTCCGGAGATCGGCTGTTTCTGATGCCATCCAGCGATGTATATGGATTGTCACCGGGTGCGAAAGTCATTCCTACGGAACTTGCTGGTGAATCTCCCCGAATTGATAGCTTTCAACATCCACGTAGACGTGCAGCAGATCGCGCTAAACATGTTAGCGTTGGACCGGAATTACTTGGTCGTGTTTTAAATGGACTGGGTGAGCCGCTTGATCGCCTTGGCCCCACTCACACGGAACACAGCGTACCGTTATACAGCCGTCCTTATAATCCGCTAGAACGAATTCCCGTGACTAAACCATTGGATGTCGGGGTACGTGCGATTAACACGCTGCTGACTGTCGGGCGAGGACAACGGATGGGATTATTCGCCGGTAGCGGTGTGGGCAAGAGCGTATTGCTCGGCATGATGGCACGTTATACCGACGCTGATGTGATTGTCGTCGGCTTAATCGGAGAACGGGGGCGTGAGGTTAAGGAATTTATAGAAAATATTCTGGGCGAGGAAGGACTTGCACGCTCTGTCGTTGTCGCCGCACCTGCCGACACTTCACCGTTGTTACGTTTGCAAGGCGCAGCTTATGCGACCGCCATTGCCGAATATTTTCGCGATAGTGGCAAGCATGTTTTACTGATTATGGATTCATTGACCCGCTATGCCATGGCGCAACGGGAAATATCCCTGGCTATCGGTGAACCTCCAGCCACCAAAGGCTATCCGCCATCTGTATTTGCCAAACTACCACAATTGGTGGAACGCGCCGGTAATGGCAATCAGGAGAATGGCTCAATTACAGCTTTTTATACGGTATTGACCGAAGGAGATGATCAGAATGACCCCATCGCTGATAGCGCTCGCGCCATTCTCGATGGACATATCGTGCTATCGCGTCGATTAGCCGAATCAGGGCATTATCCCGCCATTGATATCGAAGCGTCGATCAGCCGCATCATGACCAGTGTGGTCTCGCAAAGACAAATCGATATGGCCAGGCAATTTAAAAGCCTGTATTCACGTTATCAACGCAGTCATGATTTGATCAGTGTGGGTGCATATGTTGCTGGCACAGATCCGGAACTGGATCGGGCAATTAGGCTTTATCCTGCGTTTGAGAAATTTTTAAATCAAAATATGTCTCAACAAGAGAATTTTGCCAATAGTCTTGAGAGATTAACAGAATTATTTAATAACTAAGCAATCCGGTAATCAATACCAAACAATATTATGTCCGCATCATCGCTCAAACTACTCCTGAAGTTGGCGCAACAGCAAACGGATTCTTCAGTAAAAAAACTGGGAAAGTTGAGCTTCCAACAACAAGAAGCAGAGAAGAAATTAAATTTACTTTTGCAATATCGCCAAAATTATCAATCGCATCTGCAAAATTCTATCGCACAGGGCATTGATCACATGGAATGGCTTAATTTCACCGCCTTCATGAAAAAACTCGATACCGCTATCGCCGAACAGCGTCAGGCAGTCTTGCATGCCCAGAGTACACGAATTGCAGGAAACAATGAATTTCTGTCCCATCAACGCAAATTAAAATCTTACGACACGCTGTCACAGCGTCAACAAGATGCGGAAAATCAGCGACAAACAAAACGTGAACAAAAATTGCAGGATGAGTTTGCCTCAAATGCTTTTAGCCGCAACGCATCTCCTGTGAAGGATAGTTAACAGTCTATCGTAATAGCTGAAAATGGCATAAAGATTGCTTGTTTTATTATTAATGTAACAACAACTCTATGAGATCTAAAGCGTATGTTAAATATATCTGCCGCCTCCCAAATCAAATCTTCAACCGATAATCCAATAGTCCTCAGCGGTTCCGGATCTGGCAATAAACAAGAGCCTGCGACGGAGGAATTCGCCAAAGTTCTGCAACGTAAAATATCCGAAACAGCAAACAAACGCGAAACAAATAACGCTGCTTCAACATCAGAATCTGCGGAAAATACAGCCTCATCGGAAAATGGCGAGGCAGCTTCGGCTGCAACAACGGATACACCGGGTATACCTGATACAACGGATACATCGAATATACCGAGCACAGACAATCTAATCCATAGCTTATTTATGGAAGCTACTGAGGCTACAGGCACCTATGCAGCGGATCAATCATTACTCCCGTTTGATCCTACAGCAAACTTGGATACGTTAACGGCAACATCAATATTATCAGGGGCATCATCCACATTGACTCAGAATCCTTTGATGACACAAGATAACAAACAAGCCACAGGCCCGGCACTTCTTGTGAGTCAAATGCTGCAACAAAGATTCACACAGACAACTTCGGTCACAAACAATTTGACCTATTCATCTGATAATCTCTGGCAATCATTAGACATGGCAGATTCTGCCGCTTATGGCAGATTTTTACCATTCTCCTCAGAGATGAATGAAGCCATGCAAGTCAATACAGGCGAGTCAATATTCTCAGCACCTAATGAACCCATTGCGCCACAGTCATTCGGCTTAAGCAACGCCTCTTCCGCTACTCCTCTGAATACGACACCACAGAATGTTCAAGTCGATCTTCCGGTGGGACAACCCAAATGGGGCGGTGAGTTTGCGCAAAAAATTGTCTGGTTAACATCGCAACAGAACCAGGTCGCCGAGATTCATTTAAATCCAGCGCATCTGGGCCCTGTCGAAGTTACATTAAGTATTATGCAGGATCAGGCTACTGCACAATTCTCATCTCCGCATTTAGCGGTACGCGAAGCCATTGAAGCAGCTTTACCCAGATTAAGAGAGATGATGGCTGAGAATGGCATTCAACTGGGCAATGTAATGGTAGGGGCCGATTCATTCCAGCAAGAAAATAAACAGCAGCAAGAAACATCTCATTCGTCAAAAGGCGACACCCCTATGATTGGCACGAGAACGGAGAGTACCGGTCAAATCGCAACCACTGTTTTAACAAGTAGACATAACGGTATTGTCAACACCTATGCTTGACCATTTATAAAGAACTCGGCCGCAAGCGACCGAGTTTTAGAAGAGGGGTAGTTGCCCAAACCTCTCTTCCATTTCATCCATCACTTTGAGTTGATTTTGTACATACTGACGAATAACCTCCTCGTTAGCAT
>JAGNZK010000083.1 GCA_017984435.1 Nitrosomonas sp. | reverse complement strand
TGCAGATGTTTATTTCGCTCACCCCTACCGTTCATGGGAGCGTGGCTTGAACGAGAACAGCAACGGCTTACTGCGCCAGTATTTCCCCAAAGAAATGGAATTGATCGAGGTTACCCAAGAACAAGTGTAATGGGCGGTGGGTAGACTCAACCATCGACCACGCAAAGTACTTGGATTCAGAACTCCGTTTGAGATATTCTTCGGGAAGACGGTGCGCTACACCAAATCACCGTTAGGGGTTGCACTTCGAAATTGAATCCGACTGAGTATTGATGACTAAAAGTGATCAACCAAAATGCAAGTAGTGAATAAATTTGATCATCCATAATTCTTGATATTCGTCAAGAATGCAGTTTGTATTACCCACTGCTATCAAGCGACTGTATAATCAGTCTTATGAAATTCGATATGATAGTGATCGGTGGTGGACTTGTCGGTGCAAGCTTGGTGGTTGCGCTGAAAGACAGTGGTTTGAAAATAGCGCTGATAGAGCCGCATGTGTCGATGCCGTTGCCGCAAGATGCAAGTTGGGATAGCCGGGTGTATGCAATCAGTCCTGGGAGCGCATCTTTCTTGCAAAGTCTGGGAGTGTGGCAGTTATTGGAAGCTGAGCGTGTGGCACCGGTTTATGAGATGGCGGTGTTTGGCGACGACAATAGTGCGCATATTGATTTTAGCGCGTATGAAATCGGTTTGTCGGAATTGGCCTTTATCGCTGAAAATCGCCAATTACAAACGGCTGTTTGGGAAACGCTTAGATCTTCCCATGGAAATATACAGCTACTCTGTCCGGCAAAATGTGTTTCGATTATTTGGCAGGCATCGTATGCCGAAGTACTGTTGGAGGATGGCAGTCAGCTTAAAGCTTCATTGGTTGTAGGTGCGGATGGTGTGAACTCCTGGGTGCGTAAACAAGCTGAAATCGATGTATCACAGCATGCATATCATCAGATAGGTGTGGTGGCAAATTTTAGCGCGGAACTATCGCATCGACATATTGCTTATCAGTGGTTTAGACGGGATGGCGTGTTGGCATTGTTGCCGCTACCGAACAAGCGGGTGTCTATGGTTTGGTCTACCAGTGAGGAACAAGCGAATTTGTTGCGCAATCTGTCTGTGGAAGCGCTTTGCCAGCGAGTGGGAGACGCATCTTCTCATACTCTCGGTGAATTGCAACTGATTACCCCGCCGGTGGGTTTCCCGCTGAATTTTGTACATGTGGATCAACTAGCTAAACCGCGTCTGGTGTTGATCGGTGATGCAGCACACGGCATTCATCCGCTTGCTGGTCAGGGCGTCAATTTGGGGCTCCGTGATGCACGTGAACTGGCAAAAGTGCTGAATACGCGTGGCATGGAGACAGATTGTGGTGATTTTATGTTGCTGCGGCGTTACGAACTGGCGCGTAAGGAAGATATTCTGGCATTGGAGTTAGTGACTGATGGTTTACAGAAATTGTTCAACAATTCCAATCCGACACTAGCACGTTTACGGAATCTGGGATTGGAGATAACCAATCGTTTGCCGCTGATTAAAAACCGATTAATACAGCACGCGTTGAATTAATTTATTCTAAAACTGGAGTCGTCATGGTAATACGCTGGAAGTTCATTGCAATTTTAGTATTAAGTTTTTTTTCAGGAGCGGCTTGGGCAGATGAAGCAGCTGTGAGGAAGGCCGTTCAAACACATTTCGAAGGTCACAAAATTGATAGTTTGAAAAAAATACCTTCTTTGGGGTTATATGAGGTGGTTGTCGGTGATGAATTATTTTATTCTGATGATAAAGCAAATTATTTCTTCTTTGGGCATGTGGTTGATACCAAAACCCGGACAAGCATGACCAATGAACGTATTCAAGAAATAAAGGCAGCACGCCGCGTTCCGCTGGATTCGTTGCCTTTACAGGCAGCAATTAAGGTTATGAAAGGCGATGGTAAACGTCAAGTGGCGATATTTACCGATCCTAATTGTCCTTACTGTAAGCAATTGGAAAAAGAACTGGTAAACATTACTAATGTTACGATTTATACCTTGCTTTACCCGGTGCTCAACGGATCCATGGAATTATCTAAAAAAATCTGGTGTTCAGATAATCAAATTAAAGCATGGGATGATTTTATGTTGAGAGGTATTGCACCATCCGATAAAGATTGCGAAACACCTCTGGAAACACTGGTGAAATCAGGTCGTGAGAATAAGGTATCGGGTACACCCACACTGATTTTTGCCGATGGTTCGATTGTCGGTGGCATGATTCCTGCTGCTGTAATCGAAGAAAAGCTCAATAGTGCAGTTGATACGAACAGAAAGGAAAAGGCCAAGAAATAAAATCTACGATGTGTCGGGCTCGAGCAAGCCTGAACTTGTCCCGATAATTCGTGCATCTTAACGTACTGAGGTCAGTTGGCAATAGTGGAGTCCAACGGGTTAAGCGGCGAATAGCTTTTCATAATATTGCCGCATGAATGCAGCGGGTGACAGGTAGCCCTATTTTCGTTGCCGGTTGTAGGAGATTTCGATGTACTCGGTGATCTCCTGTATTGCCTGTGCTCGGGTACGGTAGCGCCGATGGTGAATCAGTTCATTTTTGAGCGTTTCCCGGAAGCTCTCCATCGGGCGTATCCCGAATTTTGTGTAAACGGTGTATGGTTTAACGGATAGTCATGCGCTCCTCGAACATGATGGTAAACCTGTTGAGAGCGGCTTTCCAGTTTTGCAGAGGCATGGTCCATTTCTGGCTGATGTTCATCAGCGCCAGATAGAACAATTTCAGTACTGCTTCATCACTGGGGAATGATCCCCGGTTCTTGGTAACCTTGTGCAGTGACATGTTTACCGACTCAATGGTATTGGTGGTGTAGATGATCCTTCTGATTTCTGGCGGGTGGTCGAAGAACGGGATAATGCGCGCCCAGTTACGCCGCCAGGATTGCGTGTAAATAGCGGAGTAATACTGTACCACTGAGGCGCACGAAATTTCGCGGCAATCGCGGAGTAATAGTGTACCAATCATAAGCCTGTAATCTGATGCGATGAGCATCAAGTAAAAGGTGATGAGGATGTATACAGTGGAACTATATGTGAAGATTCG
>JAGNZK010000002.1 GCA_017984435.1 Nitrosomonas sp. | reverse complement strand
TGAACTTCCATGTCAACCGTCATCAGGATGTACTGTTCGGCTATTCAAAAATGTGGAGCGGCGATTTCCTCAAAAAACAAGTCCCGGGTATCTCTCCTGATCTCTTCTATGTCCAATACAACATCCGTTTCTAGGTTTTAAGAGTAGAATCAAATAATAATGGCAGCAAAATAGCTGCCATTATTGTTTCAAGCTCCAACAATCTAGCGAACTCACCAGCAGCTAACCGAGAATAAAATCCCGCACAATTTTTATCTGATGGTCATCCATAATCATGGGTGGGTGGCCGATGCCGGGCAGTTCGACGACTTTAGCTTTTGCACCACGTACCTGCATTTTTGCAGCTGTCTCTATCGACAGCACATCCGACTCAGTGCCACGCAAAACCAACGTAGGTATAGCTAATTGATCCCATTGCTGCCATAAATCAATATCCGTAATCTCACGCTCTTTAAAACTGATTGAGATTTTTGGATCATAGCGAAAACCGTAGGAACCATCTTCATATTCACGAGCGCTATGAATGGCCATATGATGCCATTGATCTTCAGTTAACGGACCAAAAGAGGCGGATATCACTTTCATGTACTGTTTAAATTCCTCAAAACTATTGAAACGAATATCTTTGCCAACATAATCAGCGATTCTTTTCAGAGCAGTCGCAGGAATTAATGGGCCGATATCACTCAGTACCAATTTGTTGATTGGAACTGGCATATTCGGTTGTGTCGCCAAAATCATCCCGATCAATCCGCCCAGCGAAATACCCACCCAGTCCAATGTAATGCTCGTCTGATATTGCGCCTGAATATGGGTAATTAAAGACATGGCATCAGAAAGATATAATGGATAATAATCATAATCATGCGCTTGCTCCAGCCAATCACTTTGACCACGCCCCACGATATCTACCGAAATCACTCGACAGTCTGATTGCAATGTGTGCGCTAAATAGTCGAAATCACGGCAATTACGTGTCAATCCATGCACACATATTACAATATGCGGGTTTTGTGGATTTCCCCAATCGGTATAAGCAATATAATGTGGGGGTTTTTGTTTACCATCACTGGATGGCGTCGGTACAAGTAATCGGTTTACAAATATTTTCATGATTTATGTTATTTTTGCTTTTGTTTGAATTAAACACTATTGCGATGACATGCAAAAATTTTACGCATCCAATTTGTTTATCATTCTAAATGAATGTGAAATTCTATAACTATATATTGAGTAGAAGCAAAAGATGAAATTGTCAGCACTTTATTGGCATCGTATTACGCCATTACATTTTCTTTTATGGCCGCTAAGCGTTTTATACCAATTCTTCTTAACGCTAAAGAAATTATGCTATTGGCTGGATATCCTACCGTCAGTCAAGCTACCGGCGCCGGTCATCATGGTCGACAGTATCAGTATCGATGACGGCGGCAAAACACCGCTGGTACTCTGGCTTATTGATTTCTTAATTAAGCAAGGTTATCACCCAGGAATCATAACACGTGGTAATTCCGATAATCCTGGTTTACCCGTTGCGGTAACTGCTACCAGTGATCCCAATCAAGTAGGCGGAAAAACATTTCTGTTAGCGCAACGTTGTGGAGAAATCTGCCCCGTCTGGGTTGGAAACGATCGAGTCGCAGTCGCTCAGGCACTTCTGGATACGCATCCAATCTGCAATATCATCATCTGCAATGATGGTATGCAAGATTACCGTCTTGAACGTGACATCGAAATTGCAGTGGTTGATTTTACCGAGCAAAGCTTCGGCAATGGATTGGTATTGCCTGCCGGTCCTCTACGAGTAAATCCCCGATATTTGAGAAAGATCGATATTATCGTAACCAACGGCAAGCAGAATTATCATGTAAATACTCGAGAATGGGGTAAGACCTACAATATGAAGCTCGTCAGCGAGACTGCTTACAATGTACTCAACCCGGAAATCCGTCAATTTGTTTCTGACTTCAAAAACAAGCAACTGCATGCAATTGCTAGTGAAGATAATATTTGGTGGTTTTTTGATTTTATACAAAAAATAGAATTAAATGCAGAGCTACACTCGTTTGCAGAAAATCATCCATTTACTCAGAAAGATATTCATTTCCCAGAAACCGATATCATTCTTATGCCCGAAGAAAATGCCCTACAGTGCCATCATTTTGCAAAAGAAACACTTTGGGCGTTACCTCAAGAAGCCTGGATAAACAGTGAGCTGCAAGCCATCGTACTGAAGAAGCTCGGGAGCAAGCTAAGCTAAGTTAACTTGTTTTAATTCTCTCTTAGAATCTTATTTTTCTGCTGTTCAAACTCTTGCGGCGTAAGCGCACCTTTATCCCGTAATTGTTGCAATCGTTCTAACGCTGCTATTTGATCGCTTTCCTGTGTCTCTATGGCAACATTAATCGCTCCATTAGCTGTCACAGGTTCTTCCACTAACCCCAGAAATTTTCCTATCTTAGATAGCATTATTTTAATAAAACACCATAATCTGGGTAATAACCAAACTGCAACACCCAAAAAGATAACTAATAAAATAAGGAAAACTTCCGGATATTTTAGCGCAGTCCACAATCCGGAGAGCACCAGAACATCTCCCGTAAGCGACGCTGACCAATTGGTAAATGGTTCCGGAGACGTGTTAATTAAAAGACGGGTACCTGCTTTAGTGGCATGGCTCGTTGCAGCAATACCACCCCCTAAAATCCCAGCGGCAATTTCTAATGCGGGTGTCACATCACCGACCGCGCCTGCTGCCAGCATGGCACCCGCCGGGATACGAATAAAAGTATGAATGGAGTCCCACATGGAATCCATTCCAGGTATCTTATCAATAAAGAATTCTATGAAATACATAACACCGGCAGCACCAATTACCAACGGATCTTGCAATACCGACAACTCAGAAGGTAAAGCAATATGACCTGTTGAACCACCCCAGCCAAGCACTAATAAAACCGCATACAGATTAATTCCACTTGCCCAGGAAACACCCATCATTAAGGCAACTGTGGTTAATAAAGCTTCATAGTTTTCCATATTCTGAATAACTTAAATAAAAAAATTCATTATCAAAATCTAATAATTCGCCTGCCACTAATCACTTTTATCTCGCACGAATCAGGAGTATCGGTATATGTGCCACTCGTACCACACTTTCCGCAACACTACCTAATAACATTCGACTAAAACCGGATCGACCATGAGTGCCGATAATGATTAAATTCGCTAAATTGTTTTTTGCTTCAGTAATAATAACATTAGCGATCCGTTCCCCTCGTGCTTCCAATAGTTTTATTTCAGCCGTAATACCAACTTGTTGAAGTTTATTCTGTGCTTGTTTCAGTATCTTTTCGCCATGGCGTCTCATTGAATCGACTAATTCTGAATAATTTGAGCAGCTTTCAGTATCAAAATACCAGACATCTTCCAATACATTCACCAGTTTTATCTGTACATTTTGTTGTTGCGCAAATTTAATAACCTCATCCAACGCATATTCAGAAGTCGCACTACCATCAATCGGTACTAAAATCCGTTGATACACAATATCTCCCGAGAAGTGAGACTTTCATAAATTCCTGTACTATAAGAAGAGCTTGATTGCAATCCTTATACTGTCATATCAGTATTTTAATCCGAAATAATAAAAACAAGTTGTGTATTATTTATGGCCATTCTCTCAGAAACTTTTTCGTTAAGTTTCGTAGTAAGTTTTCAGTTATAAAAACTCCCTTCCAACGCAAGCAACAAGGAGTTAAGCCCGGAAGAGGTTAAACTGGTTTAACGAGATTGTGAATTGGCCTTGATAGTTAATAGCAGATAACTCCTCCAACAAAACCGGAAAGTTATCTGCATACAACAATTATTTATAATCAGAGCGCTGCCAGGAATGCAACTAAATCAGCCTTTTCTTGGTCAGTAAGTCCAACATTGAAGCGTGTATTATAAAAATCCACGACCGCTGGCAAGTCTGCAGCGGAGCCATCATGAAAATAGGGGGGTCTTGATGCTACCGCGCGTAGAATGGGGCCTTTAAAACGTCCGATATCCTTCCACTTACCAGTAAGCAATGCACGTCCCGGATCCGTTGTTTTTATCACTTCACCTGTTATTTTATTTTCAAGTGTATACAAAGGCATATCAGGCGTGCGGCGTGATTCATCGGAAATACCGATATCCAGCGGCATTGGAACTGAATGGTTGCCCGAGTTAGGCGTATTATGACATGTCGTACAAGTACCTTGAATGACATCTATGCCTAAATCATCGTTTAAACCTTTAACGCCACTAATGTGAATAGGTAGGGAATTAAACAGTGCCTGACCTCGTGCAATAGCTGCACGACCACTGATGATAGATTTCTTATTGTCGCGATCTGCATGTTTATTATAACGATTCCAGGTATCGTACAGCGTCATTACTACAGGATTAAAGTTTTCATGTGTTTGATAATCTCCAGCTACCGTATCATTAATCCCAAAATAGAATTTTTGATTTTTAAGTTTCTTGGGGCCGCCTTTCGCTTTTCTAGCTGTTAAATCACCTGCATTTTCGTCATATGTTTGCGCTGTAAACAAACCCGACTCAAACCTTACAATTGCATTTCGCTGTTCTATCGTTAATGCCTGCAAAGCTTCGGCATGCCCCAATGTGGCATGATTAGCCTGATTTGATAAATCTGAAGCTACAGGAGCAAAACACCTGGATGTTCCAAAAATACATTCACTGGAGTTTGATACACTGGTCGTTTCACGTCCGTCCCACATGATTGCGCTTAAAAATTTAAGATTAGTGGTTGGTAATGGCCGACGGAATAATGACAGTTCCGTCTCGCTGGCATAACCATAAGGATCATCCACTTCGATCAGTTTGAACTCTGCATCCGCAGGAATACTTATCCCTACACGAATATTCGCTTTATTCAACAGCATACTGAAAGCGATTCGCCGCTTCTCTTCTGTGGTTATATCCGCATTCGGTGAATTGGCGCCGTCATTTAAGCGAAATAACGGATCCAAACCATTTGTTTGATTAAACCGTTCTTGAACACCTGTGGGCGTAATTACCCATCCTTCTGAAGGTACATGGCATGTTACACAACTGCGCCCATTAGTACCCAGGCTTTGAAAAAATGGATTAGTTAAATCAATATATCCAGCGTTACTATAGGTTGTATCAGTACCATGACTATTTATTGATTTAAGCATATTTGGAAGACGTTCGGACTTGCTATTCCTATCATGATTACTCTCCGCGAATGCGACATTAGCCATCACAAAAAAAATCAAACAAAAGCCTATTTGAAGACTGTTCCTGTAGAACATAAAAATACTCCAAAGATTAATTAAGAAACGAAACTGCAGGAACGGAATACGCCGAACTTTCTTGAATATCATATATGTTTTACTCAAGATGATATGATTATGGAAGATAATTGTGAGTGATCCCACAAGGAAACTCCAATGACTCTCTTACAGCAGCTAGTTGTGCTTCACATATTTTTCACATATGCTGCGATATGATCGAATGAACAATGACCACGCTAAATAAACGGTTTCTTATAAGTGCTTATTTTGGGGTCCAAATTATGAAGGAAGGAAAATTATTATGGCAGCACGAATTGCACATGTCGATGATGACTCAGATATCAGGGAGGCCGTTCAGCGTATACTGTGTAAGAATGGATATGAAGTTGATAGTTATCTGACTATGCAGGACTTTATCGATTCGTTACAGGATGACGCCAAACGGCCTGACCTAGCCATCCTTGATGTTATGGTTGAATCAATGGATTCCGGTT
Source organism: Nitrosomonas sp. (assembly GCA_017984435.1). GTDB lineage: Bacteria > Pseudomonadota > Gammaproteobacteria > Burkholderiales > Nitrosomonadaceae > Nitrosomonas. Next base: position 118,665 of record JAGNZK010000002.1, on the reverse strand, counting down.
TGACCACCTATGCACAAATCCATAAACGCTATCCAAAAATACAAACCATTTTTCTGACCTCTCTGGGTGACATGATCAGACCATATTTTGAAGATGGATCTCATGAATGGGTTTGCATTATGGAAAAACCAGTTGAACCAATCAGTCTACTGGCGACGATTAATGATCGATTGAAAAACATAAAATAAGCAGCATGGCCAGATTCGACAAGACATAAAAAACACCTCGCCGCAAGCAACGGAATATTGACTAAGCTCATTAGTCTTCTGATTCCTAACCAACTTCCACTCCAAGTAGAGAATCAAACGCTCAGAAAGGGAATAAAATTATGACATTTACTGAATTCTCCTGGAATAAACCTAAAAACCAATATGCATTACTTGAGATGCAGGGAGACAGGCTGAAGCTGAGTGATGACGTCTTAATCAATAATATTCGCTGGTTCATTTCCTTTCGTTGGGTGTTGATTGCTGCACTCATACTTTTCGAAATCTTGATGCTGTTAGCATCAAATACATTCGCACAGTTAGGCATCCCTGAACAGCAAAATTGGCCAATTGCCGTCATCATCGTGTTGGTTTTTGCGAATATCGCTTACATTTATGCATTAAATCACTGTCAGCCAAGCAAATTCAACTCACCGTCTATGAATTTGTGGATGCAGATTATTGTTGATCTGGTCTGTTTATCGGTTGTAGTACATTACATTGGTAGTACTTCCACGCCCATTTCATTTTTCTATGTGCTACACATCGCACTGGCTTGTATCTTTTTTTCTACACGGGAAAGTCTCTATGTGACAATTCTGGTATGTATCATGGACACTATCGTAGTAGTTATTGAAAATTTCATATTTACTCAAGCACCACTCTCAACGCTGATCAGCAGTCACCTATCAGTTGAAAGCGTACGTAGAGATGGTGCTGTATTATGGGTGTTTTTCCTTGATATTCTGTTTTTCATAGTTTGGTATGTTGTCTCAAGACTATCCTTAATTGTGCGTGCTCATGAACGTCATCTCGTGGATGCTCATAAGCAAATTAACCAGGCACAAGTGGAAAAGGATCAATATGCATTGCTTATCACACATCAACTTAAATCCCCATTGGATGCTATCCGAAGCCAAATCTCTCTAATCAGAGGAGGTTACTTAGGAGAAGCGTCCCCTGAAGTAAATAATTCACTTGAAAAAATTGATGGTCGAGCACAAAACATGTCTGGCCTTATTCTCGATTTACTGAGATTGCAACGTTTAAAAGCGACTTGTCTTAATACAGCCAGCATGGAATCCATTAATCTGGAAAAAATCTTGCAAAAATGCATCGATAAATTGACCCCTTTTGCGAATTCCAAGCAACTCACGTTGAATGTTTCGTTTAATAATTTTATTTACCAGGGTATTCCTGATCAATTGGAAATTCTCTTGGAAAATATTATTTCAAATGCAATCATTTATTCTCACAATGGTACATCTGTTGAAATCACATCTGAGTTGGATCCAGCTAACCACAGTGCACATATCATCATTACCGATCACGGCATTGGCATTGAAAGTAAAGATCTCCCGAATATTTTTAATGAATACTTCTATTCTCCCAGAGCGGCACAGCACAACAAGTCATCTAGCGGTATTGGACTATCTATCGTTAGAATTGCCGCAGAAAATAATAAACTGAAAATTAAAGTTGCCAGCGAGCCAGGTGTAGGTACTTCGTTCACTGTAATTTTTGATAATATCCAATTACTCGACCAAACATCAGAAAATTCAGCTAACTCCTTCAGTTAAATTAAGCTTCTGACTTTTTATTTTTCAAAGTCGCAGGAAAGCATAGCGCCAATTCCCCCAGTTTATATTGGTTTTTTGGCATACTCTTTGTTAATTCAGACTGCACCGCCTGTTTTTACCACGCGATATGATTCGCCATTCCTCTTCAGATAGCATCACCATTGTGTCGTCATCTTTGACAGATTGATTATGTTTTGTAGATTACTTCGGGCTTGTACGGAAAGCGATATGGAGGCGGGGGTCGGAATCGAACCGGCGTAGACGGCTTTGCAGGCCGCTGCATGACCACTCTGCCACCCCGCCATTAATACTAGATCTAGATATTCTTAGATTTTACGGAAAAAACGTGTGAGAAAATACTCAATTTCCAACTATAAATAGCATTCATAAAGACCATTTTCCAAGAAAATGGAGCGGGAAACGAGGCTCGAACTCGCGACCCCAACCTTGGCAAGGTTGTGCTCTACCACTGAGCTATTCCCGCAATATGAAGTTCTAGGCCACTTCAGAAGCAAAGGGTGGATTATAGTGATGCTGTACATTTTGTCAAGAAAATGCCCGCTATATTACTTACACAAACTTTAAATCAAGTATTGCTTAGTCTTGTTAGTAATTTAATTGACTCATTTCATCATCCCCAGCTTTACAAATAATATGATACGGAAACTCGCTGTATGTTTATGTGATTGCAGCGATGATATTAAATATGACTCAGCGGCTCAACTGTATAATCAGGCGAGTTTTCATCACATCCATCCGTTCATCAAAACACTATTTTGTATGTGCTACCAAGCTGATCACCCTTGCGTTCGAAGAATGAAACGTCGATACCATTCATCGTGATATCCAATCGCGCAAAATTGTCATCCGAATAAACATCGGTGACGAAGTTAGCAACATATTTTTTACCGTCCTTGACAGTTTTTAGCGCTTTGCCATCACTGAAACCGTCTTTCATCATATGAGGATAAGGCCAAAAAAAGGATGATGAAACAATCTGATATGCCAATAGTTTTTTTTGTCTCGATTTAGTGATCTGGGCGACATAAGAACAATGTACATCGCCGGAAACAAAAACAATTTTGGGATTCTGGACGCTATCAATAGCTTGAAGGATTTGATCGCGTTGTTGCGGAAACGCAGACCATTTGTCGTTGGATTCACTCTCAAGATCCGGCACAAACGGCACCGATGTCACAATCATTTTTACCAGCTTGGAACCATCCGTGATCCAGCTTACCAGTGCCCGCAGTTGCTCCGCTTTCACCATTTGCCACAGGTTTTTTGTCAAGATGCGCTCCGTGCGACAATCCATCACGAACCACTCTACACAGCCATCGCTAAAGGTGTACCAAAACTTCTGCAACGTACCTTCAATTCGCCCGTCTTTATCGGCTGTGAAAAGTGGAGAATGGCTACATTGGTAAATCTGATAAGCGTGAATTGCTTTCGGGTACAGCGTTAATTTATCTTTTTCGGTCGCCTTGGCCGGCCAATCATCCTCAATTTCGTGATCATCCAGGATCATATAGGTCGGTACGGTTGCCATCAGTTTTTGAATGTATTCCTGCCCAAATACAATACGATAGCGCTGCAAGAATTCGATCAATTCATCATCGGGAGAAACCAGATTCAAATCATCAGCGTAAATTTGGTCCCCGACCATCATCACGCCATGGAGTCGCTGCTTTTCGTGTTGATTTAAGATACTTCTGAATGTCTTGTCGCCACGATCGTCAAAAATTTCACCTAAAAAAGTTTTCAACATATATCGACAAGAACCAATCGCATAAGTACGGACTGAGTCTTCTTTACCTGCTCCGGATTGAATGGTATAAATAGCCTCAGGCCATTCAAACTGCGAATCAGCGATTTGTGAAAATGCTTCCAACTCTGCATCGATTAATATCCATCCGACCTGATACTCATACAGTGTTTCCGGTTCGAGATTCGCGATACTCAGCACACACGTCATATCAAAATTAGGCGACATTTTATTAAAGAGCGGATTCGACCACTTACTTTCTCCCTGCTTACGATACCTCAGCACACCAAAACATCTTCTATACGACGACTCTCCGGTTGCTTCGAATTTGCCTCTAAACCATATTCTGGATTGACTGGCCGTGGTGTACCCGACAATTGGCCCAAGGGTGGCTTTACTCAGTTTCATAGCATTCCTCTATGTTGTTGTACGTAATTGCGATATTAGACATCCATTCGAAGCACTATGGCACAATTCGTCCAGGATCATACTGAGTAAATATCTTGGCACATTTTACCTACTCCGTCGCTACCATTTTACGACGTTCGTCAGTCACCTCAATACCGCAATACGCTCGGAAAGCACGGCAATCGTTTTTGAGGGATTCAGATCGACAACCTCATGAATAAAGCGCCGATGTAAAACTTCTGGAAAACACTCAAAAATGAACTGGATCAATCGGTGCAATCACATCCGAGTGCAAGCCATTCAGCAGATGATCGAATGCATCTAGATTTTCTATAGCCGGCAGCGAAAACAAGTAAGTCTTGGCTACTTGTCAACCGCTGCTTGCACACGACGATAATATGAAAATCTGCCCGCCGACCTAGCTGGACTCCACGATTGCCAACCGATCTCAATGTGAATGATTCTCACATTTTATTGCCAATGACAGCACTCATCCATTCGTTGAGTAGCAAACCCGCTGCAAACCGATTTAAATATCCTGCAACTCAAGGTAAAATGCCTTGAAAATTTTCTTCTGAATCGGAAAGCTCCTAAATTAACGGACACCGCTTACAATTTATGTCACCGATGTTGCCAAAGCAACTCTAACCTTCCTAGCGTAAAACCATGATTGAAATCGTTGCTACTTTTTCCCGGTGGTCACAATTGACTGCTAATTTAATTTTATTTGGAAGCTGCGTTTTTCTTGCCATTGTCGGGCAGCAAAGAGCTGTGTTTGAAACGCTGTGGGTAACTCGTCTGGAAAAAAGCTTCCTCTGGCTAACAGGTGTGGTTTTATTAGGATTATTCGGTATTCTGGCCACCACAACGAGTGAAGCTACGGGAATTGCATCCGATGTCTGGAACCCCGCTGCATGGCTCGAAATCGTGCAGCAGACTCGCATAGGATACATATGGATGGGGCGAGCATTACTGGCAATCGTTCTATTGAGCGTCATTCTGGTTATCCGCAACAAACATCGAACCCGCAGCCACTATATATTGTATGCCGTTACCGCGGCGCTTCCGTTAATCGCCGGTTCGTTGATAAGTCATTCCGGCGCAGAAGAAATATCATTTGAATCGGTTGCTCCCTACACGCTGCATATCTTACTGGCAGGCGCATGGTTTGGCGCATTGCCGGCTTTTTTGTTGATCATATATGGTCATTACAGTGAATCCGATCAAACATCACTTCGGTTAAACGCTACCACGCTGAAACAATTCTCCACAATCGCGCTGCCCGTGATGCTGCTCCTGTCAATCACCGGCATCATTGCAGCGGATCGTATGATCGATGAGCATTACTATGCGCTAGTCGCCAGTGCTTATGGTTGGCTGTTGAATGCCAAGCTGGCGTTATTGGCAATCATCCTGGTGATTGCACATCGAGCGCGTTACCATTGGTTGCCATTATTCTCTCGGGATGACGAAACAGCGCGGGTAAGTGCAGCAGGCACACAGCTAAGAAAATGGGTACGCATCGAGTTTATTCTGGCGCTTTTGCTGGTGTTGCTTGCAACCATATTGGCCAATACGCTTCCCGCCAAGCATACGATGATTGAGAACTGGCCTTATCCGTTTCGTTTTTCGATTAATGCGACATGGGATGAATCGAATGTGCAGGAAATGGTTTGGTCAGGCATCGCGCTGTTTTTCGCTGCACTGGGTATGCTTTGGTTAGGTATAAAAAATAACTGGAGTAACATAAAAAGAGTCCTGCTGCCGACAGTACTGGGAATTAGTTCGATGGCAATAGCTTTACCGCCTCTGGCCATTGAGGCTTACCCTGAGACCTATCTGAAACCGACCGTGCCTTTCGATGCCATTTCAATATCCAACGGTTCTCAATTGTTTGCCGAAAATTGTGTTAATTGTCATGGCCCGCAAGGCAAAGGCATGGGAGTAATTCTCGATCCAGAGATAAAAGATCCCACTGATCTGCTGACTGAGCCTCATACCGCGAGATATACCGTCGGTAATGTTTTTCATTGGCTATCGCGTGGCATTCCCGGAACCAATATGCCAGGTTTCTCAGCAACGTTGTCTGAGGAAAATCGTTGGGATCTCATCAATTATCTTCATGCCCTATCACGCGGTTTTGATGCACGCTTGCTGGGCAGTATGATCGTTCCGGAAAATCCGGCGATAGCGTCGCCTGTCTTTACCTACGCCGCGCATGACGGCTCTGGTGGCAATTTAAAGGATTTCCGTCTGCAAAAAAACGTGCTGATGGTTTTATTTTCCTGGCCGCAATCTCAGCAGCGCTTAAATCAACTGAAAGATGCTTATGACGAAATTCGCGCCCTTAATACCGAGATTCTAGCGATTCCCAACCGCGCACTTAATGACCAAGAGTTACTACAAATCACGAATAGCGTTCCCTTTCCTGTGATAACCGAAGGTTGGGAGGAAATCAAAGACAGCTATTGGCTATATCGCCGCATAAGAACTGTTCCTGACCTATCGGGCAAAGGTATGTTTCCGGGACATATGGAATTTATGACTGATCGTTTCGGATACCTGCGCGCCCGATGGGTGGCACAATTCGAAGGATATGGCTGGCAAAGTATAGGAGCTTTGACGCTACAGCTAACTCAACTCAATCAGGAAGGCGAGATCATGCCGCCGCCGGGTGATCATGCGCATTAATGTTTCACATGCTTTTTCGTATGAATTGAGAAGTTTCTAACGAATAGTAGTAATTAAATCTCTCGCAACCGTTGTGCTGAGCAAGAAATACTCAGCACAACGGCACCTACATTGAAGGAGTTATACACTTATGACATTCCTCAAATAACGATTTATCCACAATCTAACGAGAATTACCTCCCTTACGGTAGACGTGAATCGTCGTCATCATCTTTAAACACTTGCCCTCGACTCACACCGGCCGGAAAAGCTGTGCTATGCACATTCGCGTAGATTTTTCCTGCACGCATTGCGAAAGCCAGAAAAGCAATGTTATTGAGCGGCATGCCACATGCTTCAATAGCTTCAGGCGTAGCAGGCGCTATGATATCGCTGTTGTCCAGAGTACCTTCAACGGATCCTTCCCCCACATCCACCCGCGGATCTACAGGACTAAAGAGAAAGGCCACTATCGGTCCGTTCACACCTGCAGACGCACAATGAAAATGTGTTTGTATGATTCCGGTACCGTTACGCACAGCGAGACGAAATTGCGCTTTGGTTAATGATTTATCAAATTCAACTTCTACTGTGCGGTAGTATCGGCAACCACGCCGCCTGACGGCGTGGTTGCCTCTTGCACGCCACTTAAGTCTCCTTCAAATTTTAATTCATCTGCAGCATACTGCGACATTCGAGCCAATCAGAAAAATTATCAACAAAAACAGCCTAACATTACGCTCTTTCATGTTCTATTCTCCTCATTAAAACGACCTTAGTCTTAGCATAGTAGTATTTCTTATCAAAACACATCACAAACTAGAATAAATAGCCTGTTTAAATTGTGGACTTCCTAATATGCATTGTGGTTCTATCCACAGAAAGCATAGGCAGCCAATGGATGATGAAACAGATAAATTACCCCGTGTGTGGTATATTTTATTCGGAAGATACGGCTGGTAAAGTGTGGGCGTACCCACACCATAATTAATTAAGTTCAATCAATAAGATATAGTCATGCCGCCAGCGGGTAATCATGCGTATTAATGTTTCTTTAGGGATAGGATGAACAATATGCAACGATATAACGCACCAAGTGATTCCTTCAGATCAGGATTCTTATTGTTATGGATAAATGCATTATTATTTGTTTTTGCATTAAATAGTCATGCGACCAGCACGGAGAAGCAGCAATTACAGGCCATTGAAATCGCCGGTATTTCCATTAACACTTCATCGGAAATGATCGCGGGAATTCTGCAAGCACAAGGCTATAAACAAATTAATGAATCCCTTTATACCAAGCAGGAACAGGCACACAGCGGACGTAATGCCATCTACCGCGTAGAGATCGAAAACACCGCAACATTTCACCAAATCACTTATTCCAGGAGTCTGGGCGGTGGACGTGTAAAAAGTCCCATTGTGCACGATGCACCGGTTCCAGCTTCTGAAATCGATATGGCGCAACAGCTCTATCGCGCCGTTTGCACGAATACTTCCGCAGAGATACAGAAAGAACGATCCTGTGAGCCGCTGACATCAGCCAATATCAGGTTTGGTCACGGTCAATGGATTCAAAGTGATGCACACTTCGCTGTCTTATTGGATGCGACCAATGCCAGCACAACTATCGGGATAAAACATACCCCATAATCCTGGAAGCCACGGCTGGACAGCAAGGAATGTATGTTGCGAGCTTCTACCGTGTGATGAAATGTCCACTTATCTCATCTGAGTACACAGCAAAACACACAACAACGATAAACGATTGTTTCATTTAGACAAGCTGCACCAATCAGTCTGTTCGACATCACTTAAGTAATTATCTACAGTTTCTAGGCGGATGATGTACCACCTTGAATCAAATGCTAATTCAGAATAGGTAAAACAAAATGCCGAGGAGCGATATTAATATCCTATGGATAGAATTATGTAAAAATAGAAAAAATGCACAACGAATTGGTTCTATTAATAAAAAAATTACCACATATAAAATTCATTCTATCGACAAGAATCAAATCTCCCGCGCAATTGCAATCAATAAACCGAATCTCATTTGCATCGACTACGACTTTCTTGATTTGCCAGGCTTACAATTACTCAGGCACATACGATCTGGTCATTCAGATATTCCCGTAGTTATGCTGACTATCCAGCACAGCGAGAATCTCGCAGTGTGGGCATTCAGAACGGGTGTTAGAAACTATCTAGTAAAACCTGTCAGCGTGGAATCCATCATTGAAGAAATTAACCGACTGATCACTCAACTCAAACCTGGAGTCACTAAGCCACGGATAAATCTTCTAAAGCGCTACCCGATACCCAAAGAATTTCATTTCATTTCTACATCTCTTTTGTCACAACGTACTATTTCAGCAATCAATTATGTCGAAACACATTTTCAGGAAAAAATCACCGAGCGAGAGGTAGCAGCTATCTGCGGCATGAGTGTTTTCACTTTTAGCAGGATTTTTCGCAACGAACACAGCATTACATTTCGTGAGTTCTTGATAAAACATCGAATCATGCGAGCCAAAGAGTTTCTGCGAAATCCTAAAATAGCAATCATGGATGTAGCACAGCTGAGCGGTTTTACTGACACCTCAAACTTTGCCCGTTTATTCCGCCGCTACATCGGTATAACGCCTTCGCATTATCAGAAAAAATATACCGAATAGTCTGTCTATATCAGATATCTCGATCAAATTAGATACAAATTTTCGCAAAAAAAACATGGGAAAAGCGCAAAAAGATCGTATCACCCCCACATTAAACAGGTATAGACTAAAAACGTTACATATTTCTCGTGTAATAAAAGTCTACAAATGAAATTCTTACATAAATATCTTTAACTCAGAAATTTTTTCAAAAGTCTGAAAGATAGTCATGCAGTTTTTATCAATAGCACTATGTACATAGGTAATAAGGAGATTTATCATGGCAATAATCAATGGAACGATTTTTAACGATGATGGGAATACTTTTCTACCCTTATTGGGAACGGGCTTAGCTGATGATATGAATGCTAACTGGTCATTAGGCAATGACTTGATGATGGGATTTGCAGGCAATGATATTTATCGTATCAACTCAATTTTAGATGATATACGTGAAATTGCCGGTCAGGGCACCGATACAGTCATTACTCGAAACGTGAGTACAACCTTAAAAACTAACTTCGAAAATCTTACACTCGACAATACCGCGGGCTTTCTGACAGCACTCAATGGAACGGGTAACAGCGCAGCCAATGTTATCACGGGTAATAATAATGCCAATATTCTTAATGGCTTGAGTGGTAATGATACAATCAGTGCAGGGGGCGGTAACGACACCATCATTGGTGGAGCCGGTAAAGATACGATGACTGATGGTGGGGGAAGTGATACTTATGATTTCAACGCTGTCAGCGAGAGCGTTGTGGGAGTAAATCGCGACATTTGTACAGACTTTACTCATAATGTCGACGATATTGATTTATCGACAATTGATGCTGATCTTGGTGCGGCTGGAAATCAAGCTTTCACTTTTATCGGCAATGTCGCTTTCACTGGAACCGCGGGTGAAGTCAGATTCTTCACATCGGGAGCCGACATCATCATCCAAGTTGAGCTTCACAATGATGGTAATCAGACCGCCGATATGGAGATCCAACTGAATGGTGCAGCTGCGGTAGGTATCAACGCCAGTGATTTTATTCTTTAATCTTAACTTTTTATGAATTTAAACATCCCACCGGAATCAGTGGGATGTTTAAATTATGAGATTACCAATAAATTAATATCCTGAAGCATTCAATAAAAATCACGGATCTGTCTATTAGACAATCTTATTAGAAGCTAAATCAATTCAAACACCGCCAGAGAATTTAGTTGAATGGCTTGTATAAATCGCTGTTACTAAGGTATAGTTCGCACTCTGCCATTTAGGTCCAAGCAGGAGAGCGCGCTGTTCATTTAAGCGCCGCCGAAGGCGTAACCCCCCCGGAATCGCTCAGGCATGGTCAAGCCAAACTTGTTCCCTGAGAACCGCTTGTGACAGGCAATCTGGAGAGTGCCGAGAAATTATTTTTGGCCACCGAAGGGGCACATGGATATCAATCCGTAAATCTCTCAGGTAAAAAGGACAGAGGGGCGTGAAGTCATTCGAAATGACTTTTTTTTATTTTCGGGAGAATAATCCGTGCTGAAAATGACACCCCTTAATCAAACCCACCGCGACATGAATGCCAAAATGGTGGATTTTGGTGGCTGGGATATGCCGTTGCATTACGGCTCACAGTTAGATGAACACCATAAAGTACGCCAAGATGCAGGCATGTTTGACGTCTCTCACATGCTACCGGTTGATATTAAAGGTGACAATGTGCGCGGTTTCTTGCGCCAACTGGTCGCTAACAATGTTGATAAACTGACACTTCCTGGCAAAGCGTTATATTCTTGTATGCTGACCCCGCAGGGCGGCATCATTGATGATCTGATTATCTATTTTCTGTCTGAATCCTGGTTCCGCATCGTAGTGAATGCCGGCACGGCCGACAAGGATGTTGCCTGGATGCTCAAACAACGCGATGCGCTCGCACCCAATCTGGAAATCACTCCGCGGCGTGATCTTGCGATGATCGCGATACAAGGCCCTAACGCGCGCGCGAAGGTCTGGCAAGTCATTTCAGGTTCCCAGGCTGCGACGGAAGAATTGAAGCTGTTCCAATCGACTGTAGTGAATCAATATTTTATTGCGCGTACGGGTTATACCGGCGAGGATGGGTTTGAAATCATTCTGCCTGCCGCTGATGCACCCACATTCTGGAAAGCATTACATGCAGCCGGTGTTGCACCTGCCGGACTGGGTGCCCGTGATACATTGCGTCTGGAAGCCGGCATGAATTTATACGGTCAGGATATGGATGAAACCAAAAATCCGATGGAATCGGGTCTCGCCTGGACGGTTGATCTGAAAAGTGAACGGGATTTCATCGGCAAACAGGCACTGCTGGATACGCCTATTACGCAACAGCTGGTAGGGTTGTCATTGATTGATCGCGGCGTATTACGCAGCCACCAACAAGTGATTGCACAACATGATGGCACTGAATATGAAGGCGAAATCACCAGCGGCGGATTCTCACCGACAATCAATCAATCGATTGCCTTAGCTCGCCTACCGATACAAGTAGCTATCGGCGATGAGGTCAATGTGGTGGTACGCGATAAGAAGTTACGTGCAAAAGTGGTAAAATACCCGTTCGTGCGTAATGGAAAAGTATTGATTTAATTCAAAACTGTAACGAAATATTACTTTAATCTGGAGTGAAAACATGAGTATTCCAACCAATTTAAAATATAGCAAATCCCATGAGTGGGTGAAACCTGAGGCCGATGGCACGGTAACTGTTGGGATTACCCATCACGCACAGGAATTGCTCGGCGATATGGTGTTTATTGAGCTGCCGGAAGTTGGACGCAAACTGAAACAAAAAGAAGAATGCGCCGTCGCTGAATCCGTCAAGGCAGCCGCTGATGTTTACTCACCGATTTCCGGTGAAGTCATCACAGTCAATACCCCATTGACTGATGAGCCGGGAAAAATCAACGAAGATGCTTATTCCGCCTGGTTGTTTAAATTAAAACCAAGCAACACAGCTGAGCTGGATGGACTACTCGATGCTGCAGCTTATACCAAATTGGTTGAAAACGAAGATCACTAACAATATCTGCAGCGCAATCTGAACTTATCCGCGTATCCTATACTTTATTACTTAAGCCTTAAAAACAAATCATGCCGTTTATTCCACATACCGAAGAAGATGTCGCCGAGATGCTGGCCAGCATTGGCGCAAAGACAATTGAAGAGCTTTTTGATGAAATTCCAAAAGATTTAATCAGTGGCGAATTAACAGGCGTTCCATCCGGACTCAGTGAAATGGAAATTACCCGGTTGATGATGGAACGCGCCGGACAAGATGGGTTTTATCAAAACTTCATCGGTGCAGGCGCGTATGAACATCATATTCCTGCCGCGGTTTGGCAAATCACCACGCGCGGTGAGTTTTATTCCTCCTATACGCCGTATCAAGCCGAAGCCAGCCAGGGAACCTTGCAATTATTGTATGAATACCAATCGATGATGGCTTCATTGACTGGTATGGATGTCTCTAACGCCAGCATGTATGACGGTGCAACCGCACTGGCAGAAGCCGCACTGATGGCCGTCCGTTCGCACAAAACATCACGACGCATCCTGATCCCGCAAACAGTACATCCCATTTACCGGAAAGTCGTTCGTGCCATTGTCAGCAATCAGAAAATTGAAGTGGTAGAACTGCCTTTCTGCACCGAGTGCGGACAAGTCCTGCCGGAATCGTTAGCCAAATCGAATCATGAAGATTTCGCAGCTTTAGTGATTCCACAGCCCAATTTCTTTGGTGTACTGGAACAAGTCGATGCACTGACTGATTGGGCGCACAGTAAAAATGCCTTTGCCATCGGTGTCGTCAATCCCACTGCGCTGGCATTACTGACACCGCCAGGCGAATGGGGCAGTAAAGGTGCCGATATTGCTGTCGGTGAAGGCCAACCATTGGGCATTCCACTTTCCAGCGGTGGCCCCTACTTTGGCTTTATGGCTTGCAAGGATGCTTTAGTGCGCCAAATGCCGGGACGTATCATTGGCCGCACTACCGATTTGGATAACAAAGAAGGCTTCGTGCTAACGTTACAGGCACGCGAACAGCATATCCGCCGCTCCAAAGCCACTTCCAACATTTGTACCAATCAAGGATTGATGGTTACCGCTGCCACAATTTATATGTCTTTAACAGGTCCGGAAGGGTTGCGCCGGATTGCCGCACAGTCACATGCCAACACGCTGGAACTGGTTGAACAGCTGGAAAAAATCAATGGCATAAAAAGAACCTTCAGCGCACCGATATTCCATGAAGTTGCATTAACCCTGCCCGCTCCGGCCGCTGAAGTATTATCCAAGTTAAAACAGAAAGGCATCCTCGGAGGATTCGATTTACAAGAACATTATCCTGAATTGGGTAACACATTGTTGGTTTGTGCCACAGAAACCAAAGTTGCGGCTGATTTACAAAATTATGCGCAAGCTTTGAAACAAGCACTCAGTTAATATACTTAACTCATTCAGAATATATCGTTTTTCAACTTCAATATTTATATTAAGGAAAAATCATGGTTACTCTTAAAGGAAATCCCATTAAACTTGATGGCACTTTTCCCAAAGTCGGTCAAAAAGCACCTGCCTTTTCGTTAGTCAACAGAGACCTCGCAGATGTCACATTGGCCAATTATGCCGGTAAAAAGAAAGTACTAAACATCGTGCCTAGCCTGGATACGCCGGTATGCGCGATTTCAACACGCAAATTCAACCAGCAAGCCAGTAATATGAATAACACCGTGGTATTGATCATTGCGGCTGATTTGCCTTTTGCCATGAGTCGCTTCTGTGATGCCGAAGGACTGGACAAGGTGGTTACGCTATCAACCATGCGCGGCGCCAATTTCATGAAGGATTATGGCGTTTTCATCGCAGACAGCCCATTTGCCGGTATCACGGCACGTGCAGTAATCGTTCTGGATGAATCCGACACCATCATCCATGCCGAGCTGGTTCCGGAGATTGCCGATGAACCGAATTATGAAGCCGCCTTAGCAGCCCTAAAATAAATTAACGATTACTCATAAATCATGCTGATATTTGAACACTCTCGCCCAGGGCGTCGTAATTATTCCCAGTCTCCGGCGACACCTGCCAGTAAATCCAAGATTCCGCAAAACCTGCTGCGCAAATCGCCAGTGCTTTTGCCGGAAGTCTCCGAGATGGATACGGTGCGTCATTACACGCGTCTGTCACAAAAGAATTTCTCGATTGATACCGAGTTTTATCCGCTGGGTTCATGCACGATGAAATACAATCCTCGCGCCTGTAACTCATTGGCTATGCTACCGCAATTTTTGTCCAGACATCCGCTCGCACCGGAAGATACCGGACAGGGTTTTCTCGCTTGCATGTACGAATTACAGGAGACTTTAAAAGCGGTTACCGGCATGGCCGGTGTTAGTCTGACGCCAATGGCCGGCGCACAAGGTGAATTGATCGGCGTTATGATGATTCGCGCTTACCATGAATCACGCGGCGATTTTACGCGCACTGAGATCATTGTACCGGATGCGGCGCACGGTACAAACCCCGCCACTGCCGTGATGTGCGGTTTCAAGGTAGTGGAAATCGCCACCGACAAGGAAGGTAATGTAGATCTGGACGCATTGAAAGCAGCGGTCGGACCGCAAACAGCCGGATTGATGCTGACCAACCCTTCTACATTGGGCGTATTTGAAAAAAATGTCGCTGAAATGAGTCGTGTTGTACATCAGGTCGGTGGATTATTGTATTACGACGGCGCCAATCTGAATGCAGTGCTGGGTAAAGTAAAACCGGGCGACATGGGTTTTGATGTGATTCACATTAATCTGCACAAAACTTTCTCCACACCGCATGGTGGCGGTGGCCCAGGTTCTGCACCCGTTGGTGTGGCTGAACGCTTACTTCCTTTTATGCCGATTCCCATCGTGACCAAGGAAGGTGATCGCTACCGCTGGATCACTGAGAAAGACAAACCGCAATCAATCGGGCGCTTATCCGCTCATATGGGAAATGCCGGCGTACTGCTGCGTGCATATATCTATATTCGCTTGTTAGGCATGCACGGCATGCATCGTATTTCTGAATTTGCCACATTGAATGCCAATTATTTGATGGCTGAATTACGCAAAGCAGGGTTTGAAATTGCTTACCCAACGCGACGCGCCAGCCATGAATTTATTGTCACCATGAAAGATATTAAGGATAAAACCGGTGTGACCGCGATGAACTTGGCCAAGCGCCTGCTGGATAAAGGCTATCATGCACCTACCACATATTTCCCGATGCTGGTGCCTGAATGCTTATTGATTGAACCGGCTGAAACGGAATCCAAGGAAACACTGGATGCATTTGTCAAATCCATGAAAGAAATTTTGCAGGAAATCGAGCTACAACCGGATATGATAAAAGGCGCACCGCACACCATGCCAGTACGCAAGCTGGACGATGTCAAAGCAGCGCGTGAACTGGATTTGGCCTGGAAACCCAGCGTCTGATAAAGCAATACACTGTATCTAATTTAGCATCAATCACGACGGCAGGAATACAGATTTACCGAGATCAGGATTTCTGTTAAACCTGCCGCCGCTACCCACCTCTTCTAATTATCAATACCAAAACCATGCGCATACTGATTTGCGGTTCCATCGCATACGATAATATTATGGTCTTCCCGGATCATTTTAAGAACCACATTCTGCCAGAAAAGATTCATGTATTGAATGTCGCATTTTTGGTTCCTGAAATGCGACGTGAATTTGGCGGATGTGCGGGTAATATCGCTTACAATTTAAAAATGCTTGGCGGCGAACCTGTGATGATGGCCGCCGTTGGCGATGATTATGCGCCCTATGCCGCACGGTTTGAACAATTAAACCTGAGCCAGAACCATGTGCAGCATATCCCCGACACACTCACCGCACAAGCATTCATCACCACGGATCTGGATGATAACCAGATCACTGCATTTCATCCGGGTGCGATGAATTTCTCGCACCTCAATTCCGTACAAGATACGCACGATATCCAGCTAGGCATTATTGCACCGGATGGACGTGACGGCATGTTGCAACATGCGCGTGAATTTCACGAAGCCGGCATTCCGTTTGTGTTTGATCCAGGTCAAGGCTTGCCAATGTATAACGGTGAAGAACTGCTGGATTTCATCGACAAAGCGGACTATATCGCTGTCAATGATTATGAAGGTCAGATGCTGCAAGACCGAACAGGACTCAATCTTGAATCCCTAGCAAACAAAGCCAAAGCGCTGATTGTCACCCTCGGCGCACACGGTTCTATCATCTATGCCAATGGCAAACAATTTGAAATCCCCTGTATCAAACCCAAAGAAATCGTCGATCCAACCGGCTGCGGCGACGCATACCGTGCCGGGCTGCTGTATGGCATTGTCAATAATCTGGATTGGCAAACCACGGGACAACTCGGTTCACTGATGGGTGCTCTAAAAATCGCCCGGCGCGGCGGACAGAATCACCAATTTTCTCGCGATGAGATTGATCAATATTATTTTGAGAATTTTGCTACTCATATCTTCTGAAACCAATCTTTAATCTCTGCGGCTTAATTCCCTGCCCTCTGGAGAAGGAAAGCCAGGTTGAAAATCAACAATTCGAAAGTACGATCAACACCCCGCAGAAACTGCGGGGTGTTCCTTATTAAAGATTATTGTGTCGACAATACAGCTCGTCCATTTAAGCCTTGAGGCGATCTCGCATTATTAGTATAAAACCCTTTCAGTTGCTCAAGTTGTGTTGCCGATATAGTGATAGCCTCTGACACAAGGTACCATTGAACGCCTTCACTACAGGGTGGTGTCGTCAAAGAACCTGCCAAAGTATAAAAATCCGGTCTATTGTGATGTAATGGAGGAAGTAATGACGCAGGATTGATTTGGATGCCGGTACTCGGATTTTGTCCTTGTTGATGAGGCGTATTATCCAGAATAGTCTGGAATGTTGTATTTTCTTCGCCTACATTAATCGCAACAGCTAATACGATAATTCTTCCCTCGGCGCCAATATGGACGTAATGCAGTTCAGCAGGAAATTTTGTATTACCAATGACGTGCTCACTCGGTTCATGGAAATGAAGTTGAATCAATGGGTAAGATTCTTCTCCGATTTTTAACTCGCCTGTATA
Source organism: Nitrosomonas sp. (assembly GCA_017984435.1). Lineage (GTDB taxonomy): Bacteria > Pseudomonadota > Gammaproteobacteria > Burkholderiales > Nitrosomonadaceae > Nitrosomonas. The sequence continues at coordinate 101,209 of JAGNZK010000002.1, read as the reverse complement.
GTCCGTCGAAGTATTTACTTGTACCGCATGACCAGTATTGTTAAATACTGGTGCAATATCAATATCATACCAAACTTCTAAGCCATTCAATGGTTTTGTATTATCTATTTTTGCCGCAGCGAGATCGATCGGAGACTGATGCGCGCCTATACTGCATTCCGCATAAGGATAATTTAGCGGCACTACCGTTTGCGTGCTATCCTGAATTGCGCCCCATGTTGATTGGGCCTCATGCGTCCAGTGCGGACTAGCCGCACGAGTAGTAGCATTAGACATAAGAATAAACACCGTACTTATAAAAACAATTTTAATTATCTTCATTGATACTCCTCCTTGTTATTCAATTTTTTATTTAATTGGTTTAGCAAGTGTGCTTTCTACAATATTCAATCATCGGTGGTTTTTTGTCTTTATCGGGATCTTCAACGACTTGAGCGTCTTTTTTTGTGGTCGACGATGCGCTTGGTTGCGATGTCTGTGTTTGTTGATTCGAATCAGTCGATGATTTTGATTTATCTGCTCCTGACTCAGCAAAACATGAAACACTTAAACTTAATACAACAGCCAGAAAAAGTTTTATAAGCATGATTTCCTCATCTATAAAATTGATCACATTTTAACTACAGGGCTGCGTACAGTACCACGACAAATGTTAATAAAATGTCAAGAAAAACAATTAGAGCGAGTAATGTTATTGTAGTAAAAATGAGCAACTTTACCGCAAAGAGCAAGCATTGAATTCGAAAAGATTAACGATCCATATTGCTGATTCTGAAAGCTTCCTGGCTATATCTGGAATGACAAATGCGAATTATTCCGAGACTCCCGAGCTATGCGAAGAAATGAAATTTTATTATCCAGAAGATTGTTTGAATGAAAAAATACTAAGCTTCAATACTCAGCACCCGACGAATTTCATCCGTCTTAAAGCCCAACGCCATCGGGCGGCGCACATGGGGCAAAGCAACCACATCATAAAGTTCTTCAACCACACCTTCCATGCGCAACCAATGCACCACATCGCCGGTACGCAGATCAATTACCTGCACACCACAACGTGCTTCCGCATTACGTGATTTAAGATTGGCATCCAATGCTAAACCGCTAAAGGTTTTATTGTGACGCGGCTTGGACAAACCCACCAAGGCAAAATCACCATGAAAGCTTAAGCCGCGCATATAGCCGGGACAAAAACACAGCGACTCAAAGCGTCCCGACTCAAGATCGACATAACCGAACTCTCCGGTGCCGGAATTGAGCAACCATAATCTGCCGTTATACCAACGCGGCGAATGCGGCATGGAAAGTCCTGCGCAGATAATTTCACTATGCTGGACATCAATGACAATACCGCCATCGGCGCGATGATCACGCCAACCATCCGCGACATCGGATTGACTCACCGCAGTCACATAAGCCGGTTGGCCGTCTTTCATCGCCAGGCCGTTCAGATGGCAACGATCTTCCGCCGCCAGCTTGCTGATAAAACCGGGTTGCCACAGCGGTTTGAAGCTATGCGTTTCACTCAATGTCGCCAAACAGCCAAACAACGTGTTGACGAACACCAGTCGTCCATCACTATCCACGGCCATGTCGTGAATATCCAGATCACCGGTGGTATACCCCACTTGTGGCACATACAACCGGTCAAAACCATCTTGCTGCTGCCCGGTCTCGAATACATTTTCAAAGCGCCAGACCTGATACAGGCTGCTCATGTATAAACCATTCGGCGTCGCACACAACCCCATGCAGCGATTGAAACTGCGTTCGAATACCGAAAGCGTATTATCAGATTTAAGACCGACAAAATACAGCTTGCCAATCTGGTAAGTCGTCAACGCAATAGCAAGTTTCTGCTCGGCCAGCCACGACAGCATTTGGCGGGAAGTATTGATTTCAAGCACCGGTGTAGCGGTCGTTTCATTAGTATCCATAAACATCCTTATTCATGATAATCAACTGAGAATGAACATCTTAAACAAAATCCGTCGTCATATTAACCCCAACTAGCAGCACCGCAGCACTTTGAGTGTAAGTATGATAGCCATCTGCAACGCCGTCATCTATCTATCTGCTGCTAAGTCCGACAACATGATCGCCGGCATTGCCATCGACTTTCAGAGTATTACTACTGTTCGACAGATTCAGCACATCCAATGGCGTCAGAGTCAGTGTATTGTTGCCAGTGCCAGTCAGATCGATGGTTTCGATATCACTGATTTTGCTACGAACATTGAGCAGATTCAGGCTCATTCCGCTATCGACCAACGTCAAAGTGTCACTACCAGTACCACCATCCACCAGCCGAAAATCGAGATCGGATACCTGAATAATGTCATCACCCGCACCGCCATGGAACACATCCGCACCACCACTGCCGGTCATTGTATCGTTACCGTTACCGGCCACAAAACGTTCTGCTGCGGAAGTACCGATGAGATTGTCATTTTCGGGGGTGCCGGGATGAGTCACTGCAGCGGTAAAGTTGCCGCCGAATATTACATAGCTGGAGCCAGAATCATTTCCGTTTGGACTGGCATACGGAAGACTCATCATCACATCATCAAAACCATCGCCGTTCACATCCCCCGCACTGCTGACCGACACGCCTGAATAGTCATTGGTTGCCACGCCATCCAAACGGAAACCATTAAGACCGTTAAGGCTGGACAAAGTCAGCGTAGCATCAAAACCCGCGGCTTTGCCAAATATCACATAACTGGAACCGGCATCGACATTACCGTTCGAATCAGCATACATGGCACCGACAATCACATCAGCAAACCCATCGCCATTGACATCCCCTGCTGCGCTACTAACTGATTCACCCGAAGAGTCATGCTTTGCTACGCCATCCAAGCGAAAACCGTTGCTACCGTTAAGACTCAATAATGGAATGGTGCCCTTAAGAAAATCATCGATTTTCGCTTTGACAGTAGCAACCGAGGCGCCATCGGCGGTCACCTCCGCCAACAATCCGCGTAAAGGTATTAAATGCGTAGCGGAACCCACTTTATCAACCGAATAATATTTGGAAACCGCAATGCGATTGTCAAATAATGCCGCCGCATTACCCCAGGTGGAATCGGCGTGATCAACATTATCCAGTGCAGCGATCGCCCATTCGACCACTGATCCGAAAGTCTGGCCGGCAGCCATTTGCGTGAGCATGTCATTCACCGCAGATGCTTTGTCATCAGCTGTTACCGAATCACCCACCAGATTCTCGACAACTTTTGTCACAATACCGGTGTTATAGTGCAATGCAGCTTCTCCCCAATTGGGATCTGAGGCGGTAATAGCAGAAAGTGCTTGCGTCAGTTCTGCAATCAATTCGGTTTGCGTGGCGCCGGCAGCCATTTGATTAATGATATAGCTGGTTGCCTGGACTATAATATCAAAAGGAGCGCGATTGCCTACCAGATCATTAACAAAGACCACTGCAAACTGACCAGGAGTAAGATCGGCAGGATAATTTCTACCAAAGAAAAGATCGTTGCCTGACAAAGATTGCGCTAGGTCAACTACAGATTGCCCAGCCTCCATTTGTTCTCTAAGCGTTTGCAAGTAAATCGCACCCGGTGTGGCATTGAACATTGCCTGTATAAGCTGAAAAATTGAAGTTTGTTGTTGATCGGTAACCGCCATGCCATTAATCTCCTCGATTGAGTCCAGTTTTAAGTATGAAACCACTCACTTCATGCAGCAAAACACGAAACCATCTTTCACACTATGATATTACCTGCATTATTAAAAAACAGGCTTAATTTATGGCAGTATCTTCCCAGGTTCCAATCTTGGATCATAGTGAAAGAATAACAAAGAGATTAATCAAATCTTATCGACAGAACTTCTTTATGTTGCCGTGTTTCAACGCTGCGCTAAAAATAAGTTAGAATACGACTTTTAGAATATTTTGGGAGTTTCCGGATGTCGATGGCTGACCGTGACGGTGTAATCTGGTATGACGGGAAAATGGTTTCCTGGCGGGATGCCAATACACATGTTTTAACCCATACCCTGCATTATGGCTTGGGTGTTTTTGAAGGACTGCGGGCTTATCAAACCGCACAAGGGCCGGCGATATTCCGTTTGCAGGAGCATACCGATCGTTTATTTAATTCAGCGCATATTTTCATGATGAAAATGCCTTATGATAAAGCCACCTTGATGCAGGCGCAGTGTGATGTAGTCAAACAGAATAAACTTGTCTCCGGCTACATTCGCCCGATCGCTTTCTATGGCGCCGAGGCCATGGGACTTTCCGCTAAAACGCTTTCCACGCATGTCGCTATCGCCGCTTGGCCATGGGGCACTTATCTGGGGCCTGAAGCCCTTGAGAACGGTATTCGCGTCAAAACGTCGTCTTTCACCCGACATCATGTCAATATCAATATGTGTCGCGCTAAGTCGGTCACGACTTATGCCAATTCCATTTTGGCCAATCAGGAGGTTGGATTGAATGGCTATGACGAGGCTTTGTTGCTGGATGTCGAAGGGTATGTCGCGGAAGGATCCGGTGAAAATATTTTTATCGTGAAACAAGGCAAAATCTACACACCTGATTTGACTTCATGTCTAGAAGGCATTACCCGCGCATCGGTGATTGAATTGGCGGCAGAAATCGGTGTTCCTGTCATCGAAAAACGCATTACGCGCGATGAAATCTATTGCGCCGATGAGGCATTCTTCACCGGCACCGCCGCTGAAGTCACGCCGATTCGCGAACTGGATAATCGCATGATCGGAGCGGGTAAGCGCGGACCCATCACCACGCAAATACAAACACTATTCTTTGATTGCGTCAAAGGTAAAGCTAACAATCACGCCGACTGGCTTACCTTGGTTTAATACAGTCACATTGGAGTTACTTTTATGAGTCAACAAACAAATAACAAAGCACGCGAAATCGAAGTGACGGCCGATGATTTACCGTTGCATTGCCCCATGCCGTCGATGATTTTATGGAACTCACATCCACGGGTTTTTCTCCCGATCGAAGCAACCGGTGAGGCGCTATGCCCTTATTGCGGGACGCATTACACCCTCAAAGGCGGTGCTGTCGCAGGACATCATTAAAGTCGTCTGATTTCTTAAAAAAATTGACGTTTGATGATCCTGTTTTATCAACAATCACTCTGAGTAATCAATAAATCATGCATACAATTCCTCATGAAATTTTCAAAGCCTATGATATTCGTGGCATTGTCGATAAAACAATCACTGTCGGTAACGTAGAAAAAATCGGCCATGCCATTGGCTCCGAAGCACGTGCAAGGAATCTGACAGCGATCGCCATCGGTCGTGATGGCAGACTATCAGGCCCTGAGCTATCCCAGGCGCTCGCACGTGGCATCCGCAAAAGCGGCATTGATGTGGTCGATGTGGGCATGGTGGCCACACCAATGCTTTACTATGCGGCGCATGAATTATGTCAATATTCCGGCGTTATGGTGACCGGCAGCCACAATCCGCCCGAATACAATGGCTTTAAAATCGTATTGGGGGGACAAACCCTGGCGGCAGAGACTATCCAAGCGCTGCGTTTACGCATAGAAAATAACGATCTTGCCGATGGCGCCGGCAATTACTCCGAACACAATATCGCCAATGCTTATCTTGAGCGCATCACCGGCGACATTAAACTCACCCGCCCGATCAAAATTATTGTCGATTGCGGCAATGGTGTGGCTGGCGCCTTTGCACCAGCGCTCTACCGTGGCTTGGGCTGTGAAGTAACTGAGTTATTCTGCGATGTGGATGGTACTTTTCCCAACCATCACCCCGATCCATCGGTACCGGATAACCTGCAGGATGTTGTTCAAGCACTGCGAACGACCGATGCGGAAATTGGACTCGCTTTTGATGGCGATGGCGATCGGCTCGGCATTGTGACCAAAGATGGCAACATTATTAACGCAGACCGTCAACTGATGCTGTTTGCAGCCGACGTGCTGTCGCGCAACCCCAGCGGCAAAGTTATCTTCGACGTGAAATGCACCCGCAATCTGGCACCCTGGATCAGCCGGCATGGCGGCACACCAATCATGTGGAAAACCGGTCACTCTTTCATCAAAGCCAAACTCATCGAGGAAAAAGCCTTGCTGGCCGGTGAAATGAGCGGACACTTGTTTTTCAAGGAACGCTGGTATGGCTTTGATGATGGTTTATATGCCGGTGCACGGCTATTGGAACTGCTGACCCGCGTAGCGGATATCAATGCCACGCTCAATAATCTTCCTGATAGTCTCAATACACCGGAATTACAGGTACGCACAGCTGAGGGTGAGAATCACGCATTGATTGCACAATTACAGCAAAATGCAGTTTTTAATAATGCGCAGCAAGTCATCACCATCGATGGTTTACGCGTTGAGTATAGTGACGGGTTTGGCTTAGCACGCGCTTCAAATACCACACCGGTGATTGTGTTACGCTTTGAAGCCGATAATGAATCAGCCCTGAAACGTATCCAGGAAGATTTTCGTCACAATATTCTGCAGGCCAAACCAAATGTTCAGCTACCTTTTTAACCGGTAACAGCACGGGCACATCATGCGCATTGCGATTGCCCAGATTAATTGCACCGTTGGCGACATTAGCGGAAATGCGGCAAAAATACTGGATGCGGTAAAGCAGGCAAAACAAGCCGGCGCTGAGCTGGTCATCACGCCCGAGCTCGCTTTATCCGGGTATCCTCCCGCTGACTTGTTATTACGCGAAACTTTCTATCAATCTTGTCATACTGTGCTAGCAGCACTGATCAAGGCGATTGGCAACATCACCGTCATTGTCGGGCACCCCGATTTTCAGGAAGATAAACTTTATAATGCCGCTTCAGTGATTCGCAACGGTGAAATAATTCACACCTATCACAAGAGAATTCTCAACAAATCACCTTTCTTTAACGAATCGTATTATTTTGATTCTGGCACTGAACCTTGCGTATTCGAGCTAACCGGCGTTAAATTCGGCATTGATATTTGCGCTGATTTCTGGCTAGGTCATTTACCCGCTGACGATCATTACGATCTCGACATTTTATTAGTATTAAATGCTTCTGCTTACCATATCAACAAACAAGTTTCCCGTTATCAGATCACACACCAATTTATCAAGCAGACCGGTATCCCCGTGATCCATACCAATCTGGTAGGCGGGCAGGATGAACTGGTTTTTGATGGCGCCTCTTTTGCCATGAACCAACAAGGAGAGCTCACCCATCAACTCGACGAATTTTCTGAAGTCATTGAACTGATCGATATTCAAAACAATCAACCGATCAAAAGTAAATTGGCCACGCCACAACCTCCCGTCGCCAGTGTCTATCAAGCGTTATGTTTGGGCGTTAAAGATTATGTGCAGAAAAACGGCTTCCCTGGCGTACTGCTGGGTCTTTCCGGTGGCGTGGATTCAGCATTGACGCTCGCCATTGCCGTCGATGCACTGGGCGCGGACAAGGTTAAAACCGTGATGATGCCTTCCCGACACACCGCTGACATCAGTCTGGATGATGCCAATGAAATGGCTTTACGATTAGGCGTTAAGCATCATGAATGCAGTATCCAATCATTATTTGATCAGTATCTGTCAGAAATTGACAATAATTTCCAGATTTCACCGGATCCAGCCGAGCCGAATACTATGCTGGAGAATTTACAGGCACGCATCCGCGGTACTTTATTGATGGCACTCTCCAATCATTCAGGTACGGTTGTGCTGACTACCGGCAACAAATCCGAGACAGCCGTCGGCTATTGCACGCTGTATGGCGATATGGCCGGCGGTTTCGCGGTACTCAAAGATGTCAGCAAAACCATGGTTTATCAGTTATGTGAATATCGCAATCATATAAGCTGGGTTATTCCTGAACGCATCATTCAACGCGCGCCATCCGCTGAATTACGTCCGAATCAAACAGATCAGGATACTTTGCCGCCTTACGAAATTTTAGATGCGATCATCGAAGCGTATGTAGAGAAAAATTATTCTCCGGCTGAAATTATCGCTTTAAACTATGACGAAATAGAAGTACAGAAAGTCATCCAATTGATCCATAAGAACGAATATAAACGGCGCCAAGCACCACCAGGCATCCGTATTACGCATTGCGATTTCGGCACGGCGTGGTTTTATCCCATTACATCCGGTTATAAGCCTTGGCAATGGTCTAGTGATGAATAGTTCCAGTGGAACTTGAATAAACCATCGATATCCTATTATCATGAAATTAATCCACTTGATAATTGCGCTATCCATCCTGTTCCCGGCAAATAGTTTTGCACACGAATTACCTGATCTGGGCGATGTCTCGCAAGCCACCATTACACCACATCAGGAACGGCAAATTGGCTTGCAGATCATGCGCCAGATTCGCGCCGATCCGAGTTATCTGGATGACCCTGAGATCGCCAGTTATCTCAATAACCTCGGCCACAAATTAATCGCCAACTCTAATGAAGCCAGCGCCAATCAATCCTTTGAGTTTTTTGCGGTAGAAGATCCATCCATCAATGCGTTTGCGCTACCCGGTGGATTTATGGGATTTAATAGCGGTCTCATGGTCGCTGCACAAAGCGAATCCGAACTGGCTGCGGTGATGTCGCACGAAATTGCACATGTAACACAAAAACACTTGGCCCGCATGATTGCCAGCCAAAAATATGATTGGGTCAAATCAATAGCCTCCTTAGCACTAGCCATTATTGCATCACGTGCCAACCCGCAGGCCAGTCAGGCGGTACTCATTGCTTCCCAGGCCAGCATGATTCAGTCAAAACTGGATTTTACCCGCAAACACGAAAAAGAAGCCGACCGAATTGGTTTAAGCATCTTACTGGATGCAGGATTTGATCCGCAGGGAATGTCCACTTTTTTTGAGCGTCTGCAAAAATCCGGGCGATTCCATGAGAATGGCGCCCCTTCTTATTTGCGTACTCACCCGATCACTTTTGAGCGTATTGCGGATATCCAGAATCGCACCCGCGAAATGCCCTACCGCCAGGTTCCCGATAGCATTGATTTTTTACTGGTGCGTGCCAAGCTACGTGCCTTGCAAGGAAAACCGCATGATGCTGTGGCGCAATTTAAATCACGCTTAGATGAAAAACGCTATACCAATGAAGCCATTGAACGCTATGGCTATATCCACGCTTTATTAAGGAATAAAAAAACCAAGCAAGCCAATAACGAACTGGCACATTTATATCAACTATTACAAACTGACCCTTCTGCGGCGATCCTCACAGATCATTTATTGGGAAAAACCGTACGCATTGAGCATAAAAATATCATTGCCGGTGCCATGATTGAAACACTTGCAGCCAGTGTAAAGTTGGCTAATGGACAAACGACTGAAGCATTCAACACTTATAACAATGCATTAAAGATTTATCCGCAACACCGTGCACTGATCCATGGTTATGCGCAAGCCTTAATACACGACAAGCAGACTAAAACAGCACTAGAATTTATTAATAAACAATTATTGTTCATCCAAAACGATTCCCGACTATTTAACCTACAAGCTGAATGTTATGCCTTGTTAGGAGATAAAATGCTCAAGCACCGTGCATTAGCCGAGTCTTATATGCTGAAGGGGCACTATGCAGGCGCTATTGATCAATTACAAACCGCGCTACAGAACAGCAATGGGAATTTCTACCAGTTATCCAGTGTGGAAGCACGCCTGAAGCAAATACAGTTATTGAAGACGGAAGAGGACGAAACAACAAAATAGAATCTTGAGTCCGTATATAGGAAACAATCTTTGTATCAAGCGATGTGCTATTTCATAGCGTGAATAAAGATAAACCGCAGACCATCAATGCTACTGATAAAAACCAATTTCTATAGAAAGATAGAAATTGGCCTTGAATACACTACTTATTCCGCAGAAATAAAATTCTTAATCGCTTACCCAAGGATCAATGACCCGGGCATGCGCTACAACTGCACATGAAATAATACCGACAACTTCTCCAGATGCATTCTTAACCGGCTCATAAGCCGCCACATAGGGTTTTCTGCCTAGAACATCTGTTTCACCATAATAAGCCACGCCCTTAGTGATTGGCGTATATGCAGGGCTGGATTTTGTCAACATCGTTCGAAAAGCACTGCTACGATCACTAACCACAGTTGTTGAAACACGCTCAAAATCATTGTCTGTTTTCTGAAAAATAGAACAGTCAACCCGAGGGGTTCTAGCGACCTGATGAACAATATCAAAGCGACCGTTCATTGCAGTTTTGCCAAAAAATAAATAACCAGCGGCAATCTCGGCGGTACCCAGTGCTGCGGTTTTTTGATAAAGCGCTTTAGTCGCATTTTTAGCTTCTTCTTGAGCGCTAGCTGCAACACCTGTTGAAACTGCAAAACCAGTAATCATTAATATCGCAGATAGATAACTTAAATTCTTACTCATTTATGCTCCTTAATGTATTTAGATGCATGTTCATTGCTTATTCGCAATAAATTTCATTTGAAAACGCTAATTTAAATCATAAAACGAAATAGCTTACCTAAGTTCATTACAATCTGAGGTAAACTTAACGCTAACTAGGTCGACTCATCAGATACTGAATCAATCTCTGACAGCCTGAAGAGCCGCTTGATTGGTATCGATAATGCTCCTTCTAGGTATTTGATCATCAAGCTTTTATCAAAGCTGCCTTGAAATTGTACCAACTCAAACTAATAAATCAAGCGCTATCTCACAACGCTTAATGTCTATACAACGGGTATATTAATGTAACATTCCTTTTGTTGTGACAGCACTGATAGCGCAACAAATTAAATAATAACCTATTGATTAAAAATGACTAACGCAAGCACCAAACAAATTGTTGTTGTTTTGATTTTGATGCTTGCCACAGCTGCCTACTGGGTTAGCAGCGGCAAGAAAGAATCCAAAGAAGGTCAATATAAAACCCGGAATATTGAACGTGGCGACATCATACAAACCATTTCTGCCAACGGTACGCTGACACCGGTTGTACTGGTCAATGTCGGCACACAAATCTCGGGTACGGTTGCGAAACTACACGTGGACTATAACGATCAGGTAAAAATTGGCCAAGTATTGGCCGAATTGGATCCCGCCTTGTTGCGCGCACAATTGCAGCAGTCCAAAGCAAATTTTCTCAGTGCACAAGTTGCCTTAAGGATTGCTGACAGCAAATTAAAGCGTCATCGCTTGCTAAAAGAAAAAGAATTTATCTCACCCGAGGCATTAGAGATAGTTGAACAGGAGACTGAAGCAGCACGCGCGCAACTCGCAGTCAGTAAAGCCCAGGTTGAACGTGACCAGGCCAATCTTAGTTACAGTGTGATCCGCTCTCCCATATCGGGTGTCGTCATCGCACGCGATGTCGATATCGGTCAGACAGTAGCTGCCAATTTCCAAACACCTACGTTATTTCAAATCGCCAAAGATCTGCGGCAAATGCAAATCAATATCAGTGTCGCTGAAGCGGATATCGGTCAGTTACACATCGGCCAACTGATTAACTTCACCGTGGATGCTTTTCAGCAACGCAAATTTACCGGCACCGTAAAACAAGTCCGGCTCAATCCAACGATTCAGGAAAATGTTGTCACCTATAATGTTGTGGCGATGGTGGATAATGCTGATGGCGCCTTATTACCCGGCATGACGGCAAACATAAATTTTGTTGTCGTACAAAAAAATGATGTCTTACGGGTATCCAATGCAGCTTTACGTTATCAGCCTAAAGATATTGAATTAAGCGAGGGTAGCAAAACAGCCCGGTCAGGGAATCAATCGGTACTGTACTATTTATCGGAAAACCGGCTCGTGCCTGTCAGCGTCACTATTGGTATTTCTGATGGCAATTTTACTGAAATTGTGAGTGGCGCAGTACAAACGGGCGATAAAGTGATTATCAGTGAAGTCATCGATAAAAAAGAATCTGAAAGCAAATTCAAGCTAAGAGTATTCTAATGTCATCGCTTCAGACCGGTCACTCAGCCAATCCACTCATCAGAATAGAGAATCTTTGTAAAAACTACAACCTGCAAGATGCTAATGGCAAAACCATCACGAATCAGATTTTATTCAACATCAATCTGACCATTCACCAAGGTGAATTTGTTGCCATTATGGGACATTCCGGATCAGGCAAATCCACACTGATGAATATACTGGGCTGCCTGGATACAACGACCAGCGGATCGTACTGGTTATCCGGGAAAAATGTTGCCAAACTTTCCGGCGACGAACTTGCGCGTATTCGTAATCAAAGCATCGGATTCGTATTTCAGGGGTTCAATCTGCTCAAACGCATGACTGCGCTGGATAACGTGGCGACACCCTTGCTGTATGCCGGTATCAGCCGCTCCGCTAGTCGCAAGCAAGCCTTAGCGCTTCTGCGCCGCACCGGACTGGAAAATTTTGCGATGCATCAACCCAATCAACTCTCAGGTGGTCAGCAGCAACGTGTCGCCATCAGTCGTGCATTGATCAATCAGCCGCCGTTGATTCTGGCGGATGAACCCACAGGCAATCTGGATACACAGACCAGTCGCGAGATCATGTTATTGTTTGAGCAACTCAATCGCGATCAGGGAATCACTATCGTACTGGTAACGCATGAAGATGATATTGCAGCTTATGCAAAACGCTTAATCCGCTTAAAGGACGGACATATTATTGTGGATCAGAACAACCAAACGCTAGCGAAGCTGTAAACGGTGCGTTTGTATTTGATTCGCGGCGAGCGATGCCGACAAATTTCCACTGATAATATTTGCATTAGCAATATCGGTTTCAATATGCGTGGTTCTTTTTCCCGATAAAACACTGGGGGCAAGCGACAAAGTATAATTACGCGCCGAATTAGCCTGATTCCATACCCGCGTTACAACACCCTGATTTATGCCATCTTCGGCGGGTTTCAAAGCCCACAGCAGAATATCCGGGTCGGAAATCGTTAGAAATGAGTAATTATTTTCGTTGTAAGATGGATTTGTCCCCGTCACAACGCCCGTGACAAACGGATTCTGATGTTCGAGCGAAAATTTCATCGCCGATGTTTGATTAAACGCACCGTGTGTTTGTAAAGCAAATCGCTGCAAAAACTGTGAATCACCTCCTTGATCCGGAATACCTAAATTAGGACCATCTACCTGCCCGCCTGCCAGAATATTAAGTTGCGGTGTATTGGTATCCAGCACGGAATGCGTGCTATTGCCCAGTTTCATATAATAAGCATCGGCGTTTGAAAGCGTAACACCAACACCACCACCGGACATATCGGCAAAATGATTGATTGTCAACCAATCATAACGTGCATTTCTCGGCGAATAATGACCACCGTTTGCCAGCAGCCTGGCACGAATAACCGCACCTACTTCCTCATGCCAAACATTGGGCGAATCAATATCGAACGAATAGCCCCACGTCAATGTTTCACCAAAGTTCTGTGTAATATTGTTGCTGATCTCAATACGATCGGTGTCGCGAACCAGTGTAATACGCGAAGTCAGCGAATACGGATTGAGCGAAGTAGCCCGCAGTGTTACGCTGACCGCACCCGCATTTTCCACCGTCAAGCTTCCGCCAATTCCGCCCAGGTCGTTGACCGTAAGACCATTAATCGTTCTGACAAACTCACGATCTCCTCGTGTTTTATCAATCAAACTCGTGATCGCACCAGTGTTTGAAACTTTGATGCGGTAAAAATCGTTTTCGATGATATTGCCGCTAACAATTGCTGCGTCTGAAAATGAATTTCCCACACCGCTTCTGATTTCAAACACTTTATAGCCAACGGAAGGCACATTACTTGCCAGAATTCTCAGGCGGGTTTTTCCACCAACCGTTACATATTGCGAAGGTACTTGCTGCCCGGTAGTCACATCCACAACATGAATCAAATTTTTATTGCTGACGGGAAAATCGGCATAATCGGTTCGCGCCCAGCTTAAACTGTTAAAAATGTAGAATCTTGGGTTTGCGCCACTTCGAGCAATCAGTGTACCGAGCTGATTTTTTGCGTCATTGTGCAGCGTGTCGACATAAGCAGTAATTTCACCTGCGATTTTACGCTGCCAATTGGCTCTGGCAGTACGCGAAACAGGGCCGTCTGCCGTCCAGTTATGCTCATAATACAAACCGAAATTAAGCATCGCCTTATCACGCGCTGCGATCCGACTATTCATAAACGCAGGATTCTTCAAGGAAACAAGCGTGGCAAGTGCATCAGCACTGCGAAGTTTCTCCAAGGTGCGCTTAACCCGCGCTGAAACTTCCGACATTGAAGCCGAATAGAGCTCCCATTCATTACCATAGCTTGCCGCAAAAGTTTCTATATCTGCACCGTGATTTGCTTCAAAATCCTGAAAGAAATCCAACTGGTTCGATACGATAACTTGGCGGTTTGCAGTCGTTGATTGCTTTGCAGCGGTGATAAACACATTATCGATCGTCATTAAATCATCTTCTCCTTTACCGAAAATGCCAATGACCGGAAAAGGATGACGCGATTTGAATGTAGCGTCAGTATCGACAAAGTTAATGGCTGCAGTGGGATTGCGCCCTTCAGCATAACCACCGACGGAATCCATATTGGTAAACAGTGAATGCCACTTCATCAAAATGCGGCTGCCATCACGTCCACCGACATAATAGGTCTCGCGGTCGCGATTGCTCAGATGAGGTACATGCGAAGCGCACCCGCAAACACCTTTCCAGGAATATTTGGCTCCGGAACCCGCCCAAAGCGAAGATAAGCCGTAAGGCAACGTCTGATTTTCCATCGCAATCGCAATCGGAAAATCAACATCGTAATCGCGCTGAATTAATCCCGGATAATACATACCGCGCAACACTGCTTCCGCCGGCGTTCCACCGTTTGATAATACCAACGCATTGAGTGGCATACTGAAATGTCCGTCTTTTATGCGGTCAATCAATCGCTGAAACTGCGCTGCACTACGGTTCTTTTGATAAATCCACATCCAAAAACTGCCATCAGCATTCCAACGCGCTTGATACGGCGAAGGACTTCCCTCGGTGGCATCCATCCGGCCCAGATAATAATCGGTCATTGTCAGAAAGGCATCTTCATAGGTCGCTTCATCGGCTGTCCACATATAATCGGTGTGATCATCGGGCGCTAGATAAATCCGTTTTTGTGCAAAGACTCCTTGCACCATTAAAAGGATCAATAAAAAAGCAAAGCCCATCGAAATAGAATGTTTCATTCTAACCTCCTGAATAACCGTAGATGCCCAATGGTACCTAGCAAAAAAAACAGTTAATTCCAGAATAAAAATGGAAAACAGGTTCATTTAGCCTATGCGTATTGGAGGCTGATGCATGCCACTTCAAGTGAGATCGGCATATTGCATCGATGCTATTCGAGAGATACGAAAGGATGGGTGGAAGGTGAATCGTCGCTATGCTACGCTGGATTCCTATGCAGCTTGCACAATCAAACTACGACATGCCGCGTAGGAGAAAGAACACTTCAGATATCCGCTTTGGTATTTGGACAGAACGGCTTTTCACCGCCGGCACAGTTAGCGAAACTGCAAACGGTGTGTTTGTATTTGATTCGCGGCGAGCGATGCCGACAAGTCGCCGCTGATGATACTTGCATTGGCAATATCGGTTTCAATATGCGTGGTTCTTTGTCCCGATAAAATATCGGGAACAAGCGACAACGTATAGTCTCGCGCCGAATTGGCTTGATTCCAGACCCGTGTTACAACGCCATGATTGATGCCATCTTCGGCGGGTTTCAAAGCCCACAACAGAATATCTGGGTCGGAAATGGTTAAAAATGAGTAATTATTCTCGCTATAAGACGGATTTGTCCCCGTCACAACGCCCGTGACAAACGGATTCTGATGTTCGAGCGAAAACTTCATCGCCGATGTTTGATTGAACGTGCCGTGTGTTCGCAAAGCAAATCGCTGCAAAAACTGCGAATCGCCGCCCTGATCCGGAATGCCTAAATTAGCGCCGTCAACCTGCCCGCCCGCCAGAATGTTGAATTGCGGCGTGCGAGTATCAAACTCAGTGCGAGTACTATTACCCAACTTCATATAATAAGCATCGGTATTTGAAAGCGTTACGCCGACACCACGACCGGATACAGCAGCAAAATGATTGATCGTCAACCAATCATAGCGCGCATTTCTCGGCGAATAATGGCCGCCATTTGCCAGGAATTCGGCACGAATGACCGCCCCCACTTCCTCATGCCAAACTTCGGGGGAATCAATCTCAAATGAGTAGTTCCATGTCAGCGTCTCACCGAAATTCTCGGTAATATCGTTGCGAATCTCGATGCGGTTTGTGTCGCGGATTAATGTAATGCGCGTCGTATGTGCAAGCGGATCTGCGGAAGTCGCCCGTAGCGTTACACTGACCGATCCTGCATTTTCAACTACCAAGCTTCCGCCGCTTCCACCCAAATCATTGATCGTTCGGCCATTGATTGTTCGAACAAATTCACGATAGCCGCGGGTTTTATCCAATAAACTCGTAATTGCGCCGGTATTGGAAACAACAATACGATAAAAATCATTTTCGACGATATTACCGTCAATAATTACCGCATTTGAAAAAGAACTTCCCGTACCACTTTTGATTTCAAATACCTTATAACCGACCGAAGGCACATTGCTTGCCAGAATTCTTAGATAAGTTTGTCCATCGACGATGACATATTGCGAAGGCACTGGTTGTCCGGTAGTAACATCCACAACGTGCATCACATCTGTAGTGCTGACGGGAAAATCAGCATAATCGGTTCGCACCCAACTTAAACTGTTAAAAACGTAGAATCTCGGATTAGCGCTGTTCTCGGCAATTAATGTGCCGAGTTGATTTTTCGCATCATTATGCAAATCCTCCACGTAAGCAGTAATTTCACCTTCGATTTGACGCTGCCAATTGGCTCTGGCGGTGCGAGAAACAGGGCCATCCGCCGTCCAATTATGCTCATAATACAAGCCGAAATTAAGCATCGCTTTATCGCGCGCGGCGATACGACTATTCATGAACGCAGGATTCTTCAAGGAAACGAGTGTGGCAAGCACATCGGCGCTACGCAGCTTTTCCACCGCACGCTTAACCCGCGCCGAAACTTCCGACATCGAGGCCGAATAGAGTTCCCATTCATTGCCATAGCTTGCTGCAAAAGTTTCCAAACTTGCACCATGATTGACTTCAAAATCCTTAAAGAAATCAACTTGATTGGATACGATTACCTGACGATTGGCATTGGTTAATTCTTGTGCGGCGGTGATAAATTTACTGTCAGTCGTTATTAAATCGTCTTCTCCTTTTCCGAAAATCCCAATGACCGGAAAAGGATAACGAAACACAAACTCTTGGTTATTATCCACAAAATTGACCGTCTCATAAGGACGTCGACCCTCGGCATAACTACCCATGGAGTTATTATCACCCGTAACATTGAGCAGCAGCGAATTCCATTTCATTAGAATGCGGCTGCCGTCGCGTCCACCGAGATAATAAATCTCCCGGTCGCGATTGCTTAAATGAGGCACATGCGAAGAGCAACCGCAGACACCTTTCCACGAATACTTGGCTCCCGAACCCGCCCAGAGCGAAGATAAGCCGTAAGGTAATGTCTGATTTTCCATCGAAATCGCAAGTGGGAAATCAACACCGTAATTACGCTGAATCAATCCCGGATAATACATACCGCGCAAAACCGCTTCTGCCGGCGTGCCACCGTTTGATAGCACCAACGCATTGAGTGGCATACTGAAATGCCCGTCGTTTATTCGGCTGATTAATCTCTGAAACTGCACAGCAGAGCGATTCTTTTGATAAACCCACATCCAGAAACTGCCATCGGCATTCCAGCGTGCCTGATACGGTGAAGGATTTTCCTTCGTCGCGTCCATTTGATCGAGATAATAATCAATCGTTGTCAGAAAAACATCTTCATACGTCGCCTCATCCGCTGTCCACATATAATCGGTATGGTCATCGGGCGCAAGATAAATGCGTTTTTGTGCAGAACCTCCTGCAGAAACTCCTTGTGCCATCAAAATGATCAGTAGAAAAACAAACCCTTTAAAACAAAACATCTCATGCAAACCCTTGAAGTTCATATAAAAAGAACACCATATGCATAGAAATGAATGTGCCGAAAGTCGGATGGCGTGTCAAACATACGATATCAGCGATGAATAAAGCACTTCATCTCGGTTCAATCAGTAAAAAATGAAAGCATTAGAACATGCTTGTGTTTCAGGCGAATGGCACTCAAAGTTAAGTCAAGCAAGTCGAGAAAATCGTAGATCTTCCGAATGATCAGCGGTGCCCAGATGGAGATCGGCACCGCCCTCTCGTATACATTTTTATTTGACAGCCTCCAGCGGCCAGCCTATGAGCAATACCGTGATGGTAACAACGGCTGCTAGGATATTCATGGGTATTCCAGCCCGTAGAAAATCTGTAAAATGATACCCCCCAGGACCATACACCATCATATTGGTCTGATAGCCCAAAGGCGTCGCGAAACTGGCGGAAGCGGCCATCATGATGGCAAATACAAAAGGTACGTTATTGAGATCAGCCTTCTGAGTAATCTCCAACACAATCGGTAGCATTAACAGCGCCGCTGCATTATTGGTAATGACTTCTGTCAATATTGAAATGGTTATATAGGTCAGAATCAGCAAAAGCCACGGCCTGCCACCACTTAAATCCACGATATTTTCGGCAAGATATTTGGCTACGCCGGTTTTTTCCAACGCCATACCCAAGGCAAATGAAGCTGCAATGGTAATAATGACCGTCAGATCAAGACTTTTTTCCGCCTGACTGGCAGAACAACAACCTGTCATCACCATCAAACCGGCGCCAATCAATGCAGCATTCAACATAGTGATCACTTCAAAGCTGGCAGCTGTGATAACGCCCACAAGAATAGCCCAGGCAAGATAGGCGCGTTCATGACGAGGCGCTTCGGTATTCAAATCGTTAATCAGCAGGAAGTCCTTGTTATAGCGCTGGCGACTGACAAAAGCCGGCCTTGCTTCCAACAATAACGTATCACCCGCCTGCAGGGTAATACTTCCCAGATTGCCTTTAATCCGTTCACCATTACGCGCCACGGCAAGCACCGCCGCGCCATAGCGGGCACGGAAACGTGAATCCCGTATGGCATACCCCAGCGCCGCACAATGCGGTGATACCACCGCTTCAATTAAACGCCTCTCGGTATGCGGCGTTGTGAATGTTTGCATCTGATCATCCTCGGTCGACGCAATAATGCCGTTAATGCGCAGCAAATCCGAAATCGCATCAGTATCACCAGCAAACACCAGTCGATCGCCTCCCTGAAGTACCTCTTCCGGTGAAACGACTGTAATCGCAGTGCCATTTCTATCAATCTCAATCAGATACACGCGTTGCAAATGCCTTAACCCGGCTTGTTCGATCGTTTTACCAACCAAAGGACCGTTGGGTGCGATGCAAACTTCCAGCGTAAATTCACGCAGATTGGAAAAAACCTCGCCTTGTGTCCGATCTGGCAACAACTTGGGAAAAAATAGCCACATCAATAGAAAACCGGTAATGGCAACAGGTATACCAACAGCCGTTATCGAAAACAAAGAAAAACCGGGTTCTCCGGTAAGCGCCTGATATTGACCATTGACGATCAAATTGGTGCTGGTGCCAATCAATGTCACTGTGCCACCCAGAATAGCCATATAACTCAAGGGGATCATCAGCTTGGAAGGAGAAATACCAATTTTGCGGGACCAGCTATAAATCGCCGGAATCATGGTGGCAACCACTGGCGTATTGTTAAGAAAGCTGCTCAAAAATGCGACCGGCCAGAACATTCGGGAAAGTGCCGCACGAGGCGTTTTAGGTCTGCCTAATAAAGCATTTACCATCAAATCAATCGCGCCTGAAGCATGCATACCCGCAGCAACGACAAACATACCCGCCACGGTAATCAGGCCCGAATTACTAAAGCCACTTAATGCATCGGCACTGCTTAGAATCCCGGTTGCACTGAGTATCGTTAGCGCCCCGAGCATGACCAGATGAGGGCCAATCCGTGTAAAAATAAGCGTTGCCAGCACTGCAACACATAAACCCAGCGCAAACCAGCCTTGCCATTCCATAGTTTATTTCCCAGCAAAAATTTGAAATATACAGCAGTTATCCATCCGACTGGAAACAATAAAAACCATTTTATAGTGCTATATTTACAGATTATGTTCAAACTTGCCCGATTTTAGCAGGCTGTTAAGGCTCTGCTTATCCATTCATCGGTGTGACACGGATCACGCGCGGATCATCGGCAAATTCGAGCAGCAAGCGCCGCACGCGATCCTGCCAGGCATCGGCGAAAGCAGTTTGTTGAGAAACATCGGCGCAATCCTGCAGGATAGCCATCAAACGTTCTCCCTGAGCAGGATCGGTAGGTATTAAGGAAACATCGAGCGTCACCGCTACACTGACGTCGTTATCGAGACGCTTGAAAATGATCGCATCGCCTTCGCGTTGTTCTGAAAAACTGAGCAATCCCTTGCGTCTATAGCGTCCACGCATACCATGAAAACCATTGCCGGCAGCAGCACCGGTGAGTAGCGTCAGCACTTGCGCCATGACGCCCGTGACACCTTCATCTTCCGGCGCGGGCATATGCACGGCAATATTGCCACGCTCGGCAGGCTCATCCGGATAGAGCACAGCCAGTGCCGCGCGTCCGATCAGAAACGCACCGGCAACAGTAGGACAGGAATGCCCGGCCAGGCGCACAGCATCCAAGTAGTGATAATCGAGCAAACCATCGCGGGCGGCGCCCAACATGGCAGCAAATGGATCGTAGGTACGCACAACTGGGGCTTGTTCATAAAAATCAGGAAAATTCACGATCATCACCTTTTTGAATGGATTATTCGACAACAGAAACAATCGCAGGATGCGACTGTAATTGCGGAAAAAGCACACGCTCCTCATAGCGTACATGCGTAGCCAGCAAATCGCCAAATCGACGCAGCCGTACCACGGGTTCAAGTGCGCAAGGTCCGCAAGCCAGCATGCGTAACTCCGCATGTTCGCTAAGAATACGTGCAACTGATTCAGGATCTAGTGCCTCTTTCGCAAACTGCAATAACTGTTCCTCTTGCACAAAATGTGCCACCAGGACTGTCTGCCAATGCGCTTCGATACGTGCCGCCATAGCAGGATAAGCGGCGAAATCCCCGTCATCCGCTACCTTCCGTGCAGCACGCGCCAGCACCAGCGACGAATGATGTTCACGCGACAATGAAAGTAAAGCACCGGTTCTAGGCATGGTATTTAGAAGGAGAGTTATTTGATTAGAAAACTAAAAGCAATCCGTATTAACGGATTCCTTCAGCGCAGAATGCCATTTTGCTGAATCAGGATGACGCTTTCAACCCCAAAATCAAAAGGGCAATTAATCCTTATTGAATGGGCTCTAAAAGCTTGCCATGATAGACGTCAGCATTCCTTTGATCGCATCCAAGACCGGCGGGAGCGCGAGCACTGGCATGATAAGATTCGAGATAAATATCACAGTATATTTATAATTCTCTGAAAGACCAAAGGGCCATGCTCGCATTTGATAGAGTTTTGTTCTTAATGCAGTGATATGCTCATGCCGCTCTTTCAAATCATTGATTTGAACAGATTCACCATTACTCAAACTGTTCATATTATTGAGTAATTTTTTTAAATCACCCTTAAATTCACAGTCTTTCTGGAATTTATATTGACGCAGCAGCTGATTAATCCCTACCGAAGGAACAATGACAATCAATAAAGACAGAATGTAAGGAAAGGCAACCCATGCCCACATCAGAAAGTTGACTAGAAAATCATGCTCTCTTTCCCAATTGGCGTTAATAATGTAGATCGATATCAGCACACCGACTATCAATGTCACCGCACTGAACTTAACAATCGCATCACCTAAAAACCTTACGCCACCACAGCCATCGGGAGACGTGTAATCCAGTTCAAACGTCCCCTCGCGAACAAGATAAACGATCACCTTGATCACGCCATAAATCCCGCCAACAGGCAGTCCGCATACAAAACCGGCTAAAAAATATCCCCAGCCAAGTGAAATCCGCTCCCAGGTACTGGTAATATTGTCGGGCAAACCAAAACATAATCCTACCATCAAATTGGTGAATCCGAATACACAAGCCGCGGTGAGAAAAGTGCGGTTGCTTAATGTCTGATTGATATAGGTAATATAGCCTGGATGACCTTCATGTGGCTTCCACAAAACATCCAATAAAAGAAACAAGTTACGAAATGTATACGTCGCATAATACAAAGTGAACATCGCGAAAAAAATGATCACACCCAGCATCCAGTCCCAGCGGAGAAGCACCTGATTGATGTCGCTTGTATTGATTCGAATCACACAAAAATGCGGCACTAAAAACAAACCTGCCAACAGCACTGATACCAATAACTTACCCACCACCGGAAGGCGTATAACATCGGAAAACTTCTCGTAGAAAGGATAAAATCGTTTGTCATCCATAGTGAATAATGTTCTGAGAGTGTCTTAGATTTTGTGTAAGCGCATTGTTCAGTGTCTACTTTCGTTCTTTCCAATAATCCGGATCACGATGAAGATTCATAACTGCAACAATGAATAATCCTTCTTGGTCTTCAGAATACAATACACCATATGGAAATCGACTAACCAAAGATCGCCGGATATCACCACTCAAAATAGGCCACTCCGTTGGATAAGCGATTGATCGCTATATTGTTGAATAAACCTCTACAGCAAAATCATACCCAAGTCCTGTTTCGATCTCTTCGTAATATTCGATTACTTGATTGAATTCTTCTTCCGCGTCCGGATGAAACGAGTAAATCATTGATCAAATCTTTTCCATATCTTATCAAATACTTTTTCTCCCGGTACCATTTCTACAGATCCAGATCTCATCTCAGCCAGACGCTTATGTCCCACCACAATCCATTTCTCGTCAATCTCAGATTCCGGCTGATTAAGACTGCGTAGCAATGAATCCACCACCAGCACTCTTTCTTCTACTGGCAGCGCAACCGCTTCATCAATCAATTTTTCGGTATTCATAGACACGCCTTTCATATTGTGATTCTTATAGCCTCTTTATCCAAAAAAACAAGTGCAATGCGTTTGCTTATTGACATCCTAACCTATGATAAATTTGCTCCGCGCGGTACTGCACCTATCCCCGTGGCAAGACCACGGGAAATTGCAAATTAATCCTCTAATAATTTACCTTGCCATAACTCCAATACAACATAAACCCGGTAAACATCATCCCACCAAACAGATTACCGGCGATCACCGGGAATCCGTTCCATAGCCACCAGTCAGCCAATGTGATATTTGCGCCCAGCCACATGCCCGCGGGAATTACGAACATGTTGACGATGGCGTGTTCGTAACCGAGGCCGAAAAAGGTCATGATCGGCAACCACATGGCGGCGATTTTGCCGATGGTTGTGGTAGAGGTGAAGGCCATCACAGCACCCAGCGTCACCATCCAGTTGCATAGTATCGCGCTGGTAAAGGCAGTGATGGTGCCGTCCAGGCCAAGTTTCGCGTATTCGAGCGTTTTGGTTTCTGCGATGGTGATGGTCCGTTGTAGTGCAGGAATGGTAGCGGGATCGATCGATCCCATTTTGGTCGCCACAATGCAATATAAATAGGCATACGTGACGCTGCCGATCAAGTTACCGATTAGCACCCAGCTCCAATTGACGAGCAAACGGCTGAATGGCGCTCTCTTGTCTTTAACGGCAATCGGGATGAGTGCAAAATTGCCGGTTGCGAGTTCCAGCCCGAGCAGGATGATCATGACAAAACCCACCGGAAAAACCAGCGCGCCGGCAATGCCCCAGCCTGTTTGTGTCGCCGCCAGAATCGCCAGCGTAGTGGCATAACCGAGAAAAGCGCCCGCTAAGAAACCGCGCATCAGCAACTGTTTGAACGGCAGACTTGCTTTCTTGGCGCCTACCTGCAACATGCTTTCAACGATTTCTTCCGGTTTTACATACGCCATGTTACACACTCCCTTAATCACACAACCTTAACGGTTTGTTAAGTCCAACGTATGGAATTTTATCGCACAATCAAGCCGGATTTATTGCTGAATGTACCGGAGGCTGTATTATTTCGGATTAGTTTCGGGCAAAAAGATTTGCAGCAGATCATTGAGAAAACGCCTGCCCAGTACCGTGGGTTTTATGCGGTGACGATCGTGTATCAGCAAGCCGCGTTGTTCGGCTTCCTCTAATGGTTTTTGCACGATGGTAATCGGTAAGCCGGTACGTTCCTGAAACACCGACGTTTCAAACCCGCCGCTAAGTCGTAGCGCATTCATCATGAATTCAAAACAACGATCATCGAGAGTAAGCATCTGTTGTGTCTGGATTAATGACTCACCCGCTTGAGCTTTAGCCAGATATTCCTTCGGTTGCTTAAAACGCATCTGCCGCACAATTTTATCGGCAAAGCTGATTTTACTGTGCGCGCCCGCACCGATACCGACATAGTCACCAAATAACCAGTAGTTCATGTTATGACGCGATTCTTTCCCTGTCTGGGCAAACGCTGAAGTCTCGTAATTGCGATACTGATGATTGGTCGTGATTTGTTCGATCATGCCCTGCATCGCTGCTGCTTGTTCGTCATCGGGAAGATTCGGTGGGAAACGGTGAAACAACGTATTCGGTTCCAGCGTTAAGTGATAAGCGGAAATATGTGTAACGCCCTGAACACAAGCCGTTTCAATATCAGCCTGCGCTTCCGCCAGGGTTTGCCCGGGCAATGCATACATCAGATCGAGATTGATATTGTCGAAATTCTTCAGCGCGATGTCTACCGCTCGGTGCGCTTCCTGATCATTATGCACACGCCCCAATGCTTGCAGATGTTGAGGGTTAAAACTTTGTATGCCGATCGACAGGCGATTGATGCCTGCTGCACGAAAATCAGCGAATTTTTGCGCTTCAAACGTTCCGGGATTGGCTTCCATCGTGACTTCGGCAAAGTGCTCCAAGGGTAACAGCGTTCTTACCGCCGCCAATATGGTATCAATGGCTTTGGCACTGAATAAACTCGGCGTGCCGCCGCCAAAAAACACACTGCTGAGCCGACGCCCCCAAACATTCTGCAGAGCGGATTCGAGATCGCGGATTAATGCAGCCACATATTCTTCCTCAGGTGCCTGACTACCCTCCCCGCGTATTTCATGTGAATTAAAATCACAGTAAGGGCATTTCTTCAGACACCAGGGAATATGAATATACAAACTCAGTGGCGGCAGCGATTTGAGCCTGGGTGATTGCGGATCAAGTATCGATGCCGGTGAAATCATGGTGGCCACGAAGCGTGGTTATCCAATCTTGCGCAAAGTTAGTAAAGGCGGGCTTGATAACGCTGAACGCGTGCCCAATAGACCGGCCACTAAAACACCGATCATTCCCGTGAACGTACCGACCAACCAGATCCAGGGATTAAACGTGTAGTTTAGATGCAAAACATGCTGACCAATGACATAACCCAGCATACTGGCACCGGCCGATGCAAACAATCCGGACAACCCACCTAATATTGCAAATTCGGCTGCCCAGGCACGCGACAATTGCTCGCGTTTAGCGCCCAATGTTCTAAAAATGGCCGCTTCATAGATACGTTCGTCCTGTGTGGCGGCAATCGCGGCGTACAACACGGCAAAACCAGCCAACACGGTAAACAGAAAAACAAACTCGATCGCTTGGGAGACCTGTTGAATCATTTGCTGCACCTGATTGATGACCACGGCCACGTCAACCACCAGAATATTTGGAAACTCCCTGACAAGATGATGGATCATGGCAATTTCTGTCGGCGGCACATAAAAACTGGTGATATAGCTCGCCGGAAAGTTATCCAATAAACCAGGCGGCACCACCACGAAAAAATTCACCCGGAAGCTGTCCCAATCGACTTTTCTCACGCTGGTGATTTTGGCTGAAAAATGGCTGCCAGCAATATCATAAGTCAGCTCATCACCCAGCTTCACGCGAATTGTTTTAGCGATACCTTCTTCGATCGACATAATCGCTTCGTTGGTATCCGCGTTCCACCACGTGCCCTGAACAATCTGATTATCCAATGCGAGCCGATTCGCCCATGACAAATTGAATTCGCGCCTGACATGTCTTTCAGCATGCGGATCGCCCGCATAATTTTCCGGCGACACATTCTTGCCATTGATCTTAACCAGGCGGCCTCTCACCATCGGAAATAAAGGAGGATGCTCAATGGCATATTGTTGAAAAAACTCTTCCAACGGCTGCAATTGATCTGCCTGAATATTCACCAGAAAATGATTCGGTGCATCGGGCGGTAGGCTGGCATGCCAATCATTGATCAGATCATCCTGAATCAATGTCAACACCAGTAATGCCATTAACCCCAATCCCAGCGCCACTGCTTGCAACACGCTTGAAACCGCACGGCGGCGGATGCTAGCCAAACCATATCGCCAAGCGCCGCCGGCTTGGTGGCGCAGATTCGATAACATCTTGATCAGCAACCAACCCAGACCGCCGAAAATTGCAATCGCTGAGGTAAATCCGCCAACAATATAAAGGCCCAGCTTCAAATCCTGCGCTTTCCAGATAAATAACAGCGACAAAGCCGCCAATCCCAACAAATAGCCGGCGATGCTGTGTGCATTGGACAAGCCGATGTCCCTGCGCAATACCCGTAATGCAGGAGCGCTGCGTAAATTCAGCACGGGCGGCACCGCAAAACCCAATAACAAGACTAGTCCAACCAGCAGACCATGTAACGCTGGCAACCCATTTGGCCAGGGCAATGCGGTTTCGACAATATCTGTTAACCAGTGTGTCAGAATTTCCTGGGCGGCAAAACCAATCAGGCAACCCACACTGCTGGCGATAACACCCAATGCAATAAAATAATACAGATACAAATACAATAACTGTTGCTGACTGGCGCCCAAGCTGCGCATCACCGCGCAGCCATCCAAATGGCGCTGGGTAAACCGGCGCACCGCCAAGGCAATTGCCACTGCTGCCAGAACAACACTAGCGAGAGCCGCCAGATTCAGGAATTTTTCCGCACGCTCCAATGCGGCTTTAATCTCAGGTCGCGCATCCCGGATACCCTCGATTCTTTGTGCTTTGGTCAATTGAGGTTTTGCCCAATCACGGAATTGCTGTACGCTCGCCACCTCACCCGCCACCAGCAAATTATAGGAAATACGGCTACCTTGCTGTATCAAATCGGTTTCAGGCAAATCAGCCGCATTCATCATGGCGCGCGGTCCCATATTGATGAATCCCACCGAATGATCCGGTTCACGCACGACAAGTTCGGTGACGGTCAACTGCATAGCACCTACATCCACTACGTCGCTTCCCTTCAGATCAAGCCGTGTCATCACTTTCTCATCCACCCAGATCGTGCCCGGCTGTGGAATTCCGGTTGCCTTCTGAATTTCCGGTTGCGCTGTGAGTGCTTGCGATGACCGGCTGGCCAGGAGGACGCGTCCGCGCAATGGATAACCATCCGTGACTGCTTTAATTTCAGTCAGCAGATTGTTATCGCCATTGGAAATCATGCTGGGAAATTTAATCATCGATGAGACCGTCAATCCCAACCGGCTTGCCTCATTCGCATAGTGCTCCGGCAAAGGTTGACTCGAAATAACCAACAAATCAGCCCCCAACAGTTGATTACTTTCGCGGGCCAGTCCCATTTCTACGCGATCCGCAAAAAATCCCACCGTCGTCAATCCACTAATTGCAATGACCAACGCCAATACTAGAACATTAAGTTCGCCGGCCCGCCAGTCACGGTACAGCATACGAAATGAAAGCCTAAAATGATTCATGATAGAAAACGCTGTCCTGCTTGAAAATATATGATGTTTATCGACGATACTGTAATGTCGTGCTCGATCCCAGTCCGCAGACTCTCAGCTTAACCGTTCATTGCACAAGCCTGCCATCCGCCAAGCGGATTTGACGCGAACAACGTTGTGACAAAGCTTCATCATGCGTCACTAACACCAATGTCGTACCATGCTCACGATTGAGCTCAAACATTAGTTCGATAATTTGTATACCGGTCGCCGAATCAAGATTCCCGGTGGGTTCATCCGCCAGCAATAATTTTGGGTCTGTCGCAAAAGCCCGCGCAATGGCAACTCGTTGCTGTTCACCACCAGACAATTGCTTAGGATAATGATGTAAGCGCATGGCTAGACCAACACGATCCAGCAATTTCCGTGCTGTCGCTTCCGCATTGCTGACAGCGGTGAGCTCAAGTGGTAGCATCACATTTTCAATCGCTGTTAATGCCGGAAGTAATTGAAACGACTGAAACACAAAACCGAGGATTTTGCCCCGCAAAGCAGCCCGGCTATCTTCATCCAAGGTAAAAATATCGACATCATCCAGATGAACTTTCCCCGAAGTCGGCAAATCCAATCCGGCAAGCAATCCCAATAAAGTAGATTTACCTGAGCCCGATGCCCCTATAATTGCAACAGCTTCACCCGCGTTAACCTGTAAATTGATATCCTGCAATATGGTTAACTGCTTGTCACCTGTATTCACTTGTTTAGTCAATGTATCGGTGCGGAGAATCGGTTGTTTAACAAGATGATTCAACATGAAAAAAAGATTCCTTATTATCCTGATTTTTCTTTTTACTTTTATTGCTCCTGCGACAGCGTCATCACCAAAAACTATTATGGTTTTTGGTGATAGCTTATCTGCCGGTTATGGCATGCCAACGGAAGCCGGGTGGGTTGCATTACTTACACAGCGATTGCAATCCGAATTCGCTGACTATCAACTCATCAACGCAAGTATCAGCGGTGAAACAACACTGGGGGGACGCAATCGAATTGAACAAGCACTTGAAATGCATCGTCCTGAGATTGTTATTCTTGAACTTGGCGCTAATGATGGTCTGCGCGGCGCTTCTATAAAATCTATTTATGAGAATCTGGAAGCTATCATTAAAATATGCCAACAAAATAACGCATTGGTGCTACTTGCCGGTATGCAGCTACCTCCTAACTATGGTATTACCTATACAAAAAAATTCCAAGCTATTTTCCCACAGTTAGCCGAAGACTATCCCATCAAATTGATACCATTTCTATTGGCTGGTTTTGGTGATAAACAAGAATTCTTTCAAGCCGACGGCATACATCCCAATGAAATTGCACAGAAAGAAATTGTAGAAAATGTTTGGAAAATTCTGCAAACTATGTTTAAAAAAGAACAAGTTGCCGTCAATCTGAACAATTAGCGGCATGACATTATATCACCCGATTTATCCAGTGCATCCATAAACTTCTGTAGGTCTTTGGATAAGGGTGACTGTAATTTCATACATTCTCCAGAAATTGGATGGTTGATTTGCAGCGTATGGGCATGTAAAAACATTCGCGCCAGATTGATCGGGCTTCTCGCCTTCGCAAGTCGCTTATTTATTTCAAAATTACCGTATTTGTCATCACCAATGATAGGAAACCCAAGATGGGAAAGATGAACACGGATTTGATGTGTGCGACCTGTTTTTAATTCAGCATCCAGTAAGGTGAAATTTTTCCATGATTTTTGCAACCTAAAAATGGTATGAGCGAGCATTGGTTTGCTGTCTTTATGCGCATTTGTTGATATTGCCACACGCCGCTCCCCTGCTGCAGTCACATATTTATTTAAAGCCAGCTTGACATGTTGCGTAGCATTACGCCATTCACCCTGGACCATCACCAGGTAATGTTTCTCCATTAATCCCTCGCGAATTTGCCGATGCAGCTCAACTAATGCGGCACGTTTCTTTGCAAGTAACAAAACACCGGAGGTTTCCCTATCCAAACGATGCACCAATTCCAGGGATTTCCAGGATGGATTCTGGGCACGTAATTGTTCGATGACACCAAAGCTGATACCACTTCCACCATGAACCGCCATACCGCCTGGTTTATCAATGACCAGCAGCGCATCATCTTCAAACAATTTATTAAAGATAAAAAAATTCGATGGTGTAATGGTGGTTGATTGGAAAGAGTTTTTTTCCGTCGCTTTGATCGGCGGAATTCTGACAATGTCGCTCAACTGTAAACGATAGCTGGCATTCGCCCGCTTTCCATTCACACGTATCTGACCACTTCTCAGTAGCTGATATATGTGACTTTTGGGTATATTTTTATAGCGTTTAAATAAAAAATTATCAATCCGCTGATCATCACTTGCCTCCTCAATGCACAATTTCTCTACGGATATCGCTGAAGAATCCTTGCCATGCACATTTCTAGTTTTATTTATAATCTTCAAGATAAGGTACAGATTCCCATTAAATAAAGCCGCCACATATTTCTTTTTGAAATTCTTGTTGTAAAATTCGTCTATCCGTAATAGATTGGACTTGTTCTTGTCGTTTTAAGCTTCTCATAAATACGCATACAAGAACTGGCATAACACAAAGTTCTATTTGGAACTTTATGTAAAATCTGTTACCTTAACCAAGGTTTATAAAATTAGACAGTAGCACAAGCTGAGTGAATTCTATTTAACCTCTGACCCAAGATTACGATTACAAAAAAACTCTCTACAGAAACAAAGAGAAAGAGTAATAAATATACTAATAAAAAATAATCAATTGATAAATAAAATTATTAAGCCCAAACCTCGTCATTACAACTACCTATACCAGAAGAATCTATCCGGTAATTTTTTGGATAGTATACTTATAAATAGAATACAAAATATGTAAGGTTTGTAAATGAAACGAATGTTATTTAATGCGACGCAACCAGAAGAACTGCGAGTCGCGATTGTCAACGGTCAAACGCTTGTTGATCTTGACATAGAGTCTATCAGTAAAGAGCAACGTAAAAGCAATATCTATAAAGCCGTTATCACACGAATAGAACCTAGCCTGGAAGCTGCATTTATAGATTATGGCTGTGAGCGTCATGGCTTCCTGCCATTTAAAGAAATCTCTTCATCATGCTTTAGTGAAAGCGCTAATCCAGCCAACAACCGCATTCAAGACCTCTTATATGAAGGTCAAGAACTGATTGTACAAGTTGATAAAGATGAGCGCGGAACAAAGGGAGCTGCACTCACCACTTATATTTCACTAGCTGGTCGGTATCTGGTTTTAATACCTAACAATCCCAATAGCGGCGGTGTGTCACGCCGGATAACCGGTGAAGAGCGCAATGATTTGCGCGAAGTCATTGCAAAACTTGAAGTACCTGAGGGCATGAGTATTATTGCCAGGACTGCCGGAATTGGTCGAAGCACGGAAGAATTGCAATGGGATTTGAATTATTTGACACAACTCTGGTATGCCATTGAAGAAGCTGCTAATAATCAGGATGGCGTATTTCTAATCTATCAGGAAAGCAGCCTAGTCATCCGCGCGATTCGCGATTATTTTAATCAGGAAATCGGTGAAATTCTGATTGACAGCCGTGACATTTACGAACAAGCCAGCCAGTTTATGGCACATGTAATGCCGGCCAACGTCGATCGCCTTAAGTTTTATCACGATGACGTACCCTTATTTTCACGTTTTCAAATTGAACACCAGATAGAAACCGCCTACTCCAGGCAAGTCTCGCTTCCTTCAGGTGGCGCGATTGTTATTGACCATACCGAAGCGCTGGTATCCGTTGATGTCAATTCAGCACGTGCCATTCGAGGACTTGATATTGAACACACCGCACTGAACACCAACCTTGAAGCAGCGGATGAAATAGCGCGTCAATTGAGACTGCGTGACTTAGGTGGACTGATTGTCATTGATTTCATTGACATGGATGTGCAGCGTAATCAACGGGAAGTCGAAGCCAGACTGCACGAAGCATTACGACAAGATCGTGCGCGTATTCAGGTAGGAAAAATTTCACGTTTTGGCCTGCTAGAGCTATCACGCCAACGTTTACGCCCTTC
Organism: Nitrosomonas sp.; assembly: GCA_017984435.1. Classification (GTDB taxonomy): domain Bacteria; phylum Pseudomonadota; class Gammaproteobacteria; order Burkholderiales; family Nitrosomonadaceae; genus Nitrosomonas. The sequence continues at coordinate 69,195 of JAGNZK010000002.1, read as the reverse complement.
GCTGGGTGAAAGTAACTATATTCCATGTACGCGTTGTAATGGCACCGGATTTATCCGGGGAGCTGATTCTTCAGCACTGCATGTATTAAGAATCGTCCAAGAAGAAGCCATGAAGGAAAGCACCAGTGCACTGCACGTTCAACTTCCCGTCGATGTAGCTACTTACCTGCTTAATGAAAAGCGTGCGGAAATCTATGATATCGAAATGCGGCAAAGAATAAATATCATTCTGATACCTAATATTCACATAGAAACCCCTAATTACAATATTGCACGCCTACGTCACGAAGATATAAAACCGAATGAAGCAGTAGCCAGCTACAAAATGGTCGAGAGAAATACTGAAGAAAACAATTTGATAGCTACCGAGCAGAGAGCTAAACCTGTTCGTCCTCAAGCTGCGGTTCAAGGTATAACACCGACTCAGCCTGCACCTATCCGTGAGGATAAATCGCGGGATTCATCTCTTCTGGATAAATTCTTCAGTTGGTTTAAACCTGCTAATACAGAAGAGGCAAGTATTGACACAGAAGCAGAAACCAAACAACTGTCTGATAAAGCCAAAACATCACAAGATCGTGGACGTTCGCGCAGTCGTCGCGGACGAAACAGAAATGAACGCACTAAAGATGTTTCTGCTAATAAACAACAAGTTAAGCAAACTGATGCCATTGATCCAAGTATCAGCATTCATGACACTGGCGTTGTTTCTGAACATACCGAACAGAAAAACACTAAAAATAAGCCTATCCAGCAACAGCCGGACCCCAATCTTATCGAAGTACAAACTGAAGATTTAGCGGCAATAGAAAAAGAAAGTTCTGAGAGTAGCTCACCTAAAACAGACAACCGTAGGCGTTTACGTCGGCACCGTGGCAATAAAAATCGAGACCAATCCACTCGCGATAAAAATCCTGCTACTGAAAATCAGAATTTAACATTTGAACAAACATCGGATAACCCCATTCGCCTTGAGAATGATTCATTCAGCGCATTGTCAGATGCAGAAAAACCGTTATCCAGCAGTATGGCAAATACTGATGATACTTCTGTGCAAACCGCTGCTGATGATAACCCAACAGTTGTTACAACTAAAAAACATTCGGTCAAAAAAGCAATCACTGAAGCACCTGCAGGCGATCACACATCCGCTATTAGTATTGATAAACCAATCATTGTTGCAGCACCCCAAGCATCCGAATCCAATCTCATGAAAGAATTTCCGGATTTTAAGAAAAGCGGACTCGTGATGATAGAAACGCCGCCTGAGAAGGTTGAGATGGCTACAGAAGAAATCATCACCCCCAAACGCCCCAGAAGAAAAGCAAAGGAAGTGGCTGAAACTGAGACTGAATCTTTAATGCAAGTCGAAACCCGCGAATAACCTACCCAGAACAATATCACTAAAATAACCAGGCGTATTTGACCTCAATGCGCCTGCTCCCAGTTATTTCCAACACCGACCTGTATCAATAATGGTACATCCAGCTGCAAAACATGACTCATATAATCAGGTAATGCATTTATCATTAATTCAATCTCACTATCAGGAACTTCCAGCACCAATTCATCATGTACCTGCATAATCAACTTACTGCGTAATTTCTCCTTATGTAACCAATCCCGCACAGCAATCATCGCCAGCTTGATAATATCCGCTGCCGTTCCTTGCATGGGTGCATTAATGGCAGCTCGTTCCGCGCCTTGCCGACGATTTCCATTGGCGTTATTGATCTCAGGCAACCATAATCTGCGCCCCAAAACGGTTTCAACATAGCCCAGTTGCCTGGCTTTCTCCCGGGTTTGTTGCATATATTTCTCCACTCCCGGATAGCGCGCAAAGTATCGTTCCATATAAGCACGGGCAGCGCTGCGTTCAATGTTCAATTGTGCCGCCAGCCCAAACTCGGACATACCGTAGATCAAGCCAAAGTTAATTACTTTGGCATAGCGGCGCTGCTCTTGATCCACCTGATCCAGCGGGATTCCAAATACTTCCGCGGCAGTCGCCCGATGGATATCCTCACCAGCAGCAAACGCTTTGAGAAGACCGTCATCCTGGGAAATATGCGCCATGATTCGCAGTTCAATTTGCGAATAATCGGCTGAAATAATCTTGCAACCCGGCGGTGCAATAAAAGCTTCCCGGATTCTTCGGCCTTCGCTGGTACGCACCGGAATATTCTGCAAATTCGGATCCGAGCTGGCCAAGCGTCCTGTTACCGCCACCGCCTGCGCATAATTGGTATGCACCCGCCCGGTATTGCGATCCATCATTAATGGCAGTTTGTCGGTATACGTCGACTTCAGCTTGGCAAGACTACGATAATCAAGCAACAGCTTGGGTAATGGATAATCTAACGCCAGCTGCTGCAACACATCCTCATCCGTAGAAGGAACACCGGTCGGTGTTTTTTTGATGATAGGCAGCTTGAGCCGATTAAACAGGATCTCCTGTATTTGTTTAGGCGAATTCAGATTGAATGGTTGCTCGGCGATGACATGAGCCTGTTGTTCCAGTATGTATAATTTCTCACCCAACTCATGGCTTTGCTTCTGCAGCAATTTATAGTCCAGCAAAACCCCATTACGCTCAATTTCAAACAGCACATCCAGAATCGGCATTTCTATTTCACGGTAAATATAATGCAATCGATCATCACCCTGGATGCCGGGATATAAGGTTTGATGCAACTGTAATGTAATATCCGCATCTTCCGCGGCATATCGGGTCGCGGTATCAATCGCCACTTCATCAAAACCGATGCGGTTAACGCCTTTCCCTGTGACCTCATCATAGCTGATTGTTTTAATATCCAGATGACGCAACGCCAAACTATCCATATTGTGCGGACGATGGGATTCCAACACGTAAGACTGCAACAACGTATCATGCACAATGCCATTCAATTGAATGCCATAGTTGGCAAATACATGCTTATCATATTTTAAATTCTGCCCCAGTTTAGGTTTCGCCGCATCCTCCAGCCATGGCTTAAGTTTGCTTAATACCATCTCCAGCAAAAGCTGTTGCGGCACGCCAGTATAACTATGCATCAGCGGCAGATACGCTGCATGGTGACTTTCAATGCAAAATGAAATGCCGACTAATTTTGCTTGCATCGGATTCAGGCTGGTTGTTTCAGTATCCACTGATACCAGTTGCGCCGCATCTAATCGGACTAACCAATCATTCAACTCGGCTTCTGTAAGGATCGTCTGATAAGTTCCTGAATGGGTCAAAACGGCACTACTATCTCCATTATCCGTCGTCACTGCTAAATTTTCGTCGGAACCGGTTGGACTGGATTGATCCGCATCATTCTGCTGGCGCAATTCACGCAATGATGCCTTCATATCGAGTTGTTCGTAGAGCCGAATCAGTTGTTCGGTATCTTGAGGCTGAGATGCAAGATCAACTAGATTAACCGGCAAAGCAACATCGCATTTAATTGTAATTAATTGACGTGCGGTATCAAACCAATCCAGTGCAGTACGTAAATTATCACCCACCACTCCCTTAATCTCATCGGCATGCGCAATGATGTTATCCAGCGATCCATACTGTGTAAGCCATTTGACGGCGGTCTTGGGGCCCACTTTCTGCACTCCGGGAATATTGTCAGCCGTATCACCAACCAGCATCAGGTAATCCAGCATGCGAACCGGCGGCACGCCGAACTTGGCAAGCACATTCGCTTCGTCCAAAATTTCATTGCTCATGGTATTTACCAGCGTAATATTTGCATTCACCAGTTGCGCAATATCTTTATCACCGGTTGAAATGATGCAACGCATATCTGCCGCGACCGCTTGTTTCGCCAAAGTACCGATGACATCATCCGCTTCTACACCGTCAATAATCAGCATCGGCCAACCCATCGCACGAATACAAGCGTGCAAAGGTTCAATTTGCACAGCCAGATCATGCGGCATGGACGGCCTATGCGCTTTATACTCAGGATATAACGCATCGCGGAAAGTTTTACCTTTTGCATCAAACACACACGCGCTATAATCAGCGTGATAATCCTTGTGCAAACGTCGTAGCATATTGAGTACGCCATGAATTGCACCCGTCGGTTCGTTGTTGCGATTACGTAAATCGGGCAATGCATGAAAAGCGCGATATAAATAGGACGAACCATCAACCAACAACAATGTTTTCATTTATAAGATATTCCTATGAGCCTACAAGATAAACCAGCCACTCACTTATCTGTAGATAAATCCTGGTCAGCAAAAGAGTCATGGCGCTTATTTGGAATTATGGCAGAGTTCGTCGAAGGAACGGAGCGTCTTGATGCCATTCAACCCGCTGTGAGCATTTTCGGCAGTGCGCGCACCACGCCGGACAATCCGCACTATCAATTAGCCGAGCAAATTGCCAAGCAACTCTCTGATGCCGGCTTTGCGGTCATTTCCGGTGGTGGTCCCGGCATCATGGAAGCTGCCAATAAAGGCGCTTACTTTGGTAAATCACCCAGCATTGGTTTAAATATTCAACTGCCCCACGAGCAGCATCGTAACGCTTATCAGGATATCAGCCAAACGTTCAGGCATTTTTTTGCACGTAAATACATGTTCGTTAAATTTGCTACTGCTTACGTGGTACTACCAGGCGGTTTTGGCACATTGGACGAATTGATGGAAGCATTGACACTGGTACAAACCGGAAAAACCCGCAAAATGCCCATCATTCTGGTCTACTCGGAATTCTGGCGGGGATTGTTGGATTGGTTCCAAAAAACATTAATTGCCGAAGGTTTTATCTCATCTGAAGATATGAACCTCATCCAAGTCATTGATGAACCTAATCAGATCGTCAATGCAATTTTTCAATATTACGAAACCAGCGGGTTTGAGCCGACTGCCGCTGAAAGAGAAGTTCAGCTCAATCTTTAACCTTCATTGATGATTTTAGGTAAAATACCCGCTAACCCGGCTTCATCAGGAACCAGCATGTACCGACTTATCTTAATAGTATTGTTAAGTTCTACCCTATCTGTCATGGCGCAATCCGAGCTGCCGCAGTCACCCAAACAGTCGAAGAAATCTGCACAACCGGATAATCTAGTCCCATTACCTGAAATTCCTGAGCCATCCGATCCATCGCTGCTGCCACCGGATATTGAGCTCGATCCTGAGTTGGAAACACAGGTAACCATTATAAAACGCGGAGAGGACACCATCGAAGAACATCGTGTGAATGGTGAACTTCTTATGATCAAAGTTATTCCACGTATCGGTCCACCTTATTATCTGAAAAAAAATAACGCCAGAGATTATCACAATCATCCTGGCGAAGCGGGTATTGATGTCAGTCCGCCGATGTGGCGATTATTTCAATTTTAACGTTAATAAAAAGCGCAAGTTTCCACTTTTCCGCTCTTTTATTCTGCTAACTCATGTCCGTTTTTACACCCGTTACTGATAACCAGCTCACAATCTGGTTGAAAGATTATGCACTTGGTCAGCTTGTAGACTTACAAGGTATTTCCTCCGGTATTGAAAATACCAATTATTTTGTCACCACCACGCACGGTCAGTTTGTATTGACCTTATTTGAAAAACTGACCCACCGCGAGCTGCCTTATTATTTGAATCTGATGGCGCATTTATCGCAGCATAGCATCCCCTGCCCCGCACCGATTCCCAGGCTGGATCATAAACTGCTCGGTGAATTGAACGGCAAACCGGCAACGATCGTTACTTGCTTACCCGGAAAATCATTATTGCACCCAACGGCGGAGCAATGCGCGGAAGTGGGAAAAGTATTGGCAAGTATGCATTTAGCGGGAAGTTCCTATTCCGACACAATGAATAATCCACGCGGACTAAACTGGTGGCAAGCCAGAGCACCTGAGATCGCACCATTTTTATCTGCCGATGAAAAATCTTTACTCAACACAGAACTGGATTTCCAATCAGCGCAACAATCCATCACATTACCTTACGGCGTTATCCATGCCGATCTATTTCGTGACAATATTCTGTTTACTGACAATGACAAAGTAGGAGGCGTCATTGATTTTTATTTTGCCTGCAATGACGTTTTTTTGTATGACTTAGCGATTACAGTGAATGATTGGTGCATGAAGGCAGACAAAACTTTGGATGAAACATGTACACTTTCGTTGATTACAGCTTATCACGCGATCCGACCGCTCTCTTCTACTGAACACGATGTCTGGCCGACCATGCTACGTGCGGGCGCCTTACGTTTCTGGATTTCCCGGTTATATGACTATCATTTACCACGTCCGGGAGAACTGACACATGCCAAGGATCCAACGCATTTCAGGGAGATATTAAAAAATCATGCGAATGATTCAAAGAAACTGCGACAACTCTGGATATAAATAATCACTAAAAACCGTTATCGAACTTAACTGGAGAAACACCAATGGAAATTCATCAGGTCAATGCAAAACAGGGATTACAATGGATCTTAAGCGGTTTCTACCTGTTTCTTAAAGCGCCACTGGCTTGGGTATTTGTTTGCTTTACCTTGATGCTGATCGCTATCACGATGTCGTTAGTGCCGTTGCTTGGAAAATTTATTTTTACCTTAATCTCACCGGTATTTCTGGCTGGAATCATGCTGGGTTGCAGAGATATGGAACAAGGAAAGTCAATTGAGATTACGCATTTATTTATGGCTTTCAAAACTAATTCCGCGCCATTAATCACGATTGGCGGTATCTATCTGATCGGACAGATTTTAATCCTTGGTTTGGTCATGCTGATTGGCGGCTCTCAAATGACAGACATGCTGTTGTACGGAAAAAGAGTGGACGAAAGTGAACTCATGGGTGTCATGAGCAATATGCTCACCTCTTCATTGATTGCACTCACACTTTCCATTCCATTGATGATGGCTTCCTGGTTTTCTCCCCTGTTGGTCGTGTTTCATAATACGCCACCGATAGTTGCCCTGCAAAGAAGCTTTTTTGCCTGTCTGAAAAACTTCATCCCGTTCCAGATATACGGTATTACATTCATTGTACTGACTATAGTGGCCATAATGCCTTATGGCGTCGGACTCGTCATCCTGATTCCAACACTCTTTGCTTCCATTTATGTGAGTTACAAAGATATTTTTCTGGCCGAGCGGCTGCAATTTAAACATAACCCAACTGAACCTGATTATCAAAAAGCAAACTGGGTTAATGCTGATGAAAAGTCGTCAATTAAAGAAAATGAAATGGTTCAGTGCGCCCAATGTCATTTATCCATTCCACAAAATGCAGCGATTGCGGATAAAGAGCGCTTTTTCTGTAGTGAAGAACATCGTCAACAATATCAATCTGCTGAAGAATCAGAGAAATGAACCAAGAATTAGCGTATATCCATTGAGTGTGTGTGCTATGTGTTTTGCAAATTGCCTAAACTGCAGTCAACTTCGCATACTCCAGCAACAACCATTTCATTCCCACATGATCAAAATTAACCTGCACACGCGCTTCATTGCCATTGCCTTCATAGTTGATAATGACACCTGCGCCAAACTTGGCATGTAAAACATTTTGTCCGATTCTCCATCTACCGCCGGAAGGATGATAAGTCGCAGTTCTTGAAATGTCTGTTGAAGCCTTATTACCGGCACCTGAATAACCGGAATAGAATGGTTTCTGGTCAATCCTAGACATTGACTGCAACCACTTCAAACAATTCTCCGGAATCTCATTCAAGAAACGTGATGCAATGTTATAACGCGTTTGGCCATGCAACATCCGGCTTTGTGCAAAACTTAGATATAATCGGCGGCGGGCGCGTGTCATAGCCACATACATTAAGCGCCTTTCTTCTGCAATGCCATCGGCTTCATTCAGACTATTTTCATGCGGAAAAAGTCCTTCTTCCAGTCCGCTCAGAAAAACACTGTGAAACTCCAGTCCTTTGGCGGCATGGACTGTCATTAGCTGCAACGCATCCTGACCGTTACCGGCCTGATGCTCACCGGCCTCCAGTGAAGCGTGCGCAAGAAATTCCGCCAGACTGTCATCCTCCGCTTCATGCACAAAACTGGTTGCGGCATTAATCAGCTCATTCAGATTTTCCAGTCTGTCTGCACTTTCGCGTTCTTTCGCATAATGCGCTAATAATTCACTATGGGTTAGCATATGCTCTACGATCTGAGGTAACGGCAATGTGTTACAGTTTTGCCGCATCGTCACGATCAAATGCACAAACCCCGGAATACCTTTTAAAGCTTTTGACGGTTCTTGCATAATCTCTGCTTCGCCACCGCATTTCTGCAATGCAGCTGTCCATAGGCTGCCACCTTGCAATCGGGCATCATCTTGTAATTGCTCCAGACTGCGTGCACCGATACCGCGTGCCGGAAAATTAATGACGCGCAAGAGCGCGCTGTCATCGTCAGGATTAGCGATCAAACGCAAATACGCTAGTGCATGTTTGATTTCCTGGCGGTCAAAGAAACGCATACCGCCATAAACACGATACGGTATCGCGGCATTGAACAAGCTGTGTTCAAGAACCCTTGATTGCGCATTGGAGCGATAGAGCAATGCGATTTCCGACAAGGCGGTACCTTCCGCACGCAATGTTTTGACTTCTTCGACGATAAATGCAGCTTCATCAAAATCATTCGGCGCGTTGTAAACACGTATTGGTTCTCCCTTCCCTTCCACCGTCCACAGATTCTTTCCCAAACGCTGGGAATTATTTTCAATCAGTGCATTGGCGGCATCCAGAATATTACCGTGTGAACGGTAGTTTTGTTCCAACTTGATGACCTTGGAGATGCCGAAATCACGTTCAAAGTCTTTCATATTACCGGTATAGGCACCGCGAAACGCATAAATACTCTGATCGTCATCACCAACTACAAATACCGCCGCGGCATCTTTGGTTCCCACACCTGCCAGCAATTTCAGCCATTTGTATTGCAATTGATTGGTATCCTGGAATTCATCCACCAGAATATGACTGAAACGTTCCCGGTAATGTTGGCACAGGACTTCATTACGACTCAACAACTCATAACTGCGTAGCAGCAACTCGGCAAAATCCACTACACCTTCCTTGTTGCATTGCTGCTCATACGCTTGATAAAACTCGAGCATGCGGCGTGAGAAAGCATCGTCGACTGTGACAAAAGCCACACGTAATCCGGCTTCTTTAGCATTATTGATAAACCATTGTACCTGGCGCGGCGGAAACTTTTTCTCATCCGCCGACAAGCTCTTCAGAATGCGCTTAATTAAGGCGAGTTGATCGGCAGAATCGAGAATCTGAAATGCTTGTAGCAAACCCGCATCCTGATAATGCGTCCGCAGCATACGATGACACAATCCATGAAATGTCCCAATCCACATACCACGTGTATTAATCGGTAACATGGCAGTAATGCGTGTCAGCATTTCCTTGGCGGCTTTATTGGTAAAGGTCACTGCCAGAATGCCGTGCGGACTTGCTTGTCCTGATTGAATCAGATAAACAATGCGTGTCGTTAACACGCGCGTTTTTCCACTGCCGGCACCAGCCAACACCAATACGGATTGATGCGGCAATGTAATGGCCTCAAGTTGCTGCGGATTCAAGTCGGATAGTGGGGAAGTCATGTAACCAATAAAATGGGATCACTGTGCAGCAGTACGATACCCGTCAAATTGACAGGGGAAACAGAGAATCTTGATACAAATTACTAACTGACTGATTAATTCTGAATCCGATCAATGGAATTAACATTCATCGTGATTCATGAATTAACCGAAAGCTAGTCAGAAATTACTACGCCCTACTTTTAGCAACGATTTCCAGGATCAATGGCGTCAGTATCAGTTCTATCGCCATGCCCATTTTTCCGCCTGGAACGACAATAGTATTAGGACGAGACATGAATGAGTCATGAATCATATTCAGTAAAAAAGGAAAATCCACTTTCTCAGGATTTCTGAATCGAATCACTACAAGACTTTCATCCAATGTCGGAATTTCACGCGCGATAAACGGATTGGACGTATCAACAGTGGGTACACGCTGAAAGTTGATGTGGGTACGTGAGAACTGCGGTGTAATGTAATGCACATAATCATGCATACGGCGCAAAATGGTGTGTGTAACCGCCTCTGCTGAGTAACCGCGCGCGTTGGTATCACGAAATATTTTCTGAATCCATTCCAGATTCACAATCGGTACTACACCAACCAACAAATCCACATACTTAGCTGCATCAGCCGTATCACTTTTTGCGCCGCCATGTAATCCTTCATAAAACAGCAAATCAGAACCCGGTGGAATCGGTGACCACGGCGTAAATGTTCCCGCCTTTTGGTTCCAGGGCTGTGCTTCTTCATCATTATGCAAATACAGACGCGTCTGACCGCTACCGCTTTGGCCATACTCTTTGAATAGGGCTTCCAGCTTCTCAAACTCATTCGCTTCCGGACCAAAATGGCTGATTGTACGCCCACCATTTTCTTCTGATTTTACCACCGCCTGTTTCATTGATTCACGATCATAACGATGAAAACTATCACCTTCTACAATCGCTGCTTTCAGATGCTCACGACGAAAAATATGTTCAAAGCTACTTTTTACCGTTGAGGTGCCTGCACCAGAGGATCCGGTAACGGCAATAACCGGGTGTTTTTGCGACATTCTAATTTTCTCCTAAAATATAATAAGTAAGCTTACCGGCCTACCAAAAATTCATCGACAACAACTCTGTTTATTAATAGGGTACTTCTTTCTATTCAGATTTTGCGGCGGTGATCAATTCTCAGCACTGTTTAGATTTAAAGCGATACGATGTTGGAACCTTATTGGAACTTACAAAATTTAAATCATGTCAGAGTTGATTGTTCAAATAGTATGGGTATTGTATACCAATACTACGTGTAAATTATCTTCAGCATTTTTCAAAGTCGGTAGAAAGGTACGCATATTAGATTCATTCAGGATTCCGTTCGTATAAAAAGCTCTACATAACCATTGATCACCATAATCAGCAATAAAGCGAGAACAACATGAAAGTAATTAAACACCCATTGATACCATCCACGACTGACAGCATGTGTTCATTTGCCGACAGATCCAAACATACTGACGTTGCCTGGTTCCGGTAAATCGCCAATGACCTGCCTGTAAACAACGCCACCTCCGGGTACTCCCCCCCCCCTCCACGATGAATTTCCTAGCGGCTCGTTATCCACACGCTGATAGCAAGCCTCTGGATATTACGACATGCTCAAATCCAATCTGTTTACAGTATTCAAATTATCGCTGATCTAAAACAACGATACAGAACTGCAATCATCAACTCGCTTATCAAACAGACAATAACTCAGGTATCATATTAAGCTAAAATATACATTTGCATAGGATCATTGATTGATCGTCATAAATGATCTGATACAAGCAATTTGATTTTTCCACGAATCACAAACCAGATTTAAGATAAGACATTAGGAGTAAACCGTGCATCCGATTGTACCCGTCATCATGGCATTTGGTGCCATTCTGTTTCTTGCAGGCGTAATTGTTTATACCTGGTTTGGAATGCAGCGAATCAACATCGTCAAGTTACGAGGAAAGGAATATAAACTCTGGTATTTCGTAGTTGTTACCGTGGGTTCAGGTGTGGCACTGATTATGTCGTCGGTTTTAATACAGAAACATTTTCCTTATCAACCTGAAACAAACTCCCAATCTTCGCAATCGTTGCTATCCGGCAATTTGAAGTATGAGCTGGAATCCGTTCTATCCAGCATGAACATTGATAAGGACGTCATGATGACAGCCATCAATCGATTCCAGGTGGAATACCAGGAAGCATCACAAAGGGGAGATAAAAACACCATGGATCTACTCATTTTGGAAATGGCCTATCGAGTTAGAGCGGAATTGGTAAATCAAAATTACCCAGAGAACCAGATCGAACGCGAAGTAGGAAGAATCACAAACTTACTAAAACAACAGCCTGCTAATAAATGATAATTGCGTAGTAAATAAAATACATGTCGGATATTGTATCAATCCAATCAATTTTTTATTAATAACTAAAGGACTTACAATGAGAAAAACCATTCAAACGATATTTACCGTCTTCATCGTGTTTCTGGTAACCCCCAATTTAGTACTCGCAGATCAATATCCTGACAAGGTCGTTGAGAAGCTTGGAAATGGTCTTGCGAATGCAGTTACTGGTGTCGTTGAAATACCTAAAACGATCACAATCGTCGGCAATCGAGATGGCGTCATTCACGGAATGACTGTCGGATTTCTGACAGGTATTGCCAATACTGTTGGTCGTTCATTAAGTGGTGCTTTTGATATCGCAACCTTCCTTATTCCTACCACACCTTTTGTTAAACCAAACTATATTTGGGATGATTTTAACCGTGAAACAACCTTTGTTGAGGCACGGATGCGTTAATAGTTTCTAGAACTGTTTGGTATAAGGCTGTGTACTGCGCGAGCCCTACTGGCAATATGCCATACAGTTAAAAACCTTATTTTTCATCCCCTCAGGTGAATATCAAACTATCAGAAAACTCACCACAAGCAATTTTTTCAAGATATTTCTTCGCTCTATCACTAACACCGGCACCATGTTGCAAGTAAGATTGTGCGGCAAGTTTTGGTGGATAATCGCTCGTTGTATAACCTTGAACTCTAATTTTTTCCAACGATAGTGGCGTCACTGTCAGTTTCCCCTTACCCAATTTAATGACCAACAAATTCTTACCGCTCGTTGCAACCACTATCGCAGTATTACGATGTTGATTAATGATGACAGTGGGTTGAATCATTGCGATATTCCATGGATTATTTTAAGAGGGCTCAAGAAAAATAACGAATTACACCATACCATGCCGCCACATCTCAAACTTTTTAATAATATCCAGGAAAAATACATAGTATTACGATGCTCCTCCGATAACTCTCATATCAACAACTATGCTCAATGCACTCATCCATTCAAATCCGAGCGAAACGTGGCGAATAGTTGACAATCTCTGCACCCTTCGATAGTCTCCTTGCACGCATTAAACTTTGTATTTTATGCACTCGCCATACTTGATCAAATTGCAGAAAACTTTGGCAAGATGCAAAACCATCACTGCATGCCCTTGTTTCTCGGTTAATCTCAGTTATCTTTGGTATGGTTAATAATAAATATATTTAAACTTGTGATGTTAAAAAGGAGAAAACAATGGAACTGAAAGGATCTAAAACTGAAGGAAATCTAAAAGCCGCTTTTGCCGGTGAATCTCAAGCCAATCGCCGTTATTTATATTTTGCAGCTAAAGCCGACGTGGAAGGACAAAATGACGTCGCTGCTGTATTTCGTTCTACCGCAGAGGGAGAAACCGGTCATGCACACGGCCATCTGGAACATTTGGAAAACTGTGGCGATCCGGCTACCGGCATGCCTTTTGGTGCTTCCCGTGATAATCTGAAAACCGCCATTGCAGGTGAAACACACGAATATACCGATATGTATCCAGGTATGGCGAAAACTGCGCGCGATGAAGGATTTGATGAAATCGCCGACTGGTTTGAAACACTCGCCAAGGCTGAGCGCTCTCACGCCAACCGCTTCCAACGTGCACTGGATAGTCTAGCTGATTAATTGGCTACAGTGACAAGGTAAGATCACGCTTACATAAAGCTATTGGGGTTTACTACAGAGATATAGCTCTGGCTAAACCCCATTGTTTCTCGATTCAATAAATTTTCTACGCGCCAAAACTTATCTATGTCTACTCGTGAAGGCAGTCTTGAAGCACCGAAACGCCATCCCATCGACTGGAAAAATCCTGACTTTCATAATGAAACCAGCTTATTCCAGGAAATGGAGCGGGTTTTCGATATTTGTCATGGATGCCGTCGCTGCGTCAATCTGTGCACCGCTTTTCCGCGCTTGTTTGATCTAATCGATGAAGGCACTAGCGGAGAATTGGATGGTGTTAATAAAAACCAGCTCTGGGAGGTAGTAGACCGCTGCTATCTGTGCGACATGTGTTTTATGACTAAATGTCCCTATGTGCCGCCTCACGAATGGAATATTGATTTTCCGCATTTGATGCTGCGAGCTAAAACGGTCAAATATAAAAACCAGGGCGCGGGTTTTCGCGATAAGTTATTGTCCAGTACCGACTTGATGGGCAAACTTGCCACGATTCCAGTGGTAGTGCAAACAGTAAATACCATTAATAAAGCACCGGCCACACGCAAGTTAATGGATAGTATGCTTGGCATTCATGCGGATAGAAAATTGCCTGAATATACCGCGCAGAAATTTCGCTCAAGCGCCAAACCCAACGATACTTTTGCAGTAAAAAATGGTGCTCGCACGCCCGGAAAAGTTGCCATTTATGCCACCTGCTATATTAATTATAACGAGCCAGGTATCGGTCACGACTTACTAAAGATACTGGAACATAATGAAATTCCGGCCTGTTTGGTGGAAAAGGAAGCCTGCTGCGGCATGCCAAAACTTGAGTTGGGTGACCTGGAAGCGGTGGAAAAACTTAAAAATGAAAATATCCCTCATTTACTCAAACTGGCGCAAGCAGGGTACGCCATTCTCTCTGCAGTACCTTCCTGCACATTGATGTACAAGCAGGAATTACCGCTGATGTTTCCCGATGAGGAAGCAGTTCAAACAGTCGCTGCCGCCATGTTTGATCCGTTCGAATACCTGTCCTTAAGAAAACAGGATAATTTACTTAAAACAAATTTCAAGAAATCGCTGGGTAAGGTGGCTTATCATATTCCCTGTCATCAGCGTGTGCAAAATATCGGAAAAAAAACCCGCGACATCCTGCAACTTATCCCGGATACCACGATTACCACTGTAGAGCGCTGCTCAGGTCATGACGGTACCTGGGGAGTAAAAAGCGAGCACTTCGCCGATTCCATGAAAATCGGTCGCCCGGTTTTCAAACAAATGGCCGCATCCGATCCGGACTATATCAGTTCAGATTGCGCGATCGCTGCACGACATATCGAACAAGGTATCGGTGTAAGTAAGGCGCAAAAATTACATCCGCTCACTTTATTACACATGGCGTATGGTGAACACACCGATCCTCAAACAGCGATTGATCCCGATCAACCAATTATCGGCACCACTCAACCAGGTGAAAAATACATGACCTCAATAACCCGTGACAGTCTGCTGACATTGGAAGCCTATGCCAAAATACGCAAGGATTTTCGCGCCCAAGTCATCGCACATAAAAAAACACGCAAAATCCTCCTGGGAGAAAATATCATACTGATCTTCGAAGATGCATTGACAGTTCGCTACCAAATCCAGGAAATGTTGCATGTAGAACGTATTTTTCAGGAAGAAGAAATCGTTCACGAACTTGAAACCTATACGCCCTTGATTCCGGATGGCCACAATTGGAAAGCCACGATGATGATCGAATATACGGATCCGGCGATACGTGCCGCCAAGCTGGCCACCCTAATCGGCATAGAAGATAAAGTATGGGTCAGAGTAGCCGGACATGCGCCGGTCTACGCGATTGCAGATGAAGATCTGGAACGGGAAAACAGCGAAAAAACTTCATCCGTTCACTTCTTACGCTTTGAACTCACCTCAGAAATGATTCAGTCAGTGCATCAGGGCGCAACACTAAGTATGGGCGCCGATCACCCTGCCTATCAGGCATCAATGGATATTGTTGATGCCGGTATTCGTGCATCCTTATTGAAGGATTTATCCACAGCATGAAACGAGCATCGCTTGCTCTGATCTGCACATTGTTGCTGCTTGCCTGTGCTGGCAAACCGTTCAAAGATGAATTTGAAAGCGATAAGCCATGGGTCGAGCAGTTAACACAACTCCCTGCTTATCCGGATGCAAAAAACCTGATGGCATTCGATGCGGGTTCTGCCACTAGCAATCAATATCTGGTTGATACAACCTCTATCAAGATCGGTGAAGATGGCGTTATTCGTTTTAGTTTGGTAATCAAATCGTCTACAGGCGCTCTGAATGTCAGCTATGAAGGCATCCGTTGCGCCACCCGTGAAAGAAAAGTATATGCCTTAGGACGAGATGATAAAACCTGGGCACAACCCCGCGTATCCGAATGGCAAAGACTCGACTTTGTCCGGCAATTTTATGCCCAAGGTGAACTTTCAAAAAACATCTTCTGTCCACACCGGCAAATCGTTAGCAGTCCTGAAGAAGCCATTCAGGCTTTAAAAGCAGGCATGCATCGCAGCATATATCGTTAGCCGCGATAGGCCGGATTTTGCCATCATTCGCCTTGACCAATTTCCATCACAACATAATCATTCCTTAACTGCACACTATCCTCGATCCATATATCCATTAACACAGATACCAGCCAAGCATTATTTCTGGTTCACAAGTTTAATAATCACTAGTTACATAACCCCTATTGTTTTTATGGTAATTAGAGTTCACACTCTGTCCGGGGGCAATCTGCTTGTTAGCCACGTCCCTTTCCTCTGGGTCTCGTTGAGGAATAACCCTAGAAATCACTAGAATAAGGAAGAATCACATGAAGAAAAGCTTTAGCTTTATATTGCCAGGAGCAATCAGTCTGTTTCTCCTAAGTTTCAGTAGTTGGGTAAATGCCGAAGCTGCACCGGCTTTAAGTGAAGCACAAATAGTCTCTAAGTATAATTACATCATCAACATCCTGACCATGTTACTGGTCGGTTTTGGTTTTCTCATGGTATTTGTTCGTCGTTATGGGTTTGGCGCCGTAACCGGAACCTATCTGGTCGTCGCCGTCGGGCTTCCTCTCTATATTCTGCTGCGCGCAAATGGTATTTTCGGACACCAATTATCGCCGCATACGCTGGATTCATTACTATTCGCCGAGTTATCCGTTGCAACGGCGTTAATTGCCATGGGTGCTGTATTGGGGCGCCTTCGCGTTTTCCAGTATGCATTACTAGCGCTCTTAGTTGTTCCACTCTATCTGTTGAATGAATGGATCGTGCTTGATGATGCGTTCGGATATACCACTGGATTTAAAGATACAGCCGGCTCCATTGTTATTCATGCGTTTGGTGCGTATTTCGGACTCAGCATGTCCATTGTTCTGACCACGGCCTATCAACGCAGCAAGCCGATCGAATCGGATCATACGTCAGATCGCTTCGCCATGTTGGGTTCAATGGTCCTCTGGATATTCTGGCCAAGTTTTGCTACGGCATTAGTTCCTCTAGAAAATATGCCGCAGACTGTGGTCAATACATTACTTGCGTTATCAGGCGCCACCATCGCCACTTATTTCCTCAGCTCCAAGTTGCACCATGGCAAAACATCCATGGTCGACATGGCCAATGCGGCGTTGGCAGGCGGTGTCGCTATTGGTTCCGTCTGTGATGTTGTATCGCCAACCGGTGCATTTGGTATCGGCTTATTGGCTGGCGCACTCTCTGTTCTAGGTTATGTTTTCCTGCAACCCCTGTTAGAATCAAAATTCAAAATCATTGATACCTGCGGCGTTCACAATCTGCACGGAATGCCCGGATTATTAGGCGGTCTCAGCGCTTTCCTGGTCGTTCCCGGCATTGCCATCGCTCAATTTAACGGTATCGTCATAACCCTCGTCATTGCCATTGTGGGTGGTTTGATCGCTGGCGCCGTCGTCAAAGCGACCGGCACTACGCGCGAGCCTTATGAAGACAGTGTTGAATTTACGCATCTGGCAGGACCTGAGAAAGAAGATCTACCGGAACAATTACAAACGCGCGTGGAGGTTCTGGAAACTCGCGCCGCTACTGTAAAACCACAAGCTCCGGTCGAATCACCTGAAACAAAGGCACTGGTGGCGAGGCTGGAAGCTCGCATTGTCACTTTGGAAGGAAAAATTACGGCAGTACAAGCGTCAAGTACTGAAGAAAAACCGGAACCTCAGCATTAAATTCAGATCAGGGTCGGTAGTATGCCGACCCTGATCTGATTCTATGCAAAAATAGCGGTTAGTTTTGCTAATAACCCATTAACCATAGGCTGGAACACGCCCAGGAAATTATTCAATTGCAGAATGCCGACCATAAGAATCAATAAGCCGCCACCCACGATGCCATATTTAAGGCCCAATGCAAAATTTGCTGATGCCGGCGCACGCGTATAAGTCTGATTGGAAAATGCCAGAAATATTTTTAATATCCCCAGTAGCACACCGGCTGCCACACATCCCATAAACAAGTGTATTGCACAATGAATTCTTTCTGCTAAGCTTTCTGCAGCTAACTCCAGACTCGAGAAACGCAGGCAAATAACAATCACAAAAAGCAAAATGAGAGAATTCCAGAACCCCCCGAATCGCGTTCTAATTTCACTTTCCATACTCATATTTCTCTCCCTTTAAAATTAAAAACTGATAATTCTTATACTTTGAATAACCTAAAGCCTGATGATTATAGCCAAATTAGAATTGCTTGTAGTCACTGTCAATAACAAATTTTATTGGACATAAAACAATCTACTACCACTAACAGGCAGCAGACTTATTTACGCATCCACCACAGTATTAGCGACAATACGATAGATATCAGCAAACCGGTTATCAATGGAAAATGAAAGCTGAAATTCTCGCGCTCAATATGGATATCACCCGGCAGACGCCCCAATAGCAATTGCGCAAGCCAAGGCCATACGATACCGAGTAATAACAATAAAATACCGAGCGTAATTAGTAGTTGCTGCATGGTGTTCTCAGGTTAAAAATAGCGATTTTATACCCTATATAACCGCATACTAACAAAGGGATTACCCGCACTCAACTCATTATTTCACAATGGGCATCCAATACGCGCCAGCCTGTTTTATAAGGTCGCGCTACATTATGACTTAACTCACCTGGTTAGGCATAACCGCACAATCATCTATAATGCGGTCCTGATAGTCGATGAATTCAACGGAGGTATTAATGAATAACTACGTACAACGTTTCCTTCTGGAAAATCTGGATATACGCGGTGCCGTGGTGCACCTCGACTCGGTATGGCAACAAATGTTAGCAGGCCGCAATTACCCACAACCGGTGATCCAATTACTGGGTGAAATGAGCGCAACCACATTACTGCTGGGTGATAATCTGAAACAAGCCGGGCGCCTGACCATTCAATTGAATGGCAATGGTCCGGTTTCCATGTTGGTGCTCGACTGTAATGAAAGTCTGCATATACGGGGGATGGCGAAATGTATACCACATATCGAGCCACAACCGATATCAGAATTACTCGGCCATGGCCAATTGCTATTTACATTGGATATGCCATCGATGCGCGAATCCTACCAAAGCATCGTACCGCTTGATGGTCACAATATCGCTGAGATATTTGAACATTATTTTAAGCAATCCGAACAACTACCATCACGTCTTTTCCTGATCACCACCCATCAAACCGCCTTTGGCTTACTGCTACAAAAACTGCCGGCTGCCGATCAACACGACACTGACGGTTGGGCACGTGCCGAAGCACTGGCTGCGACGATTCATGATCAAACATTATTGGGTTTGGCAGCTGAAGAAATACTGACTCGCCTGTTTTATGAAGAAACCATCCGCATCTTTGATCCGCAAACCGTGCATTATGGCTGCCATGATAATCCGGCAAAGATTTATGCCATGTTGCATTCACTCGGACGTGAGGAAGTGAATTCAATCCTGAAAGAATTTGGCGAAGTCATCATTAACGATGACATGTGTAACCACGAGTATCGCTTCGATGCACTGGCGATTGATGCGGTATTTCGGGAAGCCGATCCAACCATTCATTGAGTGATTGAACCGCCCGATTGTTCGGTTCTTCTGCTTGTAAACATTTTGATGACTGCGTGAGTAATATCACAAATGACAATCCAAACATCTGTAAGAATGGCCATAAGTGGAAGTAGTATCTAAATAAAGCACCCCGCCGCAAGCAGCGAGGAATTAAACCCGGAAGAGATTAAGAATCATTTTATGATTGCGTACCATGAGTGAAAAAAACAAATCGGATAATCAATCTTCCCCGGCAGTACCTACGATTGCAATCATTGCACTGCTGGTAAGCCTTTTTGCTGCGCAGGAGACAATCCTCAAGCCGACACGCCCTCTCATGATCAATACAGAAAGAATGAGCACTGAAGATGTTCGTTCACGGCTATGGCAGGATCCATTTGAGGCGGTAGAACAACACCGCAAGCAATTTCCTTCAGAAAATGAAAGTAATAAATCGTCTTTATCCGTTTCCGGCACTGTATCTCAAAGTGAAGGAGAAAAATCTTCTTTTACAGTTTCTGGCACAGTCACTCAAAAAATGGAAGAATCAGCTCCGGATGAATGTAATAGACCGATTATTCATTCAATCGAGAAATTGCGTTGTCGAATCAAGGAAGAGATAAGAATCAATGAGTCACTTCATATTCTTGCAGTTATGCTACCCGGCGGACCTTATGCCGAAGATCATGAATGGCGATTGCGCAATCGGTATGCGCTGATATCAGGATTATATGCTGGAAATTATGTACCTGAAGATTCGGAACATATCAAATTTATTAACTTTAAGGATACTTGCAAAAAAACACTTGAAGCCGAAAACAAGGAAAAAAACTATTTCTGTGATTTCCCAGAATATGTTCCGTATGAATTCTTTGAACCAATCCCAACTACCCAAGTATCTATTCCAAAGGACGAAAATAAGATTCTAGTATTGTGGTTGAATAATGATAAATTTGCGCTTAGCGCGAATATTCTGGAAACGCTCCATCAATTTAGAAAACAGATTCAATTCATTAATACATCAGGGATCAAATTCGATATTGTTGGTCCATATAATTCGCAGACATTAAGAAAATTATATGGCCAGAAAGAGGAATCAGATAAATACCTTGAAAATAGTCACATTTTTTCTCCCTTTGTAACCGCAGATAATGATCAACTAAACAATACCAAGGTTGACCGGGAATCGAAATCGAACGAATGGCTACAAAATAAAATAATCAGAACTACTGGTACGCACAGTAACTTAGCTAATACCTTGCTTTGTGAACTGGCATTGCGTGGCATAACTCCCTATCAGATTAAATCCGTTGAAACAATTAAGGGAATGTGCTCTGGTCTCAAGGGGCTTAAATTGACAGCAGGTAACCAGCCACATCATATTGTATTGATTGGTGAACTGGATACTTTCTATTCTCAGATGCTGACAGAATCCATATTAAAAAAAATTGATGAATTCTCCTCTTCAGAAAATGCAAAGATTTCTGAAACCCATGTGCATGGATTTCATTATCTGCGAGGACTGGACGGTATAACCAGTCAGCGTACCTCAACCAATCAAGATAATAAGAACAAAGAATCTCAAACCAATAAACTGGATAACAAGGAAGCAAGAGAACAAGCAGAACGTCCGACCGGAACCAGCCAACTGGATTATCTACTTCGTCTGGCAGAACAAATAAAACATTTGGACAGAATTAAAGCCAAAGAAGGCGGTATTAAAGCGATCGGCATTACTGGCAGTGATGCTTATGACAAGTTATTAATCTTACAGGCCTTACGTGATAAATTTCCAAACGCGCTATTTTTCACCACCGATCTCGATGCCAGGCTATTTCATCCTACTGAAATCAAATCAACCCGTAATTTAATTGTAGCTTCTTCGTACGGTTTGCAACTACATCACGAATTACAAAGAAACACACCACCTTTTCGCGACAGTTACCAAACTGCCTTATATCTGACCACTTTATTAGCATTGCAAAAATTTCATCCTGGAAACCAATCTTCAAAAGACTCTTTGGAAGCAATCATTAAACATTCTCTGGACAAACCGAGGTTGTTTGAAATTGGTAATTATGGAGCAGTTGATTTGAGTCATACCCTGGGAAATAAAATACATCCAGAACCGGAAAATGCTTCAGCAAGCAAGTTCCCTAATGAAGAGGAAATATTAGGAAATATATTAGAATTCATATACTTTGTATTATCTATCCTTACACTGACGCTTTTATTATACTGTCTGTTACCAAAAAATTTAAGACCAATTATTGTCCGTGTATGTATCGGCGCTATTGGTTTGATATTTTTTTATCAAGCTATACCAGCATTAGATGATCATGGATCAGAATCTTTATCATTCACTAATGGCACAAGTATCTGGCCAGCTAACGGCATACGATTTGTAGCGATTACGCTGGCAATCTGCTTTTTTTGCAGTGTTATAAAACAACTGAGAAAGAATTATCTAGACATTGCGAGAAAATATAAATTAAGAAAAGTTGTCAAAGAACAAGAAGAAAACAGAGGGTTATGTTCACAATTATTAGTCGATGAATGGAAAACAACCTCAAATAAGAACAGATTAATTACTGATATATGGTCTGAATATCTGGAATTAAGAAGATTTAACCATTGTGGAAAAAAAGTAGGCTGCATGCTCGGTCTTTTTAGTATTTTTGTGATTCCTCTCATCCTAGCCGGTTTTAGTATTCCGGAAGCGCCATTCCGAGGTGTAACCAGCTATTACATGAGTACCTTTTTTCTTTTTCTTGCTGTTGCAACCTACTTAATATTGACTCTAGTCATTGCAGAGATCACACGTTTAACCAGTCGCTTTATAAAAGAACTGACATCCTGCAATATCGATTGGCCTCCTAAAACAATAAATGCTTATAAGAAATATGGATTACCGACAGATGCCGTTAGAAATAAGATCCTGATGGATTTTATCCATCAGCAAGCCAACGCGATTAATAATTTCATTTATTACCCCTTCATTATTCTGTTTCTATTGATATTGTCACGCAGTTATTTCTTTGATAATTGGCAAATTTCACCTTTACTTCTTTTTATTTTTATCTTTACTGCACTCATAACACTAGGTAGTGCGATTCGATTAAGAAAATCATCAGAAGATGCAAGAAAACATATTCTGGACAAACTGGATCAATCATTAACTGGAAATCAAATTCGGACTAACGATTCAGAAAGATCAGTCCAGATAAAATCACTCATTAACGACATAAAAGATCTCAAAGATGGTGTATTCCAACCACTATCGCATCACCCCATTGTATTATCCTGGCTTATCCCATTTAGTAGTATTGCAGGCGTTTCCTTATTTGAGTATTTTGCATTTTCCGCATCTTAATTGAGTATCGCTTCCAGAATGGCTAAATCACTTACTAAGCTTTGTCAAGGCAGATAAAACATCAAAAATAGCTGAAGATAAAAATCTACAGCAGTGGATCTTATCGCTATACTGTCATTTCTATTTTCAGTTGGAGGAAGAAATGAATCTTGATCGTGTTGGTTCCGGCGCTGATATTCCGAATGACTTTAATGTCATCATTGAAATTCCAATGAATGCGGATCCTATCAAATACGAAGTGGATAAAGAAACAGGCGCGATGTTTGTGGATCGCTTTATGTCAACGTGTATGCATTATCCCTGTAATTATGGCTATATTCCCCATACCTTATCGGACGATGGCGATCCTGTGGATGTTTTGGTGATATCGCCAGTGCCGTTGATCACCGGCGTTGTTGTGCGCTGCCGGCCTCTGGGTATGCTCAGAATGACTGACGAAGCCGGAGAAGATGCGAAATTGCTGGCGGTGCCCATTAACAAATTATGTAATCTTTATCAGGACATTGAATCCAGCGAAGATCTACCGCAACTGATTCGCTCTCAAATTGCCCATTTTTTCGCCCATTATAAAGATCTGGAAGAAGGAAAATGGGTCAAAATTCAAGGCTGGGACGGGGTTGAATCCGCAAAATCAGAAATTATTGCCGGTATACAACGCTTTAATGTAACGATCAATAAACCGATGTTTTAGATTGAGCAGAGTATTCAGTAAAATCTGGCCCCTAACCAATTTCGATAACTTCCTGAGCTATTCTGTTACATTCTTACGCTAGGTCATTTTATAGAATTTACTAATAGAATATTCACCAGAATCATCACAAATCCGAGTATCAACCAGTTCCTCCCAGCTTTTTTCGCATCCGGATGGTCTTTCTTAAGATAGGTGTAGCCCATTGCTACGCCTACGACAGGAAAAATGATCGTACCAAGAATAATCGCAATATTCAGTGCCATCGAAACCACCGGCTTCTCATCAGCAGTCGCATGATCTGTTTTTTTCTCGGTTATTTTCAAAACATCCGGTGTTTTAGTTTCTCGTTGGTCGATTTGCTCATTGTTTTTGTGCTGATTCATATCAGCATTGGCTTTTCGTTTATTTAACAAACTCTCGTGACAATGACTGCAAGATTCCGCCTGATCTGTATTTTCCGTTCCACATTTTGGACAAAGCATCGTAAGGCCCATACAAGTTATATTAGAAAATTTATTGTTCTTAACGCAATATTCAAATTAATATTACTACAGAATTATTGACTTATTCCGGTTTTGCAAGCGCTTTATACATCTAAACCACCAGCCCTGCTGCATACCCCGATGACCAAGCCCACTGAAAATTAAACCCGCCCAAATGACCGGTGACATCAACCACTTCCCCAATAAAATACAATCCCGGCACGCGTTTGGATTCCATTGTCTTGGACGACAATTCATGCGTATCAATCCCACCCAGCGTCACTTCCGCCTTTTTATAACCGACCGTTCCACTCGGGACAATTTGCCAATTATGGAGCGTATCTGCAATTTGGCGTAATTCACTATCACGATATAGACTCATCGGTTTTGCGGTGATGGACAGTTGAGCAAACATAACCGAGCACCAGGCTTGTACAAAACGCTTAGGTAAATAGTGTGTCAGTAAATTGGGCAACATCATCGCACTTTGCCGCTGCGTTAAAAAAATCTGCTGCGCATCCTGCTGTGGCAGCAAATTGATATAAAGCGATTCGCCCGGTTGCCAGTAAGATGAAATCTGTAAAATGGCGGGGCCACTTAAGCCACGGTGCGTAAATAGTATATTTTCACGGAATGAAATACCGTTACAACTGACCTCGGCATCCAGCGCTATGCCTGAGATATCTTTGAAACCCGTAAAATCCTCGGCAGCAAACGTTAAACCCACCAACCCCGGACGTAAAGGCGTCACACGCATACCAAACTGATTGGCAATTTGATAACCCAATGCACTCGCACCAATCTGGGGAATCGACAAGCCGCCCGTGGCAATCACCAACGAACTTGCTGTTATGCAATTGCGCTCCGTCGTCACAATGAATTTCCCGCCGCCATGTTGTGTTTCCGGATCTGTTGCTGGATATTCAACTTGTTTTATCTGGGAAGGTATTTGCCAATCCACGCCAGCGATTGCACATTCCTGTTGCAACATATCAATGATTTGTTGTGAACTGTCATCGCAAAACAATTGCCCCGATTTTTTCTCATGATAGCGAATGCAATGCTTCTCAATCAGTGCAATAAAATCCTGTGGCGTAAAACGAGCGAGTGCAGAACGACAAAAGTGAGGATTGCTGGAAAGAAAGTTTTCCGCCTTGGCATAACGATTGGTAAAGTTACAGCGACCGCCGCCGGAGATACGGATCTTCTCCGCCAGCTTACGAGCATGGTCGATCAGCAATACACGACGTCCCCGTTTACCGGCTTCAATCGCGCACATCATCCCCGCAGCACCGGCCCCAATGATGGCGACATCTTTGGCTATTCTTTTCAAAAGCGCTGATTACACTGCATACGTCAACACGCTTTGACAACAATCAACAGGTTAGCTGGACGTCATATCCAAGCGATATGATATCATCATGACAATAAACAGAAAAAGCGACAAACCGATACGGATACTCAAAGACCTGACCATGCGGGTCGATTGGCCTTTATCTTTGTACATGTAATACAGCGCCGAACCTAAACTATATAATATGATTAGAAATAATACGCCTGCAAAGATATTCAATGGTTTATTCCCACAAAAAGTTGAATGAGTCGAATTTTAGCCGAGTTTTACTGATTGTCCAATGACTATCTCATTATCAAACCCGTGCAATGCTTCGTACCGACTGAGTTATTATTAGTATTCTACTGTGCTTCACAACGTTCATTCATCATTCACTATTCAACATGCAGCATTTAACACCTTCTCCCCCTGCTATTTTCTTCATGGGCCCCACTGCCAGTGGCAAAAGCCGGGTCGCTCTGGATATTGCAGAAAATTTCCCGGTTGAAATTATCAGTGTTGATTCTGCTCAAGTTTACCGCCATATGGATATCGGAACGGCAAAACCCGATCCGGCAACGCTATCCCGAACTCCTCACCACCTGATTAATCTTATCGATCCAGACCAGCACTACTCAGCTGCGCAATTTCGCAGTGATGCACTGACTGTTATGCAGGAAATTACTCAGCGCAATAAAATTCCATTATTGGTCGGTGGCACCATGCTTTACTTTCGAGCATTACAGGACGGTTTATCGCCACTGCCTTCAGCGGATCCGGATCTGCGCCTGATGCTTGAAAATACAGCGAAAGAACTTGGCTGGCCCGCCATGCACCAGAAACTCGCAGCATTGGATCAGGAAGCTGCAACACGCATCAAACCAACGGACAGCCAGCGCATTCAGCGGGCCTTGGAAGTGTGTTACCTGACACAGCAACCGATGTCCGAGATCCTGAAAGCTCCTCGGCAAATAGATTTTCCTTTCCGCAAAATAAACATCGCGCTCATTCCCAGCGAACGCAGTCAATTGCACCTACGCATTGCAGAACGCTTTGAATCCATGCTGAATTGCGGATTAATCGCTGAAGTGCAAACCATTCGTCAGCAATTTCCCCTCCTCAATGCCGAATCAGCGTCCATGCGCTGCGTCGGTTACCGTCAGGCCTGCCTTTACCTGGATAATCAAATCAATTTCACCGAATTACACGACATGGGAATTGCCGCCACGCGTCAATTGGCCAAGCGGCAACTGACCTGGTTACGCAGTATGAAAACTGACAGCATGCAAGAATTTGATTGCTTGACCAACGACTTAACCACTCAAGTGCAATGCTTTTTACAAAAAACTATGTTTTGAATCTGACTTGTCTATGTCCTATCAGTAGGGTTATGATTCAAAACACCTCACAAGACAACAACCAGGGCCGACATATGCAATCACATAGCAAGTATTGATGTTGCAATGATTGGTTCAATTAGAAAAACATTGATAGGAAAGAAACACCATGCAAATTTATTATAAATTATTTACTTTAGCTGCACTGCTGATGATCGTGTTCATACTGAACGGCTGCGAGAATTATGCCGAGAGAACACACAAATCCTGGGTTCCTCCCCCATCTGCACCGGTCTACGATGATTCGACCATTTTTGCGCGCATCACCGCTGCGGTGCAATCAGATCCCGTGTTACAAGGCGCCAAAATTGATATCAAAGTCACCGACGGCAATGTCGTGCTGAGTGGCGCGGTAAATAATGAGGATCAGCTTACCCGCATCAATATGCACACATGGATCGTGGACGGGGTGAAGAAAGTTGACAATCAGATTGTTAAAAACTAATCAGCAATCATGATCCCAAAACAAAAAATCCCCATTCCGGGGATTTTTTGTTTTATCGCAACACAATCTGATCAGATACCGCGCAATAATTCATTAATACCTGTTTTTGAACGAGTCTTGGCATCCACCTGTTTAACAATCACAGCACAATACAAACTGTATTTTCCATTTTCAGCCGGCAAATTACCTGACACCACAACCGATCCCGGTGGAATACGGCCATAACTGACCTCTCCGGTTTCACGGTTATAAATTTTCGTGCTCTGGCCAATGTACACACCCATGGAAATCACTGAATTCTCACCGACAATCACGCCTTCCACGACTTCTGAGCGCGCACCGATAAAACAGTTATCCTCAATAATTGTCGGATTCGCCTGCACCGGCTCCAGCACACCACCGATGCCGACACCGCCCGATAAATGCACATTCTTGCCGATTTGCGCACACGATCCAACCGTTGCCCAGGTATCTACCATGGTACCTTCATCCACATATGCGCCGATATTGACATACGACGGCATCAATACCACATTGCTGGCGATAAATGAGCCTTTGCGCACGGCAGCTGGTGGCACGACACGAAAACCACCATCACGAAAATCCCTGGAACTGTAATCCGCGAATTTTGACGGTACTTTGTCGAAATAATTGGAAAAACCACCCTTGATAAAGCTATTGTCCTCAATACGAAATGACAGCAGCACCGCTTTCTTGATCCATTGATGCGTCACCCATTCATCATTGATTTTCTCGGCCACACGCAGCTTGCCGCCATCGAGCATATTGAGTACTTGCGCAATCGATTCTTTCAAACTGGCATCGACATTGCGCGGTGTAATGTCTGCACGGCGATCAAACGCTTCTTCAATAATGGTTTTCAATTCATTCATAATTTTCCCTGATAATTTAAATTCAACTCAGTCGAGTCACCAAATTTTTAATTCTATTCATCGCTTCGATGCACTCCTTCGGTGATGCAACCAATGCAATCCGCACGTAATCTTTTCCCGGATTCATACCATGCGCATCACGCGCCAGATAACTGCCCGGCAACACCGTCACATTATAATCTTGATAAAGCCGTTTGGTGAATTCGGTATCACTGATGGGTGTTTTAAGCCACAAATAAAAACCTGCATCCGGCATTTGCACTGTCATCGCATGCAACAGCAACGCGATGGCGTCAGAAAATTTCTGTGCATACAAACGGCGGTTCTCCACCACATGCGTTTCATCATTCCAGGCAGCAGCACTGGCAGCCTGAGCAGCCGGATTCATCGCCGAGCCATGATAAGTCCGGTACAACAGGAATTTCTCCAATAACTTGGCATCGCCAGCTGCAAAGCCGGAACGCAGCCCCGGCACATTGGAGCGTTTCGATAAACTATTGAATGCCACCAAACGAGGAAATCCCGTACGACCCAGTTGTTGTGCAGCATCCAACGCTCCCAAAGGCGGATTCTTCTCATCAAAATAAATTTCCGAATAACATTCATCCGCAGCCACCACAAAACCGTAGCGATCCGACAACGCAAACAATTCACGCCATTCCGCCAGTTTCATCACGCTACCTGTGGGATTATTGGGCGAACACACATACATCAACTGCGTACGTGACCAAGTGTCATCGGTCAGTTGTGAAAAATCCAGTTTGAAATGATCATCCGGCAACGTGTTAATAAAATAAGGCGTCGCCCCCGCCAATAGCGCGGCACCCTCGTAAATCTGATAAAACGGATTGGGACACACCACTACCGGCTGAGCGGCACTGCGATCAATCACCGTCTGCGCAAACGAAAACAACGCCTCGCGGCTGCCGTTGACGGGAATGATTTCTGTATCCGGATTAATACCGGGCAGGTTAAAACGCCGTTTTATCCACGCGGCGATATTATTGCGTAGCAGCTGTGTTCCCAACGTCGTCGGATAGGTAGATAGGCCAATCAAGTTATCCATCATCGCCTGGCGAATAAAATCAGGCGTTGCATGCTTGGGCTCGCCAATTTGCAATTCGATCGGACTTAACGCCGCATTTCGCGTCACCCCCTCAAACAGCTGCCGCAATTTTTGGAACGGATAAGGTTGCAGTTGATTCAGGTCTGGATTCATATCCTATTTGATGCAGTACTCAGTCATTAACTTTCGCACTGATTGCCCCCGAAGATTAGATTAATGGTTGTTGCGAATTATAAAACGTGCGCGCAAGAATGGCCAATTAAAGCGGTATGAATTACCTTACCGTAGCTTCTGTCATCGCGTGATGCCAATAGCGACGATACAATTTCCTCCAATTATCAGCAGACCATTCGTTATCTGCAAAACGTAGCAAAATAGCGCCATCCCTGTCACTACGCAGCAATTGGCTTCCCAGATTGTCATAACGTGCCATCACGGCTTCACGTGGATGATCATAACGATTCAAATAACCCACGGTAAATATCGTAAGCGCTGGATTCACTGTTTGTATAAACTCAACGGTCGATGAAGTTTGGCTACCATGATGAGGTGCAATCAATACGGTTGCGGACAGCTGATCAGGGGCGCGAGCAAGTAAGGCCTGTTCATCTTTTCTTTCAATATCAGCCGGTAATAATACGCTGCCATGACTTGATGTTATTTTTAGCACACAACTGTTGGCATTGACCTTACGCTGCGATTCCGCGTAATTATTCGCCAATGGATGCAGTAATTCAAAAGACACACCGTCCCATTGCCAGGACTGACCGGCGCGACATTGTTCTTTGGTCATGGCAGCTTGCGATATTGGATGATAGTCAGGCAGCGAAGATAACAACATCTTCACCGGCATCGCCGCCAATACGGATAAGGCGCCACCGCTATGATCCATGTCTACGTGCGATACAATCATGGTATCGATCTGCCGGATGCCTTCGCCACGTAAAAAAGGCAGGATAATGCGACTACCACTGTCTGTTTCACCAAAACTCGGACCCGTATCAAACAGCAAGATATGATGCGCAGTGCGCGCCACGACTGCTAAACCCTGACCCACATCCAGCACTGTCAACCATAACTCACCGATTTCCGGTTTGGGTGGTTGCACCAGAAACATCGGCAATAATGCGATCACCCCCAGCCAACGTGCCGAAAATCCGGAAAAGAAGCCCAATCCCAGGCTTCCCGGTAACAACATCCAGACGATTCCAATCATCGCCACCGGTATCGTCCATGCCGGCGGCACATGTTGCGCCCAAACGGCATAAGGCAGATCACTCAGCCCATATAATAATGTCATGCCAACACTGAGCGCCGCGTGGGCCAGTGGTAACATAAAATCAAACAGAGGAATCGTTGCCAGCAATGTTAACGGCACCACCACAAGACTTACCAGAGGAATTGCAATGGCATTGGCAATGGGTGAAACCAATGACACCTGTTGAAACAAAGCCAATAATAACGGAATCAACCCCAATGTAATTGCCCATTGGATCCGTAGCCAGCCGCTGAGCCAGTGTATTTTTCCTATCCGCCCTACCGTCACCAACATAATGATGGCAATCGCACCAAATGATAACCAAAATCCGGGAGCATTGGTCACCCAGGGATCGAGCACTGCTACCCAAAGCAAAGCCCAGGCCAATACTGTCGTTGCTGAGGTAAAACGCCCATGCCATAATGCAATCGCTACCACCATCAACATATAGCATGTTCGCTGCGCCGGAACTGCAAAGCCCGATAGCACCGCATAGCCAAACGCGGCCAATAAACCGGCAATCACCGCAACTCGGCGTGCTGGTAAACGCAATGCCAGGTAAGTATTCCAGCGCCATACCCAAAATACCCCTGCAAATACCAGACTCGAAACTAAAGTGATATGCAAACCGGAAATCGCCATCAAGTGGATCGTCCCGGTACGCGTGAATACTTGCCATTGATCGCGTGGAATAGCATGTTGGTCACCCGTCGCCAGCGCTTTCAAAACACCGGCATAGGTTTGATCCGTTAGGCTATCGCTAAATTGTTGCTGAATCCTTTCACGAATATGCTCAATCCAATACGTAGGATGATTCACCATCGGATATAACCGTTGATTCCCGGTTGATGCACGCACATAGCCGATAGCGCGGATATTACGTTCCAACGCCCATGCTTCATAATCGAAACCATGCGGATTTGCATTGCCATGTGGTTGTCTGAGACGCACGGTTAATTGCCAACGTTCCCCCGCTTTTATTGTCGGCAATGCTATTTCATTTGCATCGGATGGACGGTTGGCATACCAGGATAAGGCAATACGTTTAGGCACCGATGCACCTTCAGTCAGTATCTGTTCAACATCAAACTGAAAACGCATACTGCGATCATTTGTTTGCGGCAAATTGGCTACTACACCAACAATCTGAATATCCTGACGTTCCCACGCTTGCGGCAATGAGTCCGCCAAACGCCAATGTGCAAAGGTAGTTGCCCAGAAAAACCCAATCCCCAGACAAAAAATCC
Organism: Nitrosomonas sp.; assembly: GCA_017984435.1. Taxonomy (GTDB): domain Bacteria; phylum Pseudomonadota; class Gammaproteobacteria; order Burkholderiales; family Nitrosomonadaceae; genus Nitrosomonas. The sequence continues at coordinate 37,265 of JAGNZK010000002.1, read as the reverse complement.
ACAACAAAATTCTGTTTATTGCTAGTGGAACAGTCGATGGATAACACCACAGAGCGCCCATTGCAATCGCTATCAATAATACGTTCCATGTCCATATAACCCCGGGTAATTCAGCTTGTTGCTGCAACAATGCGGTACCCAAAACAAAAGCAAGAATATTTAATCGCAATAGCAAACTTCTTCGATTCCTCTATTAAGCAGACAGGCTATTTACCCCAGAAACTATAGTTGAACAAGGTAGCGTGTATTGTTTATGCAAACTTCGCGCGTAGAATGAAATACCTGTGCACCCAACACTTGAGACCATAGTATATAATTTCTATGGAAAAACATTCTTTAGAGCTTTCAAATTGAAAAATAAATCTAAACTGTTCCAAACAAGGATTTATCAGGATAAAGCAGATATCGATCAAAACACGGAAGTAAATGTACCGCCAATCATAAGTATCAATACTTGTGCGGACGAGTTAAACACATTTATTCAACGATTCAAAATACCGCTCATGCCCGCTGGCATGATCCTCGTTCCCACTACAACACCTCAATTCAAGACATGTGATCCTGTTCTTGCAGGTACAACTCCATAGGTACATTAAGTATATGAATAATACTGTCCGTTACTGCTACCAGAGAATAGGAGACAATATGAATCAACGTAATAAGCATAGAAGACTGGATGACGCTGAAGCACATAATAAAATGGAATTGCTCACTGATCAGCTTCAAACACAACAGTTGGAATTGGAAGAGTCTCGCAATCGTTACGCCGATCTCTACGATCATGCGCCAGTCGGCTACTTAACCGTCGACAGTATTGGGAACATTCTATCGATTAATCTGACCGGAGCAGCATTACTGAGAAGAGCTCGCCCTTTTCTCATTGGCAAGTCATTTACCAGTTGCTTCCTGGATATCGATCATCAAGCTTTTCTCAACTATCTACGAGGCGTTTTCGATTCTTCCAGTAAAACCACGATTGATTTAAAAATCGGGGATGACAATGATCCGCTCAGCTTCATCCGCCTGGAAAGTACGGTAGCAAGTGATAAGAACATGTGCCGCATGATGATGTCAGACATCAGTCAGCTAAAAAGAATGAGTAACCTCAATCGTGATTTATTGCATGAAAACAGACAGCTTATGAAAGAATTATTCCGTATTCAGGAAAAAGAACGACGCATACTTGCTCGTGAATTACATGATGAATTAGGACAATGGCTTACCGCTATTCGCGCAGAAAACGAAGTTATTCTCAATTGTATTGAAAAAAACTCAACCATCCTAACCAGTGTTCAAGCTATTAAAGCATGTACCGAAAAAATGCATCAAGTAATCCGGAACATGCTCCATCGATTGCGCCCTTTACTTCTGGATACACTGGGATTGCCCGATGCATTACTCGAACTGAGGAAACAGTGGTGTTCATATCACCCACAAATCACTCTGGAATTGAAGCTGGAAGGTAAACTGACAAAGTTGAACGAGCAATTTAACATTACGATATTTCGCCTTATTCAGGAAGGTCTCACCAATATCTACAAGCACTCCAAAGCTTCTTGGGCTCAGGTTAGTTTAAGCCGTGAAATGGCTGAAAATTCTACGACTGACTTCTTATTGCTTAAAATAGAAGATAATGGCAAAGGCTATGATACCAATCAACAATCTATGGGATTAGGTTTAGTAGGTATGCGAGAACGAGTAATCGCAATGGATGGCAGAATGACCGTACGTAGCGCACTCAATGAAGGTACAGAAATTAACATTCGATTACCGATGAAAGCTTAAATAATGACTAAACCAATTACCATCCTGCTGATCGATGATCACCCTGTAGTGCGCAACGGTTATCGACGTTTGCTAGAGAATACACCGGGTATGCAGGTAGTCGCCGAAGCTGAGAATGGCGAAATAGGCTACCGACTATGGCAAGAACATCGACCTGATGTCATCATTTTGGATCTTAATATGCCAGGTATCTGTGGATTTGAAACAATCCACCGCATCATAGGCCACGATCCTACCGTACGTATTCTGGTTTTTAGTATGCTCAACAATGTCACTATGGTGCATCGTGCATTAAAAGCGGGAGCAATCGGATTTATCAGCAAACAAAGTGGAATAGGAGAAATGATTCATGCGGTACGGCAGGTCAGTTCAGGAAAAACTTATATTGAATCAGAGCTGGCTACTGCACTAGCAATTTATGCGACACGTAAAGATAATTATGAAAATCCTTTTGATTTACTCACCAAACGGGAGTTTCAAATACTGAAACTGATCGTAGAGGGAAGCTCCAATATAGAAATTGCAGAAAAAATTTCTATCAGCCCCAAAACTGTCAGCGTTCATTACCTCAACTTGATGCGAAAACTAAAGTTGCAGAATACAACGCAACTTATTCGCTTGGCTATCAACCACAATGTTATTAGCGAATAATCAGATCAACAAGTACGTCTATAATAGAATATTGGATGACACTAAAACAAAACCTGCCTTATCGGCAGGTTTTGTTTTTTTGAAAATTCAACGACAAACTTCTTTATCGTTACGATATTTCTAAATAATAACTAAAGACCTAGGGAACACAGACTTAAAAGTCTGTGTTCCCCAAATCTTCCCCCTTACTTCAATTAATTAGGCAACCAAATCCGTTGCGACAAATACTGGTGCACCTGTCAAATCAATCCGGAAGTCAGCAGCATCGCCATTAGCCCCACCTACGTTAGCTTGCAAAACACCACCTTCGTAGCGCACTTGCCCCGCCGCAGAAAAGACAGCATTACCGATAAAGTCGAAAGCCTGGTTACCGGCAACACCTGCATCGGCATCAATTGCACTCAGATCGATCCTGTCAGTTCCACTCACGAAACTAGTAATAGTATCTCTACCCGTAGCAAGCACAGTGGACTGCCCGATCGCGGTGTAAATGAAGTCATCCGCGCCGGCATCGCCTGTCAGCGAATCGGCACCGACTCCACCAATCAAGTCGTCGTTGCCACCGCCACCAAAGAGTGTATCGTTGCCACCGTTGCCAGTAAGTATATTATTGGCACTGTTACCCGTGAGTACATTATTCGCGGCATTACCGGTTCCGTTGATTGCAGTTGCGCCCCCAAGTTGAAGATTCTCAAGATTAAGGCTGGGTACTAACGAATAGGTTATCGTGCTTATCACCGTATCAGTACCACCGCCTGCCAGTTCAGTAATCACATCGCCAGCGCTACCAACATTATAGATATCATCACCTGCGCCACCGATCATGGTGTCATTCCCGACACCACCAGCCAATGTATCATTGCCATCATTACCCGTAAGCGTATCGTTGCCGGCAGCACCTGTTAGCACATTATTGTTGTTATTACCAATTAGAATGTTATTTGCAGCATTACCGGTCGCATTGATTGCATTTAAGTCTGTCAGCGTAATGTTTTCAAGATTAGGAGCAGCAGCAATTGTGTATGTCACCGAGCTTTCCACTGTATCGTTACCGCTTCCTGCACCAGCCGCTTCGGTAATCGTGTCGGTAGTTATATCAACCACAAAGGTATCATCGCCTAGGCCGCCAATCAGCGTATCCACGCCGACCAAACCGTCCAGTCTATCGTTACCGGCCAACCCGATAAGTACGTCACTGCCGGTCGTACCTACTAAGTTATCATTACCGGCTGTACCAATTACAGCGGTTCTATCCGTAAACTGCAGCCGTTCGACGTGACGTATCGTGTCAGCACCGTCGTCGATTGCGGCCGCAGTAGGATTGGCGTGATTAACAAATATTGTGCCATCGGAACTAAAAGTCAATATGTAATTGGCAAAAACATCCTGGAATACAGCCGTATCGATATTGGTCCCAGCCGGAGCAATCTCAATCTTACGAATAATTTTGAGTTGATCCGAACTGTAGGTTCCATTCTGCATCGCTGTCCTCAGCGCGCTAGTCATGTTGTCGAAGCTTGCGACTTCGAGATTAGGATTAACTTTATCCCGGACACTAATCCTCACGTTGAGCCAAGCATCGCCATCAATGATATCGTTGCCGCCACGACCTTCGATCAAGTCACTACCGGCACCGCCCAATAAAATGTTACCGGCACTGAACGAAGTTACGCCGTTACCCAACAAAGCACTCAATCCATCAATCAGCGCAATCCTCTCGACAGCACTGTGTCCGCCACCGGCGGGGTTATTGACATTATCCAGCGCATTGTTCTGCCCTGTAAGCGGATTAATCAATTCCAATTCGACGCTCGTGTTGTTGTCACCGCGCACGATGTCGTTAAGATTCCATCCGGATGCCGCTTCGACAAATGCAAAGCGATCGACCACTTCCACAAAGGGACCCGGAAAAATACCTTTTGTCAAGTCGATATCGGCAGCGATCGTGCTACCCTTGGTGAATACCCAGTCAAATCCGCTGTCGCCATTGTTCTTATCTGGGCCGGCCATACCATTCATAATGTCATCGCCACCTTCACCAATGAATCCATCGATACCGCCATTGCCGAGGAAAACATCATTGCCACGAATTTGATCACGTCCGAACGGATCGAAATTATCGCCCGGAGAACCATCTGCGGTACCTGTTTGAATCCAATCATCACCTTCACCGCCAGTCATAGCTGCGTTAGGCGTATTACCAAAGATAAAGTCGTTACCCAGACCGGCAAAAACTGTTGAAATATCGTTACCCGTGATAATAAAGTCGCTACCTGTACCACCAAGAATCAGATTGATACCAGGACCAGCGTTAATCACATCGTGTCCATCGCCTCCCTTGATAACATCATCGCCAAAGGTATCACTAATGATATCGTTGCCGGCACCGCCATTAATTGCGTCATTGCCAGCTCCACCATCCATGCGATCATCCCCTCCGTCACCCCACAATGTGTCATCACCAGAACCTGAACGCATCCTGTCTACACCTTCGGTGCCACCCATCACGATATGTTCTTCTGGGGCAGTATAGCGAATTGTATTTGCACCCAGCGAGGTATCACGTTTTAGCAGCGTTCTTTCATCATAAGTCGTATTCGTATCATCTATAATTGGTCCGCTGGGATTCTGAGCGCTCATCTCAAAAATATATTTTGGCGTCGAGAAAGCGTCAGCAGGTAAATGTTTCACATCCGGTAGATTACGCATAATCAATTCGGCAAATGAATTTTCTTCCAGTTGGGTAAGGAAATCGAGGCCGGCTGTCCGTGCCAAGTAATATAAGCGATCACCATTTTGCAAATTCTCCAACTGCGTTTCGAACACGAAATTGAACGTAGTTCCTAATAGCCCACCAAACGGTGCTTGGCTTTCGGCCAGACCACCAATCCAGAAATCAACGGCATCCAGACCCGTAATACTTGTTGTCCCTCCTATTCCTGTATTTGCCCAAGCGCCGGTGCTATTCATGAAATCGCTGGAGTCAACATGCGTGCCATTGACGAGAGATTCAGCTACAGCGCGCTTACCAGCCATTGTTGTTTCAGCGAGGATGTCAGGATGCGTACCGTAGGCTGCAACAAAGTTGGTTAGCGACTCAGGATGTCTGATGTTCAACCCAAAATCGGCCCAACTATCGTAAGGCTGCAATGTCGCGTTTTGTCCGGTATCTTCATAGAACATGCGGCGTGCATCATTTAACCCAGGAATACCGGTATCACGAGCGCGAGTCATGTTGATCGTCGGCAAATCGAGCGGCAGTCCAACGAGATTGTTGCGCAAAGCTTCGGTAACAAATTCGTCTAGTTCGTTGCCGATTTGTTTGGTCATGCCATTAACAACTGCGCCAGCAGCTTCAGTACTGTTAGCGTAGCCAGCACCGAACTCAACCGGATTCAAAAACGCTTGAATCAAACCAATATCATTAGGTGTACCATCCGGATTAGTTCTAGCCACCGTTTCAGTCAACATGGAGTGACCGAAACGATAAACCACGTGCGCAAACTCAGCCATGATGGTTGGATCAATCGTGCTGTCATAGCCAACAAAGATATCGACATTCGGTTGCACTTTTCGCGCAAACTCTTCAAATACCAAGTGCTGGTATTGCATCTCGGTGGCAAAACGCGCCGCCTGAAACAGGCGTTCGCCGTTCCACGATCCATCCGGCAAATGCCATTGGGCTTGGAATGCTGCATCACCAGTACTTTCGACCAACTCTTTGACTTCCTCAACTTTACGATTATGCTCGGCATGAAATACGGTATGTACCGTGGTCAAACCAATGTTTTCATTGCCGCGACCATCGCCGGTAATAAAATGTCTGTCAAGCAACTCGTTGTCGTAAGTACCGGGAGCAGGTGTATTACCAGTGTCGGTATCGGCATCAGGATTCAGCACGCCAGGGCTGCTGAACTTCGGCACCGCGGTATGGGCGATGTCATCCAAAAAGGCATGCCCGGTACGCACTACATTGGCTGGAATATCGACGCCTAAGCCGCCATTGGCAGCAGGGTCGCCTTCGAGCAGCGTATTACCCGGCAATACCAGTTGTGCATAGCCGTTGGGTCCTGGGATAAACTTGCCATAGGTATCGGTCGCAAGCAATGGCAGGTTAGTCAAATCAATATCGGTAAGATTAAGCCCCAGCATACTGTGCGCTTGCGCTTTGATGTCGGCCCAAGTCGCAAGCCCGTCACCCGTAGCGCTTCCCTCAAGTAATTTACCGGTTGCAACTGGTTTGCCAGATGTCACGTTGATTTCATATTCGCGCAGGAAAACCTGATGCGAAGGATGTGATGTGTACGTTTGATTTTGATCGACGAAAGGCGTCGTTTGATTGCGCTGTTCGTGGATATCATCAAAACTCTCATCCACCAATGGCGTTGCGGGATCGTCGCCAACAATGCCATCTGCACCAGGCTCGTTGGTTGCCCGCGTCAGCGTCATAAAATTTGGTGCGCCAGGAGTCGAGTTATACAATGGATCGTCAGGTTGCAGAGGCACAAATACTGTCCCACTCTTACCCTTATTGACGAGATCTAGCCCATGATCGAAAAACTGCCCAAACAACGTGAACCAAGAGTTGTATGGTGCTGCAAAACCCACATCCGGTGCAACATTGGGAATAAAATAGGTCTGAAAAGGCGTACCATCGAAGCGAATTCCATCCACCAACTCTGAACCTGCCGTTTGGTCTGCAGCCGCTACGGCCGCCGGATTACCAGCTGTTTGATCAACAATCAAATTACTGATTATGCGGGGCTGCGAATCGAACACCAAACCCTTAGTTTGAGTATAACTGGTTCCGCTACCAACTAACTGACCCGGCGTACCAAAACCCGCAGGAACATCATCACCCGTACGAAAAACCGGATCCAGCAAACGTGGAAAGATTTGATCAGCCGATCCAAACAGATATTGGCCCGGTTGCAAGTTATTATACGTTCCGTTGACATTACGCAAACCGTTCGGCAGCAATGGACTGCTGATAAGCGACGGCAGTGCATCAAAAACACCACTTTGTTGCGCTAGAGAATCGTTCTCTGCAATAAAAATTTGATCCAGTAGAAAATTAAGATCAGTTCTGCTGAAATTTGCCATTTTATTTATCTCATAATTTTAATTATTAAAGATGAGTGTTTAGGTTTTTTATCGGTTAAATTCATTCATTAACCGTTGCAATCAATAGGTTTAGTAACACTTCTGACGAGTTCCCTATCTTGCCGGTTCTGCTGGTTTATTCAAAATCCACTCAGAACCACACTCATTTCCATTATCTCCACTTCGCATACTAAGGTTATTCATTGGGTAAATAAATTGGCAGAATGCCTGTTTTTATCTAAGCAATTACTTAGATAAATTTTAGAAATTAGCTGGATTGCTTTCAGCTTATATGACAAAATCAGCCTAAAATATTTCCATAAAAACTACTATTATTCAATTAGTTGATATATCTACTAAGATAATTAAACAAAACACTTATTACTTGAAACAAGATTAAAATCATCGAAACAGTGGCGCCCTAAATCACCTGACTTAGAAAATTCCAAATCTCTTTACAGCACAGCACAACTAATCACTGTTTTGTAATCAGGAAGTCTCTTAACTACTTGCATTTGTCATTCTGGATACGAAAAAATAATATTAATAAATCAACAATATATACTTTATCTGTACTCCGAAATGACAGCTATTCGGAGATTTCTTAATAAAACAAAGTACTTTACCGTTCACTTCGTTCTGTCGAAAAGCTTCATCAATGCCTTTCCAGAGAAAATCTCATTCTCTGATCACACAAACCACATCCTTCAACATAAATTACGACTTTCTCCACAGCGCCAACGCACCAATATTAATGAGAATTAGAATCAATACATCACTAAGCAAATGCTTAGATAAAAACAAGTATTTTGCTAATTTACTTTGCAGACTTACAGCCCTAGCATATCAATTGCAATTATTGGTTAATTGAATTCAGCAAAATCAGTAGGAAGAAAGAATAACAATCAAGCGATCGGATCATGTTGGCACAAATAGACGGTCAGATTATTTATAGAAGGAGGATTTCATGAAACATACAGAAGATGATTCTACGCAAGATAGCACAGCTGGTTCCTCGCAAGATAGCCTTTCCGATTCACCATATAATGAATCGAGGCGCGCTTTCTTTAAAACAACTGGGGCCACAATTCTGGCAGCACCGTTAATCTTAACTCCCCGCAAAAGCGAGGCACAAGGCGCTTCATCGTTGCCACCTAGTCCACCAACTACACCTTGGCTGGAAGAATTACCCGAGGCGGTTGAGCCGGTGGCACAAACAGATCTTCTTACGGATCCCTATCGGATACCGCAAGGAGAAACGAATACTGCATATGATGAGTGTGGGCGCAATAAACACCAACGCTGGGCGGATTTCTTCGGCAATCCGCAACTTCAGTACGATCAGGCGGATACGTATGAATTAAGAGCTGAAGAGATTACAGATCATGTATTTCATCCGGATTATCCTCCACAGCTTGTTTGGAACTATGTCGGTAAGTTCGAAGATGGCCATCCTTACCCCAACCCTACATTCCACGCGCGATATGGACGTCCGGTCATCGTTCGTTTATATAACGAATTACCTGAGGATCATGTGGGCTTCGGCACACCGGAAATCAGCATGCATCTGCATAACTTGCATACACCTTCAGAAAGTGACGGTTTCCCTGGCGATTATTTCAGTGAAACAAAATCCGGACCAACACTCAGCGGACCAGGCAAGTTCAAAGATCAGTTTTATCCTAATGTCTATGCCGGATTTGATGAATTTCCCAAAGGTCCCAATAATCCTGTAGGCGGTGACAAACGTGAAGCACTCGGTACGCTATGGTATCACGACCATTGTCTGGATTTTACTGCACCCAATGCAAGCCGTGGCCTAGCAGGTTTTTATCTAATTTACGACGCCATCGATTCAGGCGACGAGCATGATCCTAATCCGGCCGCTTTAAGGTTACCAAGTGGTCGCTACGATTATCCGTTGGCATTCCAGGATAAGCGCTTCGACGCGAATGGCATCCAAATATTCGATCAGCTTAGCCCAGAAGGCACGTTCGGCGATAAAATTACGGTAAATGAAAAGATTGAACCTGTACTGAGAGTCGCCCGCCGTAAATATCGCTTCCGCCTGCTGAATGCGGGACCAAGTCGCTTTTATCAGTTCCATTTAGTTAATGAAGCAGATAAAGTGCAAAGTTTCACCTATATCGCCAATGACGGTAATCTTTTGCCCAAGCCGCTGCTCAATCAATTCAAAGTTCACTTGGGTGTGGCTGAGCGCGGCGATATCGTTGTGGATTTCTCCAAGTACGCTCAGGGAACTGTACTTTATCTCGCTAACCGGCTAGAACAAAATAGTACACGTGGACCAAACGGTGTCAAAGCCCCTGGCATACGCGTGCTCAAGTTTATTGTCGACCATGAACCTAGTGAACCGGATGTCAGCCGAGTACCGAGCACTTTACGCCCGATACGTAGACCAACTCCCGCTGAAATCGCGGCAGCTCCCGTTAGGACTTGGGTATTTGCGCGCAAAAATGGCATGTGGTCCATCAATGATAAATTTGTCAATGTTAATTCCCCCGACGCGCACATAGCCGCAGGCGGCATGGAAATATGGGAACTGGACAATCCATCCGGTGGTTGGAGCCATCCCGTTCATATCCACTTCGAAGAAGGTCATATCCTAAAGAGATTTAAAAATGGCATTGAAGTGCCTGTGCCCGCGCACGAAAAAGGGCGTAAGGATGTCTACGTGCTGGGGCCAAATGAAGCTATTAGGTTGTTTATGCGCTTTCGGGATTTCCCTGGAAAGTATGTGATGCACTGCCACAATATGATTCATGAAGACCACGCCATGATGGTGCGCTGGGACATTGTGGAGTGAGCGAAAGACCAACATGAATAAACAAAGAGGAAACTACTATGAATACGCGTAGAGAAATATTAGCAGGTATGGGTGCAGCCGCACTGGGTTTGATTGGCCTGAATGCTGCGTGGCAAGCACTGGACAACAAGATACCGGATACTACTGCCAGTTGGGACGACAGGGATTTGAGCACCACACCGTTTCCGAACGTAACGCTCTATACGCATGAAGGGGAAGCCGTCAAGTTCTACGATGACTTGATTCGCGATAAAGTTGTCGCCATCAATATGATGTACGCCCAATGCGCTGGCATCTGTCCGAAAGCAACAGCCAATTTGGTACAGGTACAAGAAATGTTGGGCGAACGTGCTGGACGCGATGTCTTCATGTATTCAATTACCTTGCAGCCTGATCTGGATTCTCCCAAGGGGCTCAGGCAATATGCTGATCGTCATGGCATAAAACCTGGTTGGAAGTTTCTGACCGGTGCACCGGAAGATATTGAATTAGTTCGCTTTCGTCTCGGCTTCTTTGATCGCGAAATTGCTCTTGACAGAGTAAAAGAAAATCACACTGGCATGGTACGTATTGGCAATGATGCGCTTAATCGCTGGAGCATGGCGCCGACGTTGTCCCATCCGCAACAGATTATGGCCACCATTAACCATCTCGATCCAAAGGCCGTGCATACTTTTCATGAAGCACATGCCTAGATCAACTGAATAATCTTTCGACGACAACCATGCCAATCACATAGTATGTGGCATGGGGAGTCGATTGATAAAGATGAAGACTAGAATAGATTTATTCGGCATACCTCAATAAACTGCACTGTTGTGATGTGGTATTTGTTGTGTATGCCGATTTTTAATAAATTGAAAGCTAAAGCTTATCGCATATTTTTGTATAGATGGCCGTTACCGCAACCACTGCAAATTTTTCAGCCGATATCTCTAGACAATTAAGTCGCTACTCAGCAATTCCATAGAGTACAAATGGCGGGATTGACAATAAAACACTCAGTTCTAACTGTGGCATATCTGGCATAGAATACCCATCAACACCAAGAATATACAGAGGAATCTTGTTCCTTCGTAAAACTTCCAAATCTGAAGAAACAAAGGTTGAGCAAAATATCACAGGTTCCGTTTCACTTGGCGTTCTCGCCGTGCAAGATTCAGCAACAACTTTATTTGGCAGCTTCGTCAGAAAAATGTCTGCGTTCTCTGGATATTTCTTGCCAAAATACCGGAGCAATCCTATATAGCTTTGAAGTGAATGCTGATCCGCTAATTTAGCGCTTGGCCATAATAAATAGGCAGGTCGCTCAGGAATATACAAATAATCTCCTATCTCTCGCATTTTTGAATATTCCAAAGTCCAACGCTCATACATCGGACGAACGAGCAAACCTAATCTTGAATCCTGATACTGCGGAGCAGCTCTGACAGCATCATTTTTCGACAGTGAAATAAATAAGTATTTCTGAATTTCAATAGGTAGATAATTAATTGCCAAGTTACGGGATTCTTGCATTATCAGTGAGTAAGGCGTAAGCGCCAGTGTCGCCGTAAAACCCAAAGCGATTGCCAAAGGAAGAATCTTCTGTTGCTTTATAAAGCTCCGTAGAATCCAACTCCAGCCCTCACCGGCAAGAACCAAAAGCGGCAGTACAATAAAAAAGGCCATACGTGCTTGAACCGAACGTCCATTCAAGCTATCAATCACCATGGGCAACAATGCTAATCCAAGCCATATCATCGCAAAACGAACCACGGGATCACGCCACAGTATCGTCACCGCTGTACAGGCCCCTACCCACAGCAGCCCGCCAGCGATTGCAATAGCAAACAGGCTCTTGACCAGCACGCCAGGAAACATTTCCTTTGCTGCAGAGGAAAAATTCGCCAAGATCTGCGGATTAACTAAGGGAGAAAACCACCATGCATATGCCAAGTACAAAACTAATGAGACTAAACCAGCAGTGATGATACTCGGGACGGCATCAAACTTTCTCAGTACCACTAGTGCCGACAACATTATCGCCAAGAAAACTATCCCCGGAAAAACCGCATCAATCCGGATGAAAAATAGCAAGAATAACAAACAACCGGCACAAGCCCCGATCACTAAAGATCTACACTCAACAGCTCTCAGCAATATCACGGCGAAGAGAACCAAGGTTACAAATGCCGGAGGTTCACTAAGCAAGTGACCTTGAAGCCCACGATAGCTATCTGAGGCGACATAAGTCACCGCCGCAAGCAGATATCCTATCTTCCAAATAGCATCCGGTTTCTCAGATCGTAATAGCGTAACTAAACGCAAACCAAGCACTATGCACAGTGTAACGCCCAATGCCATAAAAATCCGATATAACCACTGCATTGCTACCAGTGCAGTTTCAGTAGTACCGAATAGCCGAGTTACTTCACCAAGCAAAAGAATGTGACCAATACGGGTGAAATACCAATGCGCATCATCACCCGGACCAAGCTGAATTTCATGAGCGTACTGATGATAGTCCGCCAACATGTTGGTCTCTGCAGCTCGTTTGGAAAGTTGTACATAGATCGGCGCATCCCAATGAGTTTCTTCAAGCGGAGCTAGATCCGAGTGAAACAACAGCGCAATGAAAAATACTACAAGCAGCGCTGAGAAAGTATGTAGTGAGCGCCGCGCTGAAAATTTATCAAGAACCTCAGTAGTGCGCGAATGCAATTCAAAATTCAAAGTAACCGTCTCCCTTGGTATAGATACCGAATGATCTGTCTCCATCCAGATTCAAAAAGTTTTTTCTGCTGATCAAGCCTGATTGATATAGGCTTCAAGGTTAGCAAGTTCACTTCTTTCTATCTAGTTAAATAAACAGTGATGTGTGCTGTCAAAAATAAAATCCATTGATTTAAGTGCAATAATTCAGATTTGATTTGACAACAAGGTCTTGCCAAAGGTTAGGATTACCCAGTTTGATAGAGGTGTGAATCTTTATTAACCAAGCGCGAAAGCGCAGAGGAGTAATCCCATGAGTAGTATTCAACAGAATGCCATCAAACACAAGATTGGCTTGCTTAATCTGTCAACCGAGCTTGGAATGTATCTCACACCGCAAGGTGATGAATTCTTCTCGTGATACTTTCTATCGCTATCAGACGGCAGTGGAAACAGGAGAATGATGTTGCCTATGGTGAGATCGGGACGGCTCATCCCGGCTATCTCGGCAGCCAAGATACCTTCTATGTCGGCATCCGCAAGGTGCATGGAACGAATTTATCAGCAAACCTTCGTCGATACTTATTCCAAATGGGCCTAAGTTGTATACTACTAAAACGTCCATCACAGCGGCTGATTTGCTCAATGACATTGAGCATTCCAGAACGAAAGCCAATCATCCACGGACCAACGGTATCTGCGAGCGTTTCCACAAAACCATCCTGCAGGAGTTCTATCAAGTGGCATTCCGGCGCAATATACCAATCCATCGAGGAATTACAACACGATCCGGATCAATAGATAATGCCTTGAAAATCCTTAACCACTTGCTGTTTAATGACCATGCATTAAATCTTTTGTAGATCAAATTCCAGCAACCAAACGCTTCTGGCAAATCCCGCCACGGACAACCAATCCACATTCGATACAGCATACCTTCTACTGTCATGCGCAGACTGCGTTTGTTATAAATCGCTTCTTGAAGCAGTCTTCCCCAGCATCCACCAGAACTCATCACTGAGCATCCAGCGGGGCAGCGCAAACTCGTTTTGTTGGTAGCATGGAACCCCAATATTACGAGTTTGTTTCTATCTATTAAATACTTATCTCGAAACGTCAACAAACCTTAAGCATATGGTTTATCCTTTAATGCATTTAAATCAGATAATCCACTCATCCCGAAAAATGTTTCTACGATCTTATTTATTATAGAATTATTGAGACACATACTCACTTGTACAGCTTATACAGCAGCAATCTCTGCTCTTAAATCGAGTAAAAAATGAACTCACTAACATATATTTCCTGGTTTGATCAGTTACGCATGACCGATGTCAATCGCGTCGGTGGCAAGAATGCCTCTTTGGGTGAAATGATCAGCCAATTATCCACAGCAGGTGTCAGCGTTCCCGACGGATTTGCCACAACGGCTTGTGCATTCCGAGATTTTCTTGCTCAAGATCAATTGAATAAACGTATTGAGAGCATCCTGGCAACACTGAATATCGAAGACGTGTCGGCGCTCGCCCAAACCGGTCGTGAAATTCGCAACTGGATGATAAATACAGCGCTACCCATTCGTTTGCAAGACGAAATTACCCAAGCTTACGAAAAGATGCAGTTGGACGTCGGACAACGTGATATTTCCGTTGCCGTACGCTCATCCGCCACGGCGGAAGATCTCGCCGACGCATCATTTGCCGGGCAACAGGAAACCTTACTGAATATTTGCGGATTGGAAAACTTATTGACTGCCATCAAACATGTTTTTGCCTCACTATACAGTGACCGCGCCATCGCTTACCGGGTACATAAAGGCTTCGCACACGCTGATGTGGCTTTGTCTGCCGGGATTCAGCATATGATACGCAGTGACATAGGCGCTTCCGGCGTGATCTTCACATTGGATACCGAATCCGGCTTTGATCAGGTGGTGCTGATCACAGCTTCTTACGGATTGGGTGAAGCCATCGTGCAAGGCGTCGTTAATCCGGATGAGTTTTATGTTTTTAAGCCCGTATTGGCGCTGGGAAAATCCGCCATCATCAAGCGCGATTTAGGTTCCAAGCTGGTACAAATACGCTATGCGCAAAAGCCTGCTGCACATCACACGGTAGAAACCTGTCCTGTGCCACTATCCCAGCAAAATCGCTTTGCTATCAGCGACGATGAAGTCGAGGCATTGGCACGTCAGGCAGTGATTATTGAGCGGCATTACCAAAAACCGATGGATATTGAATGGGGGAAAGACGGCATCAACGGCAAGTTGTATATCCTGCAAGCCCGGCCGGAAACCGTGCAATCGCAAACTAGTACCAAATTACTGAAAAGCTATCAACTGAAGAACAAATCAGAAATTCTGGCCTCCGGCCGCGCCATCGGACAAAAAATCGGCAGCGGCCCAGTTCGTTTGATTCTCAATGCAAAGGAAATGTCCAAAGTGCAGGTAGGCGACATTCTGGTAACCGACATGACCGATCCGGATTGGGAACCGGTCATGAAACGCGCAGCCGCGATAGTCACCAACCGTGGCGGACGTACCTGCCATGCCGCCATCATTGCCCGTGAATTGGGTATTCCCGCCGTTGTCGGCTGCGGCAACGTCACTGAAGTATTGACGGAAGCTCAGATGGTCACGGTATCCTGCGCAGATGGCGACGCGGGACATGTTTTCCAAGGTGTACTTGATGTTGAAGTGACTGAACTGGCTCTCGAATCGATGCCGCCCATTCCTATCAAAATTGCGATGAACATCGGCAATCCCGAGCTGGCTTTTGATTTGCAAAAACTACCCAACCACGGCGTTGGTCTGGCACGACTGGAATTTATCATTGCCCGCATGATTGGCATACATCCCAGGACCATTCTCGATTATCCCAATCTATCGGATGACCTGAAGCAAGTCATCGAACAGAAATGTGCCGGATATCGTAATCCGGTGCAATTCTACGTCGACAAACTCAGCGAAGGCATTGCCACCATTGCTGCTGCATTCGCACCCAAACCGGTCATTGTGCGTCTGTCAGATTTCAAATCCAATGAATACGCTAATCTGACCGGTGGTTCGCGCTACGAACCAAAAGAAGAAAATCCCATGCTCGGTTTTCGTGGCGCATCCCGCTATATTTCCAAAGATTTTCAGGATTGCTTCGAACTGGAATGTCAGGCGCTCAAAAAAGTGCGCGATGCAATGGGTTTGACTACCGTGGAAATCATGATTCCCTTTGTCAGAACACTGACGGAGGCCCGGCAGGTCGTCGATTTACTGGCTGAAAATGGCCTCAAACGCGGCGACAATGGCTTACGCCTGATTATGATGTGTGAAATTCCTGCCAATGCGCTGTTAGCGGATCAATTCTTGCATTATTTTGACGGCTTCTCGATCGGTTCCAATGATCTCACGCAACTTACGCTAGGCATCGATCGTGACTCCAGTCTGGTTGCAGAAGCATTTAACGAACGCGATCCAGCCGTGAAAGCGTTATTGCAGCAAGCAATTAATGCCTGCGTACGAGCTGATAAATACATTGGCATTTGCGGGCAAGGCCCTTCAGACTACCCGGATTTTGCCAACTGGTTGGTTGAAACCGGTATTCAAACCCTTTCACTTAACCCGGACAGTGTCGTGCGAACTTGGTCATATCTGGCGGAGCAAATGCGATATAGAAGCTAAACGATCACCGACTAAAGCCAACGGTCGTTTAGTCAAAACTCTCAATCTCAACGTGCACCCAATGCGGATTGCAACAGATTAGCCGTTTCTTGTCCGCTTGTTTTACTCACATAATTTGTTACTACGGGAATAAATTTACCCACCATATCAGGAGAGAGATTCAATTGCTGGAATGATGCAGCAAGTGCGGCCACACTACCTAACGTGTTATTTGAATTTCCCATCATAGATGATAAACCGGCTCCGGACATGGCAGGCGCTGCACCCAACATAGTGTCCATTCCCGGAATAGCTTTGGATAATGTGGTAAACGCTTGCGGATTCATACCACCTTGTGCCACTTGGAAAATAGCCCCAGCGCCACCCAATGCTTGTTGTGGTGATACGCCTAAGCGGTGAACCAAAATATCCACCAAACCAATTTGGTTGATTCCTGCTGCATTATTAGCAACCGCCGCACCGGCATCCAGTACTTGTTTGCCACTTTGCGCAGCACTTTCGACCGTCGACAGACCTTGGTTTACCGTGCCCAAGGGATTGTTAGGCGTGTTGTTTGCTGCACAACCGGCAATTGATATCAAGGCTATCACAGCACTTAATTGAATATAATTGATCTTGTTCATAAATAACTCCTTGCAAGAAATGGAAAGCGATAAAACGCCACATACATATAAATAATACGTCATTAATAGCATGCCATTAATAGATGTTTAATGCCATATCATACATGCATTGTCATGAATTCTTCATATTTCTGTCATTAGATCTTCACATTGAGTGATTAAACTTTTTCATATAACGACTATTAAGATTAAGGAGAAAACATGTATTGCTTGATTAAAGAATGGCCGAATAAAATGGCAACGTTGATGACTGAAGATGGCGTGGTACTCTGGACATTCAGCGATGTAGCAGAAGCCCATAAAGTCTGGGAAGATTGGTGTTCCCTACAGAATGACAAAATTGCAAATCAAATCGATTACTTCCACAAACCCGAGTTATCTGAATAAACTGAATAGAATATTTTCTGATAGGCCTTCGGATGATTTAGCAGCACCCTCCATCTTCCTGATCATTAATGGTCAGCCATATTATCTTTTCTCGTATTTCCTGCAGTTACTCTCCCTAACTGTCAATAAAGCTCTTAGAATAAGCATCTTGGTCATTCATCCCAGGCAAGCTTTATGAATTCTACTTTACCGCCAGGACGCCGCTTGCATCAACAAACAGGCAAAACAGTTCTTAGCAGTGCAGCCGACAAATCCGGACTTCCGCCGGGAACACTGATACATATTGGAGAACAGCATGCGTCAGAATGCAAAATTTCGGTGACACAATACAATGCTGATACATTGATACGGCAAGAAATCAATACTATCTCAGAATTGAAACAGCTAAGAAATACCGAGTTAATCACTTGGGTAAATGTCGATGGGTTAAGCGATATTCATATCGTGGAGAATATCGGTCAAGAATTAAATATTCATCCTTTGGTACTGGAAGATATTTTAAGTACGCATCAACGCCCCAAGCTGGAGGAATATGACAATTTTCTTTATTTGGTAATCAAAGGTATCAGTCTTTGTCAGGAAAAAAACTTCAATCTACAATATGAACAAATCAGTATTTTATTGTTAGCCAATTATGTGGTTACCTTTAAAGAAAAGGCTGATGATACATTTGATCCCATTTATAGCCACTTGCAAAACCCTAATGGCCGATTACGGCAGTTTGGCAGTGACTATCTGGCTTATGTTATTCTCGACACCATTGTTGACGAGTATTTCGTTGTAGAAGATAACCTGGATGAAATCATTGATCCTTTGGAAGATAATATACTGTTCAATTCCAATAAAGAAATGCTGCAAACCGTGCAGCAAATCCGGCGCGGCTTAATTTCCATGAAACGGAATATTTCCCCTTTACGCGAGCTATTGGCAACAATCCAGCGCGCAGACACCCCTTTATTACAGGAAAAAACACTGCGTTATTATGGCGATGTTTATGATCATGTACTGCGCGTTACCGATTCACTGGAATCCTATCGGGAAAGAATTTCTGCCATGCACGATATCTATCTTTCCAGTATCAGTAACAAATTGAATGAGACAATGAAAATTCTGACTATTTTTGCGTCTATTTTCATACCGTTGACTTTTATCGCCGGTATCTATGGTATGAACTTCGAATACATGCCAGAACTGAAATGGCGCTGGGGCTATCCCGCCGTCTGGGCGGTTTTTATTATGACTAGTGCAGGTCTACTTATTTTCTTCAAAAGAAAAAAATGGATGTAGTTTTTTATTTCCAAATTGCGTGATTACAATTTACTTACCATCAGAAATTATACTGAGAACCACCAATCTCTGGAGTTGTTTGATTGTTGTGCTTATAATCTGAGCAACATAACTACAAACTCGGAACCCAATTAAGGAGAATGGTTTGCTTTTAATACGCGATGATCGCAAGATTAGCATTGTTGGTGGCCTACTGTTGTTAGGATTAACGCTAACAACGGGTATCGCAGTTTATAGTGCGATGCGGCAGCAGATTGAATCTGTACTGGGCAGAGGATTGGATGTTGCCTTGCAAGGTAAAGCATTATTGATTGAGAGTGAAATTGAAAAAGGTGTGGCGAATACTCATGCATTGGCTCATCGTCCTTTCTTGATTCAATCCATGCAAGAACTCAATGTACAATCAAACAACAGCAATGCGCTTCATGATCTTTCACGAAACGTCAACTCCTTAACACAAGCAGGATTTTCGGCAGCAGTCGTTTACGATATGCACGGTAATGCATTGTCGCAAGTAGGTCATTTCTCTGAAAATCAATCTCAATCGTTGCCACTGAATAAATACAACAATACGTCTTTAGTATGGGACGGACAGTTTATTCTACATACCAGCAAAGATGTGCTAGATGAAGATATGCGCCGTATTGGAAGCATCACAACAGAAATCATACTACCGAAACTGACGCGCAGGTTTAGTGAAATAAGATCGATCGGTGAGACCGGGGAGTTCATATTGTGTGCACCGCCGGGACACGGCAAGCAAGAAATGGCTTGTCTGATCAGTCAGATTGACGGTGTAAAATTCAAATACTTAAAACGTATCATGGAAGGTGGTGTGTTGCCGATCAGCTATGCGCTCGATGGGAAAAGTGGCGTAATCGCTGTAAAAGACTATCGTCAAGTACCAGTAATTGAGGCCTACGCACCACTGCGTGCTGTCGGTCTTGGCATGATTCTGAAATTGAACGAAGAAGAGTTATTCAAGCCGATTACTGAAGAACTGAAAATTATTATTCTTTATTTAGCCGGACTGATTATTGCAGAAATCCTGCTACTGAACTGGTTTGTCCGCAAGCTGATTAAATCAGAAAGAGAAGCTCGTTATGCCAAGGAAACAGCTGAGCAAGTCTCCATTGAACTGAGTCATAAAGAAATTGAATTACACGAACGTTTGAAGGAAATCACTTGTCTTTACGAGATTCGCCGTAGCATTGGATTGGAGTTATCAGTAGATAACGTTTGTCAGCAGATTTTTGAACACCTGATACCCGCCATGCAATATCCGGAGCATGCCTCCGCCATGATAGAGCTTGATGGAAAGCGAATCACTTCCATCAATCAAAATCAAAGCTTAGCACATGAATTGGAGTCGGAGATTAGTGTCAATGGTCAGGTATGTGGCCGATTAAGCGTTTTCTATCCTGAAAACAAGCCATTCCTGGTGCTAGAGGAACAGAGACTGATTGATGCCATCACGAGCGATCTGGCAAGATGGCTTGAACGTAAGCAAATCGATGAATTACTGCATGTGCGTCTAAAGGAAATCACTTGTCTCTATGAAATTCGTCGTGGCATGGGATTGGAATTGTCAATGGATGATGCTTCCCAGCATATTTTTGAGCATCTGATACCCGCCATGCAATTCCCAGAAATTGCCACCGCCGTTATCGAATTCAATGGCAAACGATTCACTTCCAGAAATCAGAATCAAAGCGTTACGAACAAACTGCAATCAACGATTATTATCGACGACAAAGTATGTTTTGAGTGCTATAAGAAAGGCAATGCTATCGGGTTCGTTTTACAATCAAAAATTAATGTAAATGACAAAGTGTGTGGTCATTTGAGTGTATTCTATCCCGAAGACAAACCATTCTTAGTGTTGGAGGAGCAAAGACTGATTGATGCCATTGCGGATGATTTGGCAAAATGGCTCGAGCGCAAGCAGGTTGATGAATTACTGCGTGAGCGCTTAAAGGAAATCACTTGTCTCTATGAGATTCGTCGTGGCATTGGCGTGGAATCATCCATTGACAATGTCTGTCAGAATATTTTTGAACATCTGATACCTGCTGTGCAATTCCCTGAAATCGCCACCGCGATCATTGAATTGGATGGCTGGCAATTCAAGTCTGGAAAATATAGTCCAGGTTTTACTCGTCAACTACAATCAAAAACTAAAATCGTTGCCAGAGCACGTGATCAACGACGTGCTGACCGGGATCCCGCCTGTACTTGCTGGTCCGCAATTAACGTTAACGGTAAGATTTGTGGTCAGTTACGCGTGTTTTATCCGGCAGATAAACCATTCCTGGTACTGGAAGAACAGAAACTTGTTAACGCCATCGCAAGTGACTTGGAGAGCTGGCTTGAACGCAAACGTTTAGAACAAGCGCTGGTATTTGTAGCAGAAGAACAAGCACATACGATCGGACAGGAATTGCATGATAATCTCGGGCAACAGATAGCCGCGATCGGTTATCAAGCCAGAGCGCTGGAAAAGAAAATTTCTGCCGAAGGAAGTGAGAGTACGGCAGCAGTAGCTGCTTCTATTGCTTTACAAGCACAGATTGCCGTTATACAGATTAAGCAAATCGCTCAAGGATTGCTACCGTTTGAACTGGAAGCTGATGGTCTGATATCAGCATTGCAAGCGCTTGCGACGAGAATAGCAACAACTTACAGTATTCTTTGTAATTTCTCATGCAAAAATAGCATTGTTATCAATGATAATAATCTTGCACTGAATCTATATCGAATTGCCCAAGAAGCTGCCAATAATGCAATACGTCATGGTAAAGCGCAGCAACTAACCATATCATTGATCTTCGAAGAGGGAATACTGTGCTTGTCAATTTGTGACGATGGCAGCGGTTTTATTGGAATTGATACCCAGCATAAAACAATATCGGGAATGGGCATCAAAATTATGCAGTATCGTGCAAAGCAATTAGGTGCAAAGCTGGAATTTCTATCACGTAGCGAAGGCGGCACAGAAGTTCGCTTAGAAATGCGTATGGCCTAAACCGAATATGTCAACTGTGAAAGCAAAAATAATGCTGATAGACGATCATGCCATGTTGCGTCATGGTATGGCGATGCTCATTAATCTGGAATCCGATATGGAGGTATTTGCCGAAGCGGGTGACGGTAATGAGGCACTAGCAATACTCAAGAAAAACGATCCTGTTGATATTGTGTTACTGGATGTCACGCTCAAAACGGTATCGGGTTTTGAAGTGATAAAAAGTATGCATGCATTGATGCCAACACTCCCCGTACTTTTTATTTCCATGCATGATGAATCCGTTTATGCAGAACGTGCCCTACGGGCTGGAGCACGCGGTTATGTCATGAAACAAGAGCCTGGTGAAATATTGCTAGCCGCTATCCGCGAGGTATTAAAGGGTAACGTCTATTTAAGCAAGCAAATGCATGAGAAACTACTGAAGCGAATCGCAACAGGGGGCGCTGAACCTGAGCAATTGATTAATACGCTTACTCCAAGTGAATTTGAAGTACTACACTTGATTGGGCAAGGACATAGCAGCCAGGAAATTGCTAAATTACTTTGCCGCAGCATTAAAACGATTGAAACACATCGTTTTAATATTCGAGTTAAATTAAATTTGAAAGATGGCGCAGATTTGATACGCTATGCCACACGCTGGATCGCTGAAGAACATTAAGAAACCTCACCATAAGCTCAAGTAATTATTAATAATATCTACCAGCAAGCTCTTAACTAATGGTTTCCCTTAGTAGAAAACCAGAGTTTCCCTAATATACATCGTAGTATTGATCAAGATAAGATGCACACCATATTATTTCACTTGGAGTCATTACTATCATGAGCACAAAATTAGGAAAATATCTTTTAGTTCTACCTATACTTTCTCTATTGGTTGCCTGTGCGCAATTAGAAACACAAAACGCACACAATGCTAAGACTCATAGTGATCATAATAAGCTGGCGAATTACTACGACACTTTGGCCAAAGAAATGGTAGCCAAAGCTGAAGAAAAGAAAGGATCTTTAGGAGAATATGACGACCACAGTCACTACTATGGCCGACAAGGGCAAGACTTTGAATCACACACGGCAGCCAATATCCGGTATTACGAAAAAGAAGCAGAAGAAGCCTTAAAACAAGCCACTTTCCATCAAAAAATAGCAGCAGAATTGCTGAAACGTGAATATGCCAATTCAGCAGATACACCTGATCAGCAAGGTAATCACAAAATTAAAGCAAAACTAAATTCAGGCTCCAATAACACCTATTAAAAACCTATTAAAACTTAGTAAAAATAGGCTGTAACAAATAACTATACTAATAAAGAAACGACGAAAAAAGCTCATCTGATCCGAACCGGATTTCATTTGATTAAACAATCGCCTTATTTAAAGGTAACTGCGAAATCGACTGAATCTGGTTCAATTTTTTTGTGCTACATTAATATTACATCGTATTGCTCCTGTGTATATGATTCCTCAACCTGCAAACTGATTGGTTTTGCAATAAAATCACCCAGCTGTGCTAGGCTCTGAGATTCCTCATCCAGAAACAAATCAATCACCTGTTGCGATGCAAGAATACGAAATTCATTAGCCTCAAATTGTCTGGATTCTCGAAGTAATTCACGTAAAATCTCATAGCAAATTGTTTGTGCCGTTCTTATTTCTCCACGTCCCTGGCAAGTTGGACAGGGTTCGCATAGTACATGAGCCAGACTCTCGCGAGTGCGTTTGCGCGTCATTTCAACTAATCCAAGCGCACTAAATCCATTGATTGTTATGCGTGTACGGTCTTTCAATAAGGCCTTATTAAACTCTGTCAATACCGCATTTTTATGCTCATCGGAATCCATATCAATAAAATCAATGATAATAATTCCGCCAAGATTGCGTAAACGAAGTTGCCTTGCAATTACTTGCGCTGCCTCCAGGTTAGTTTTAAAAATAGTGTCATCGAAATTACGCACACCGATAAATCCACCGGTATTTACATCCATAGTGGTCAGTGCTTCGGTTTGATCAATAATCAGATACCCACCTGATTTTAGATTCACACGTTTAGCCAAAGATTTCTCAATTTCTTCCTCAACGCCATACAAATCAAATAATGGGCGATCTCCAGTATATAAAGTGATTCGCTCGGCAATACAGATCATATAATCCCGTGAAAATTTCACAAGCCGTTGATAGTTCTCGCGTGAGTCCACTAAAATCCGTGCGGTATCTCCATCCACAAAATCCCTTAACACCCGGTGACTAAGATCCAGATCTTGATAGAGCAACATAGGGGTCGCGATAGTCACAGATTTCTGTTGAATGTCATGCCATAATTTATGCAGATAGTCGAAATCAGCACGCAAATCACTTTCATCGGCTGTTTCAGCCATCGTCCGGATGATATACCCCCCCTTCTCTTCTGTAGGCAGAATTTGCTGCAATTTCTCGCGCAGCAATTCTCGTTCACTATCATCTTCGATGCGTTGAGAAATACCAATATGAGATTCCTGCGGCAGATAAACCAGCAGACGTCCTGCCAGACTTATTTGGGTGGATAGCCGGGCTCCTTTGCTGCCAATTGCATCTTTAATTACCTGTACCAGAATACTATTGCCTTCGTGCAATAGTTTCTCAATAGGTTGCGCAGTATCGCTGCCCCGATTTGAGTTCCAAATATCTGCAACATGTAAAAATGCTGCCCGATCCAGCCCGATATCCACAAAAGCAGATTGCATACCAGGTAAAACCCGGCTGACACGCCCATTGTAAATATTTCCTACGATACCGCGACCGCTCGTTCGCTCAATATGGAGCTCTTGCGTGACACCTTGCTCTAAAATTGCGACTCTGGTTTCTTGTGGCGTGATATTGACAAGAATTTCATTGTTCATAGTACTAATATACAA
Organism: Nitrosomonas sp.; assembly: GCA_017984435.1. Lineage (GTDB taxonomy): Bacteria > Pseudomonadota > Gammaproteobacteria > Burkholderiales > Nitrosomonadaceae > Nitrosomonas. Next base: position 12,316 of record JAGNZK010000002.1, on the reverse strand, counting down.
ATGCTCTAGACTAGCAGAAACAATCTGCTAGTCTAGAGCCATACAAATTATTCTTAATAAATTTAAGTGTTTCTATTTATAAGCCTATCAGCTAAAAACGAAATAGGCTGGAACAACTAACTATCGTTGAAAAATCTCTATTCCGCTTTCTTCTAACAATTGCGCTGTCTCATACAGAGGCAATCCCATTATTCCACTGTAGCTACCTGACATTTCGACGATAAATGCAGCAGCCATACCTTGAATGGCATAGCCCCCCGCTTTATCCAAGCTATTATTCTGCATCAGATACTTACGAATCTCTCGTTCATTGATATCACGAAATCTTACTGTGGATGTCGATAATCTCACTTGCACCTTATCTTTGATGCCAACACCAATTGCTGTTAAAACTTGATGGGATCGTCCTGACAATGTCGTTAACATTTCTTCAGCCTGTGCAATATCTTTCGGCTTGCCTAAAATACATCCGTCAAGAGTGACAATGGTGTCAGCAACCAATACCGGTAAGAGAGAGAACTTACGTTGTAGTATCCGCTTCCATCCTTCATTTGCTTTAGATTGAACAATGCGATAAATATAATCCGTCGGCGTTTCATCAATCAGCGGTTGTTCATCAATGTCAACTGGACGTCCAAGTGTTTCACGCATCAATAAAAGATTAAATTTCACACCGATTTGCTTCAATAACTCACGTCTTCTAGGGCTTCTTGAGGCAAGGTATATTTGGTTATCGGAAAACATTGTAGTAATAAAATCTCTAAAAAATCGAATATGTGAGATCCGGCAGTATATCTCATCAATAGCATTCTAAATAAGCAAACGAATGAAACTGGCTCATGCCCGATGATAGGGATGGCCTTTGATAATCGAGACAGCACGATAGAGCTGTTCTGCTAAAAGCACACGAACAAGACCATGTGGCAAGGTTAATTTCGATAAAGCGATCATTTCACTTGCGGAATGTTTGATATCACTATGCAATCCATCCGCACCCCCAATAATAAACGCGATAGCACCACTATCGATTGCCCATTGTTTTATGACGCCGGCAAATTTTATAGTCGTCCATTGCTGACCATTTTCGTCAAGCACTACGATCTGGCAATCGGATGGCAATGCCGCACGAATCCGCTGACCCTCTGCGAATAACAGTTGCTCGGTCGGTTTGCCACTAACACGTTTCTCAGGTTTAATTTCAATTAAGTTGACTGTTATTTCACGCGGCAAGCGTTTGATATACTCGGAATAACCGGTTCTAACCCAATCCGGCATTTTGTTACCAACTGCAAGTATGAAAAATTTCATAATGAAACAGGATCAGAATAGCTTATATTTCTTCTGTTCTTTTGAGCAAATAGCGATCAATTCTTCCCGGACCATAATGCCTTCAGATTGTAATATTCACGTGCAACCGGTAACATGATATGTACAATCACGTCCCCCAAATCGACGAGAAGCCATTCTCCTGTTTGCTCACCTTCCACGCTGTAAACCCTTCCTCCGGCAGCTTTGACTTTCTCCTGCACATTATTCGCCAGCGATTTTGTCTGACGTGTGGAATCTGCACTGGCAATAATGATGTATCCAAATAAAGCAGTTATTTTAGAAACATCAATCACATCAATATCATAGGCTTTAATATCTTCAAGTGCGTCAACGATAGTATTCACAAGCTTTTCCGGATTCATATTTTCTCAACGTATAAATAATTGGATTGAATGTAATCAGAGACGATTTCCGGAAGCAAATAACGTGTACTTTTTCCGGCAGCTATCAATGATCGTATATGCGAAGCTGATATTTCCAACAGTGACGTTTGTGCCGTATAAATAAAACCATTCATCTGAAGCCCCAAATCACCGGCATTCAGAACACGACGAGCAATCAATTCTTTTCTGATATCTACAGGCAGATTCTGATAATCATCGATGGATGTATAGCCCGGACGCGCCACAATGATCATATGGCATAGATTGAACAATTCATGCCAGTGATGCCACTGATTTATTTTTACAAATGCATCTATCCCTAATATAAAGCAAAGTGCCGTATTTTTTCCTAATTCGTATTGATATTCACGCAGGGATTCAACTGTCGTACTTATACCAGGACGATCGATTTCACGTTCATCCAGTGCAAACATATTGTTACCCTGGATTGCCAAACGTACCATGGCAGCACGGTGATTTCTTGATGCGGCTGGAACCGTACGTAAACGAGGCGCACCGGAAGGAACAAAAAGTATATTCCTCAAATCAATGATATCAAGCAGTTCTTCAGCAATACGCAGATGGCCATAATGGATAGGATCAAATGTGCCACCATAAATACCAACCAGAGAAAACTTATCGATAGTTTTCACCTATGACAGTATAAGAAGCACATGTTGTTTTCTGTAAAATATCAACCATGTCTTTATAGTAAAGCCAGACGCATATCCGTTAGCACTTCCGATAAATGTGTCGTAAAACGCGCCGCAGTTGCACCATCAATGACCCGATGATCATAGGACAGCGACAGAGGCAACATCAGCCTAGGCACAAATTGGTTATCACGATAAACCGGTTTGATACCGGCTTTTGAAACACCCAGAATAGCAACTTCAGGTGCGTTGATAATCGGTGTAAATGCTGTGCCGCCAATGCCGCCAAGACTGGAGATGGTAAAACTTGCGCCTTGCATATCCGTGGGTTTTAATTTGCCTTCACGCGCCAATATGGAAAGTCTGGTTAATTCTTCAGCAATGCTAATCACACCCTTTTGATCAACATCTCTAATGACAGGAACCACTAGTCCATGAACCGTATCCACGGCAAAACCAACATGATAAAAGTGTTTGATAATTAGATTAGTTTCACCATCGACACCGTTATCAAGCGAGGCATTAAATTCTGGGAATTTTTTCAAAGGAGCAATGAGCGCTTTCATCAGAAAAGCGAGTAGTGTCAACTTCACTTTATTTTCTTTGGTACTTTCATTGGATTCCTTGCGTAAAGTCTCCAAATCTGTGATATCCGCTTCGTCAAACTGCGTCACATGTGGAATCATCACCCAATTCCGGTGCAAATTAGCACCTGAAATTTGTTTGATGCGCGTCAGTGGTTTCAACTCAATCGGACCAAATTTGGCAAAGTTAACCTGCGGCCAAGGCAGTAAATTAAGCGCTGATCCGGCACCATTGCTGCGAGACTTTGACAATTCCGTTTTTACATACGCTTGCACATCTTCTTTGAGAATACGATGCTTAGGTCCGCTACCCGTAATCAAATCCAAATTTACACCCAATTCCCGCGCAAAACGACGGATAGACGGACTGGCATGCGCTTTAGAGAAGGTATTAATTACAGGTGATGTATCTTGCGGTAAGTGCTGTATCTGTTGGACTGCAGCAGCTTGCTTGACTTCTATCTCAGGTTGAGCAGCGATATGTTTCTGAATTGGCGCCTTCTCAGCAGTTTGATGAGAAGTTTTCACATCGGTACTATTTGAAACTTCAATCGCTAATATTGCCGTACCTTCTGATACTTTATCGCCTGTTTTGACAAACAACTCTTTGATCACACCGGCGTATGGAGATGGGATCTCTATAGTCGCTTTGTCGGACTCCAGTGTAATCAATGAATCTTCAGTTTTAACTTCATCGCCTGCTTTGATCAATACCTCGATTACCGGAATATCTTTGAAATCACCGATGTCGGGGATGAATACTTTTTTTAATTCAGCCACGTGCTTTCCTCATAGTGCTCCGGCTTAACTGATTGCCGGGTTAGGCTTTTCCGGATCGATACCATATTTCTGTATGGCTTGATCAACCTGTTGACTCGAGATCTTTCCCTCTTCAGATAGCGCTTTAAGTGCTGCAACCGTAATATAAAATCGATCAACCTCAAAGAAACGACGCAATTTCTCCCGCGTATCGGAACGTCCGAAACCATCCGTTCCCAAAACAAGATACCTCCCAGGAACAAATTCACGGATCTGATCCGCATAAATCTTCATATAGTCAGTGGCAGCTACCACAGGCCCCTCGCGTCCTTTAAGACAGTCTTCCACATGAGACACTTTCGCCGCTTGAGCCGGATGCAGCATATTCCAGCGCGTTACACTCAATGCTTCACGTCTTAATTCATTAAAGCTGGTCACGCTCCAAATATCTGCATTCACGTGATATTCTTTTTTGAGTATGGCAGCAGCCGCAATCACTTCGCGCAGAATAGTGCCAGCACCGAGTAACTGCACATGAAATTTATCCTTATTCTTGCTGCCTTCGCTGAATAAATACATGCCCTTCAGTATATTTTTCTCAACCCCAACCGGCATTTCAGGATGTGGGTAGTTTTCATTCATTACCGTGATGTAATAATAGATATCCTCTTGTTCCTGGTACATGCGGCGCAAACCATCCTGGATGATGACAGCCAACTCGTACGCAAATGCCGGATCATATGATACGCAATTGGGAATCGTTGAAGCCACGATATGACTATGTCCATCCTCATGTTGCAACCCTTCGCCATTCAATGTCGTGCGTCCCGCCGTTCCACCCAGCAAAAAACCACGGCAGCGCATATCCCCGGCAGCCCAAGCTAAATCGCCGATACGCTGAAAACCGAACATGGAATAAAATATAAAAAACGGAATCATCTGGATGCCATGCGTGCTGTAAGCCGTCGCCGCAGCGATCCAGGATGACATAGCGCCGGCTTCGTTGATACCTTCCTGCAGAATCTGTCCGTGTTTGTCTTCCTTATAGTACATTAGCTGATCGGCATCCTGCGGTGTATACAATTGTCCCATGGATGACCAGATGCCGAGCTGCCGGAACATACCCTCCATACCAAAGGTACGCGACTCATCGGCTACGATTGGAACAATATGTTTACCGATCTGTTTATCCTTAACCAGGATATTCAGAATGCGCACAAAAGCCATGGTTGTTGATGACTCGCGCCCTTCCCCACTGGCTTTCAGTAGCGATTCAAAAGCTGACAGGGGCGGTATCTGCAATGCCTGCGCACTGGTCTTGCGCCGATGAAAAGTGCCACCTAACGCTTGGCGGCGTTCTTGCATATAAGCAAATTCCGGTGAATCCGCGGCAAGCGTGAGATAAGGTATCTCGTCAATCTCGTCATCCGGGATATCCAGACCAAACCGATTGCGAAAAGCCTTTAATGAAGTAGTGCCCATCTTTTTCTGCTGGTGCGTGATATTTTGTGCTTCACCGGCTTCACCCATACCGTAACCTTTAATGGTTTTAGCCAATATCACAGTCGGCTGACCAGTATGTTTTACTGCCGTCGCATAGGCTGCGTACACTTTATAAGGATCATGTCCGCCGCGGTTTAATCGCCAGATATCATCGTCCGACATATTGGCGACCATTTCCAATAGCTCAGGATATTTCCCAAAAAAGTGCTCACGCACATAGGCACCGTCTCTGGCTTTAAAGTTCTGATATTCCCCATCCACGCATTCCATCATGCGTTTTTGCAATAGCCCTTTGGTATCTTTAGCCAACAATGGATCCCAATAAGAACCCCAAATCACTTTGATCACGTTCCAGCCGGCGCCACGAAAGGCACCTTCCAGTTCCTGGATGATCTTGCCATTTCCGCGCACTGGGCCATCCAATCGTTGCAGGTTGCAATTGACCACAAAAATTAAATTATCCAGACTCTCGCGTGATGCTAGTGAAATAGCACCGAGTGACTCGGGTTCATCCATTTCACCGTCACCCATAAAAGCCCAGATTTTACGGCCATGAGTATTGACCAATCCCCGACTGCCCAGATACTTCATGAAGCGCGCTTGATAAATGGCCATTAGCGGCCCAAGACCCATTGAAACTGTTGGAAATTGCCAGAAAGTAGGCATTAACCAAGGATGTGGATAGGAAGACAAACCGTTACCACCAGCTTCTTGGCGAAAGCTGTCCAGTTGTTCCTGACTCAACTCTCCGGAAAGAAATGCATACGCATAAGCACCCGGAGAAGAATGTCCCTGCACATAGACCAAATCCCCGCCATGCGTTTCACACGGCGCATGCCAGAAATGATTATACCCAACGTCATATAGCGTTGCCGCAGATGCAAAGCTGGCAATATGTCCGCCTACATTGGTATCCCTGTTGGCACGTAATACCATCGCCATAGCATTCCAGCGAACATACGAGCGAATACGATGCTCTATCGCATTGTTGCCTGGCGAGCGTTCCTCTTTACCGGTTGGGATGGTATTGATATAAGCTGTTGTGGCGCTATAGGGTAAGTAGGCACCCGAACGGCGGGCTTTCTCAATTAGTTTTTCCAGTAGAAAATGAGCACGCTCTCCACCGGCACTGACAATGACCGAATCCAACGCATCCAACCATTCCTGTGTTTCTTGTGGATCTATATCAGGTTGTAATTCCATGTTCGAACACACCCATCAAAATTTAACTGATTTATCTATTTTATTTACCGGTTTGCGTACGTTCAGCAGCCAGAATGGTGTTGCATAACAACATCGTGATAGTCATCGGTCCTACGCCTCCCGGAACCGGCGTAATATATCCGGCAATCTCCCTAACCGACTCATAGTCGACATCACCGCAGAGTTTCCCATCGGGTAATCGATTAATACCCACATCGATCACGACAGCACCAGGCTTTACCATTTCGGCAGTAATCATACGAGGTTTCCCTGTCGCTACTACCAGAATATCAGCATTTTTTGTGAATTGAGATAAATTACGTGTTTTCGAGGTACAAATCGTCACAGTAGCACCTTGCTCCAATAACATGAACGCCATGGGCTTACCGACAATATTGCTACGTCCGACTACTACCGCGTGTTGACCTACCATCGGAATATGGTTTCTTTCCAACATTACCATCACACCATAAGGCGTACAAGGTGAGAATACGGTATTTCCAGTCACTAACGCCCCCACATTGTAAAGATGAAAACCATCCACATCTTTCTCAACAGCAATGGAAGTGATTACCCGGTTGTTTTCAAAATGAGAAGGAAGTGGTAATTGAACCAAAATGCCATGGATATTCGAGTTTTCATTGAGTGCCTGAATGCAATTCAATACTTCATTTTGTTGAGCACTCGCCGGAAAAGCATGCACTTCCGAGTGAATACCGATTTCATTACAAGCTTTTACTTTATTTCTGACATAAATGCCTGATGCAGCATTATCTCCAACAATAATCACTGCCAATCCTGGTTTTCTGCCTGACTGAATCAATTTCTCAGCACGTAATTTCCACTCGGCACGTACCAATTCGGCTATTTTCTTACCATCTATAATATGCGCACTCATTTTTACGCTAGCAGCCGGTTTGATCAATTAATCTTAATTTCTTGCTGTTTATATGCTGGATCATATAGAGATCCGAGTTAACTCACTTATTTTGCTTTTTTAATTCTCGTGCGATACATATAGATACCAATCAAGAATACCGGTATGACAAAAAGTGCCGCTGCGATGAGTCCGGCCGCAAGAATCGCAATCGCACTATTCCCCGGCATAAACAATGTGACAAACCAGATCACCACAAACGCTATTGATAAGCCACCGTAAAGCATGATTTTTCTGCCACGGTCATACAGTCGCCAAAACGCACCTGAAACCTGGGCATCATCAACATAATGATCAAATGCCTCTGCCAGACTGTTATCACCAGACTCAGATTCATAGCCGATAGCCACCGCCAAGGCATCATGATTATTTTCAACTTTGGACATCTTCTTCAGGAATTCAATACGCTTAGCTACTTGCTTTTTATGCAGTCCGTCTTGCATCAGCAGTGTTCCTAAAGCTGCGAAGGCCAATTCACGCGCATCATCTGCATTTCCCAAACGCTCAACGAATCTCCACATCACACCCAGTAAATAAAGCTGAATCGTCATGCCCTTAAATTCGGGTGCAAAATCATAATCTCTGCTTTTGATACGTTCCAGCTGGGTGTCCCTGACTTCCTTGGCATGTGCGACACAAGCATCCATCGTCGAAACATCCGAAGCAATTGTTTCCTGGACTGATGCTTCTGCAGTCGATTGATCAGAATCAGTTTTTATTTCTTTCATTTCGAGACCTCATGCTTTTTTATTTTAATCAGAATATGGATGCGCATTATATACCGGCTGAGGAAATCAGGAAAAAGATCGTTCCAGTTTCATTACATGTTCTGCATAAACCTGCGGTTGCCTGATTGACGATCACACTGCTCACAAATAAAACAAAGAAGTATGGATTAATCGGTATTTCTTTTAAGATTAAGACGCTGCCATATGAGTGATGTTAAGTTGGCTGAATTCAACGTATAAAAATGCAGTCCGGGAGCACCTGCTTTTAATAATTGCTCACAAAGATCGGTGACGACATCCAACCCAAAAGCCTGTATGGACGCACTATCATCGCTATAACTTTCTAATTTCTTACGAATCCAGCGAGGGATTTCAGCACCACAAGTATCTGAAAATCTAACCAGTTGAGAGAATTTATTAATTGGCATAATCCCAGGGACAATAGGAATATTCAAACCAGCCAACTCACAGGATTCAACAAAATGATAATAGGCATCCGCATTATAGAAATATTGCGTAATCGCCGAATTGGCACCGGTTTCAATTTTATGCTTGAAATTCTCGAAATCCGCTTGCGCAGATCGTGCTTGCGGATGATATTCCGGGTAAGCCGCAACATCGATATGAAACGAAGATCCAAATTCCTGGCGGATAAAGGTCACCAGTTCGCTCGCATAACGAAATTCTCCCGCCTGTGCCATCCCTGATGGCAAATCGCCACGCAATGCAACGATATGGCTAATACCTGCCTGATGATATTTTTCCAGAATCATTCGAATATTCTGCCGGGTCGAACCAATGCAAGAAAGATGCGGTGCAACGACATGTCCCTCCGCTTGAATTTCCAATACGGTTTCCAATGTCCGTTCACGCGTCGAACCACCTGCGCCAAAAGTCACAGAAAAAAACTTAGGGTCATATTGAGCCAGTTGCTGACGTGTTAATCGTAGTTTTTCAACGCCTTGGGAAGTCTGAGGCGGAAACAGCTCAAAACTGAAAGCAGGAGAGAATTTTTTTTGTGATTCCATCGTTACAAGTCTACAAATACAGAATTATCAAATCGGCGTTGATATCAATCATCTTGGTTTTATTACAGTTTTTTATTAATGGGAGAATAATTTTTAAACAATGCTTCCCCCATTTAAGACTAAGAATGGATAATTAATACCGATACATTTCTGGTTTATACGGGCCGTTCTTGTTGAGACCCAAATATTTTGACTGCTCATCTGTCAATTCAGTAAGTTTCACGCCCAGTTTCCCGATATGCAGGCGCGCTACTTTTTCATCCAGATGTTTTGGCAACACATAGACATTCTTTTGGTAATTCTCTCCACTCCGCCATAATTCCATCTGCGCCAATACCTGATTGGTAAACGAACTCGACATCACAAAGGAAGGATGCCCAGTTGCGCATCCCAAATTCACCAGCCTGCCCTGCGCCAGAACAATAATGCGGCGTCCGGTCGGAAATATGACATGATCCACTTGGGGTTTGATATTCTCCCACTGATATTTCTGCACCGATGCAATATCAATCTCCGAATCAAAATGCCCAATATTGCAAACAATCGCCTGATCCTTCATTTTCAGCATGTGATCATGCGTGATCACCCGCAAATTACCTGTCGCGGTTACAAAAATATCCGCTTGATCACAGGCATCATCCATAGTAACGACACGATACCCTTCCATGGCTGCTTGAAGGGCACAGATTGGATCAATTTCAGTAATCCAAACCGTCGCGCCCAAACCGCGTAATGATTGTGCACATCCTTTACCGACATCGCCATAACCACAAACCAGCGCGATTTTTCCGGCGATCATGACATCGGTTGCACGTTTGATGCCATCAACCAATGATTCCCTGCAACCATAAAGATTATCGAACTTTGATTTAGTGACAGAATCATTGACGTTAAAAGCTGGGAATGGAAGTTCTCCATTTTTATGCATTTCATATAACCGATGGACTCCTGTGGTGGTTTCCTCTGTCACACCGCGTATCCTGGCAAGATTTGTTGAATACCAATTTGGTTGAACAGCCAGTTTATTTTTGATTGCAGCAAATAATGCGGTTTCTTCTTCGTTGGCAGGATTCGCAATTACAGAAGGATTTTTCTCGGCTTTTGTACCCAGGATAAGCAGTAATGTTGCATCACCACCATCATCCAGGATCATATTAGCGCCGTCAGATTGACCATTTACTATCCACTCAAAGATCTGGTGCGCATATTCCCAGTAGTCTTCCAGTGATTCGCCTTTATACGCAAATACTGGGATATTCTTGGCAGCAATAGCTGCGGCTGCATGATCCTGCGTGGAAAAAATATTACAAGAGGCCCAACGCACTTCTGCACCCAGGGCCACCAATGTTTCGATCAGTACAGCCGTTTGAATCGTCATATGCAAAGAACCAGCAATACGTGCACCTGCTAATGGTTTTTGATTTGCATATTCCTTACGCAATGCCATCAAACCCGGCATTTCCGTTTCGGCAATCGTAATTTCTTTACGTCCCCATTCCGCCAATGAAATATCGGCAACCTTATAGTCGCTACCATTTTGATTGAGCACAGCGTTCATAGTTATCTCCTAAAAATATGAACGAGCGCCGTTGTCACAATACCCACTTGTGCTGAGCCTCACGGAACAAACCGCTGCAGCGCTCCTCAACACAGTGGAAAAATCAAATTGAAGCGTATTAATGTCGATACATACTACCAAAAAATCATATGCCAGCATCGATACGAAGTTGTGCAGCCTTATCCGTAGCTTCCCAGGTAAAATCCGGATCTTCTCGTCCAAAATGCCCATAGGCAGCAGTTTTGGCATAGATGGGGCGCAACAAATTGAGCGCATGAATGATGCCACGAGGGCGTAGATCAAAGTGCTTTTCAATTAATTGGACAATCTTCTCATCAGCAATCTTGCCAGTACCGAAGGTATTGACCATCAATGAAACGGGCCGTGCGACACCAATCGCATAGGCAACTTGCACTTCACATTTACTGGCAATTCCAGCAGCTACAATATTTTTTGCAACGTAGCGCCCGGCATAGGTTGCCGATCGGTCAACTTTGGAAGGATCTTTGCCAGAGAAGGCACCACCGCCATGGTGCGCTGAACCACCATAACTATCGACAATAATTTTACGACCGGTCAAGCCACAATCACCCATCGGACCACCCACTACAAAACGTCCGGTCGGATTGACCAGATATTGGATACGATCGCTGATCATTCCGGAAGGCAGAACTGGTTTAATAATTTCTTCAATAACCGCTTCAGTCAGCACCTGATGTGAAACATCAGGATCATGCTGTGTGGAGATTACAACAGTCTCAACGCATTGTGGTTTACCGTTCTGATAGCGCACCGAAACTTGTGATTTGGCATCCGGACGTAACCATGCCAATTGTCCTTTTTTCCTCAATTCTGCCTGCCGTTCAACTAAACGATGCGCATAAAAAATTGGCATCGGCATCAATTGTGGGGTTTCGTCGCAAGCAAATCCAAACATCAGGCCTTGATCCCCCGCGCCTTGCTCCATTTCTTCTTCTTTTGTACGATCAACACCCTGGGCAATATCTGGAGATTGTTTATTGAACGCGGTTAAAACAGCACAGGTAGTGGAATCAAAACCGATGTTCGAACTGGTATAACCAATATTCTTAACCGTTTCACGTGCAATAATGTTGTAGTCAACAGAAGCATGTGTTGTGATCTCTCCCGACAATACAATCAAACCAGTACTGCATAGTGTTTCGCATGCAACCCGCGCGTTGGCATCTTGTCTCAGAATCGCATCCAAAACGGCATCAGAAATTTGATCAGCAACCTTATCCGGATGGCCTTCGGAAACAGACTCAGAAGTAAAAAGATATTCACTCATAGTTTATTCAATTAAAATTTTGAGAAGCCGCTGAGTATACTCGATTGAGTTTTTTATAATAAGACTTAGTTGATGAACTGTAATCAAACCCTTCAGCAAACAAAAGGTAAATACCGAAATATCGTCACCAAGTATTTATGAAACATATTGAGGCGAGTTGAGGGATGCTCCCTTTTAATTTTCAGTTTTTTAATTATTTATAGTCAAAAAAGCGACAGTGGGATGTCAATATGGAAAAGAGGGGTTTTTTGGGTTTAGAAAAAGTGTTGTTCAAAATAGTTTTATGAGAACATGTCATCAGAGAGGTAAATTCTGCCGAATACATTGACACTTTGCTATTGG
>JAGNZK010000023.1 GCA_017984435.1 Nitrosomonas sp. | reverse complement strand
CAGCCCCAGCCGCCCAATCTTCCGCGGCAGCCAGATTGTAGGTCGTGCCGCCGGTAGAGCTGGTGCCGTTTTTGTTGGTGATTTGGTTGATGCCAACTTTATCCGTCGCACTCAATGTAAGCGTAAAAGCCGTGCTGGAAGTGATTTCGACATTTGAAGTATCGGTCAATGTATAAGTTGCCCCACCTTCACCGGTGAAAGTGAACTTGCTGGCGACGATATCGTTGGTAGCACCGCTTGTACTCAGGAAGTTTGAGCCGGTGACTACCAATGCACCGGTGGAAGCGTCATAAGTCGCCGATGTAATCGTGGGAACGGCCACATTGGAGACGGTCATGCCATTGCCGGTGAGATCGGCGACGACAACCGCAGCGTCAGCCCCAGCCGCCCAATCTTCCGCGGCAGCCAGATTGTAGGTCGTGCCGCCGGTAGAGCTGGTGCCGTTTTTGTTGGTGATTTGGTTGATGCCAACTTTATCCGTCGCACTCAATGTAAGCGTAAAAGCCGTGCTGGAAGTGATTTCGACATTTGAAGTATCGGTTAATGTATAAGTTGCCCCACCTTCACCGGTGAAAGTGAACTTGTTGGCGACGATATCGTTGGTAGCGCCGTTTAATTTCAATAAGCCTGTGCCGGTCACCACTAATGCGCCGGTACTGGCATCGTAAGTGGCGGATGTAATAACTGGTGCGGCAACGTTACTGACAGTAATGCCATTACCGGTGAGATCAGCGATATTCGCATTGCCGATCACCGTGTTCCAGTCATCGGCGGCAGCTAAGTTATAGGTGGTGCCACTCGTTGATGAAGTGCCATTTTTATTGACGATCTGATTGATCGCGGCTTTGTCCGTCGCACTCAATGTGATGGTGAAAGCCGTGCCGGAAGTAATCTCGACATTGGAGGAATCGGTCAATGTATAAGTTGTTCCACCTTCACCGGTGAACGTGAATTTATTGGCGGTGATATCGTTGGCAGCACCATTGGCGTTTACGAAGTTGGTTCCGGTTACCACTAATGCGCCGGTGCTGGCATCGTAAGTGGCGGACGTGATGGTGGGGGTTTGTACATTACTGACGGTAATCCCATTCCCGGTGGTATCTACATTACCGGTCTGGGAGGGATTCCAGTCAGCCGCAGCGGCGATATTAAACGTTGTGGCATCGACGGCGGAAGTGCCATTCTTATTCACTAATCCTTCCACATGCGTTTGATCTGTGGCATTCAGGGTTACGGTAAATCCAGTTGCCGATGTGATTTCAACGCTAGCCGAGGTGAGCGTATACGTGGCGCCGCCTTGTCCGGTCAGGGTCAGTTTGGTGACATCGATATCGTTGGCAGCGCCTACTGTGGCAGTCATGTTGGTGCCGGTTACTACCAGTGAATTGGTGCTGGCATCGTAAGTGGCGGATGTAATGGTGACGGGAATCGGCTGAAAAATAAAATTCTCGAACAATATGCCATCCTGCCCGGGCATTCCGCTATCGAAAAAACCGGACGTCGTTTGCCGGACACGGATTTCGTCAACATTATCAAAGTCGGAAGACATGCTGAGGGTTTGCTGCGTTGTACCAGTAGTGAGCGTTAGTGACTGGGTGGCGACTTGTAATCCATTGCGGAAGCCAACGGCTTGCATTGAACTGAATACACCATTGCCTTCGGTCATTTTTAACGACACCAGATCAAATTCTCCGCCGTTGGCAGTGGCAAAGACAAACCAAGTGCCTGTCGTGGCGTTACTAAGTCCATCGTTTAATCCGATACCTACCGAACCACCCGGTCCAAACTGAGAATCTGAATCGTATAAACCGGCAGGGTTGGATAAATTGACTAATGAGCCAAAAGCTGTTCCGGTGCCGGAGTCAGTGCCTTTGATGGTTAGATTGCCGTAGCCGGTGGTTCCTTTGGTATAGCTGGCAAGCGGTTCACCTGAAAGCTCATTTTCAATGAATGTAATCGTTTCCGTCGCCAGGGTGCCGGCATAGCTGTCTAACGCGCTTTGTGCAAGAATCTGCGAATGATGGATTTGCCCACAATGGAATGCGAGTTCCCAGTTTCCTCCGAGAGATTTTGCACCGGTCAGATCGACAGAAGCAGCGATACTCGCTTGGATCGTTGCGCTGAGCTGGCGGACGAATTGTTGCCCGATAGTGTCTTTGGCTACATGGCAGCCGTACAGTATAACTTCTGCTGTTTCTGACAGCGCGTTGCGCCAGGATTGTAAAGCAGGCTGGTAGGCAGCGAATGAACTGTGATTCAACGAGGTGTTGCCAAGTATCACTTCGGCTTGATTGCCATGAGATAGGATATGGACACTGTCTACATTGGAGGATTGATTCAGCACGTCAGTAATTTGCTGTACACCATCTTGCTCAGCATTCAGTATGACAACCTGTGTTCCCGCTTTAACGCCGTTAATCAGAGTTTGGTAATCGGCTACGCCACTGTCAATGAATAAAATAGATTGCTCGGATTGTATTATTTGAGTAGTCATCGTTTCATACCTATATTGTCAGTTTCATTGAGGAGCTGCTGATTAAACCGTTATTTCATGATTAGTTCAGTAAAACAATTGCTTATTTATTCTATTAACAGGGCATAGCAATAATCACATGTGCTTAATGGCTTTGCAATGAATATTACATATATTGGTAATAAACATTACATGTATTGGTAATAAATACTACATATGTTCAATAGCTTTCCAGTAAATGCCGAGCGACTTTATGATCAAGTTCAGCAAGCCATGCCGTTGGCATCACGACTAATATTTGCTGCAGCATCGCTTTTGCTGCACTGATCTCTTCCGGATTTCCTGGCCGTTGCACGGTGGCTGAAAGCCATACATAAGCTTTTGCCAGATGCTCTGCCGATAATTGGTGTGTTTCAGGATCCGGTTCTGCGGTATAAAAACTTTTTCCTATCTGAAAATAAGCCGGCACGTATTTTAGTACGGCGGCTTGTTCAAACATTTGTCTGGCTTTCTGGGGTGTGTGTCCTTGTGATAAGCCTTTATCAATAATGATGCCTAAATAATAAAAGGCTTCAGGGCTTTGTTTTTGCGCGGCTGCTTCAAACCAGCGGTAAGCTTCTTGTATGTCCTGAATGGATGCATCGCCTTGCAAATAAAATTTGCCCATCCATATTTGTGCAGGAATCGAACCCTGCTGCGCGGCAGGATGACAAAGCGCAAGCGCTTTGATGGGATCATGGGGAAATCCCTTGCCGGTCATGTAGAGATTGCCGAGATGGCAATAGGAATGAATATGTCCTGCCTGGGCTGCTTTCTGAAACCAATCCGCGGCGACTGCGGGATCTGCCGAATGATGTGTGCCTTCTTCAAAACAAACGCCGGTCAGATGCTGGGCTGCCGGAATACCACCTTGTGCCGCTTTCTCGAACCATTGGCAGGCAGCAACTTTATCCACTGACCGTCCCCAGCCGTTCTGATAAAAAAGACCCAGAGAAAATTGTGCCAGGGCGTTTTTATCATTGTCGGCTGCTGCATGATATCCGGCAAATGCTTTTTCATAATCTCCTGTTGCCAGTGCTGATTGGGCATCTTTCATGATCTGAGTGCCTGCTGTTTGCGCACTGGCGTTTTCTCCAGGCAACAGCATTGCGATAGACAGAAATATCAACACAGCATTTTTCATTTTTGTTTTGTTAACGGGAACCACCGGTTAATTGCCGTGAATGTCGGACTGACCCGATGACTGTGCAATTAATCCGATGACTCTCCTGAGTAGAGTGTAAAGTAATTCAGCTATCTAGGGCCGCGAAGGAAAGATTCCATCGATTGCAATGATGCAATTAATCGTGGTGTATGGTTGCATGATTGAGAACGGTTGAGATCCTCCGGTAGTACCGGCAGTCGCCGTGGTAATTGTCGTAGTCGCCACATTCACACCACTGAGCGAGGTTTCAATAGAAGCTTGATTCATACTCACACTGGGTGCAGTTGCCGAGGCATATATCTTGGTCAGCGCTGGAGACATTGCAATTGCGCCACCTCCTGGCGAATTTGTATCACCAGCCGCATTGACTGCTTTCAATGTCGAAGTCGCGGATGCGCCGGGAGCGACCACAGAGGTGGAAGTCGAAGTCGCATCGACTGGATGAGAATGAGTAGGCATTTGATTAACCGTCAGCGTAACATTCTCGGAACCCGCTGTTTGGCCCATCGCAAAGTTTGAGCCTCCTGCAGATTGCCCTTGGTGTACGGGAACCTTGCCGCGCATGTCGGGCAAAGCAAAGGTGGTCGTGCCATCACCGCCGTATGTGGTGCCGAGCAAGGCAAACACCGCTTGATATTGATTAATTGACAGTAATTGTCCATTACATGGGAGCCAACCCTGAGGCGCGTAATTAAAAGCAACGTAGTTAATCTCTCCAATAAATGGTTCCATACCTGCAGTAGCGTTGTCAGGCATTGCAGCAAAGAGTGCTATAGCTGTCGTAACAGTGAAAAAACCTTGTGTTTTCTTGGTGAGTTTCATAGATTATCTCCTTTTCATTAAGATTTTAATTTCATAGATAACAACTGCCACGATAAATATTACCTAGTTTTTAATACAAAGTGCTAAGTATCGTAGCAGTACCTCAATCCGCCATGTTTAGTTCCGCTGAGGAACGTGTGTTGTTCGGCGAACGGTCAATTTACACTCATCCCTCTTGCAACATGACGCTGCCTACCAAATGAACGGCAGCTTCGGTACTCTGAGCGATCTCAACCGCTAGCCATTCACGATCCACCTGATTACTATCCAAGCGGAATAATTGTTGGTCGAGTTCATCACTCGTCGCAGCACGCCCTAATGTCTGGGTATAAATCGTTTGCACATAATCCGTGTTGGACAGATCATCCAAACCGGCATGCTGCTTAAACCAATCCAAAATAGCGCGATGACTGACCTGAACATCCAGCGCTTCCCGCCCTGATTGCCATTCTTCCGGGGTAGCATCCCGATCAAAGAAACTATGTACCAGGCGTGCTAGGATATCTTCGGTCTGATTGTGTGCAATTACCACGGTTTCACCGCTGTCAAAAGCAATCATTTCGGTATTCCTGAGGCTCAGCATGGCGCCATCATTGAGGCGGGTTAATTCCAGACGATCATTGACTGACGCCAGATGAACATCTTCACGACCGCCCAGCATATGCAATACATCATGACCTTTGCCGCCGTCTACTTTCAACCCTAACCCTAACGATAAATACCCTTCATCGTTACTATCGCCAGCAATGATCTCAAGAGCTGTATCCAACTGAACAATAGTTAAGTCGGTTGCCAAGCCTGCCAGTAATTCGCTGTTGGTTTTGTCTTGTAGATCGGCTGCTTCAGGCAGGTCGTGAAAAGCAGTTAAAATGTCGTCCGTAGTGGCTGTTTGCCAGTTTTGTACGGCATCACCCTCAATAACGGTCAAATCACGTCCCAGCCAGGTTTTGACCAAATGGTGTGCAACCGCTTCAATGGCGGAGTATGCGATGGACAAACTGGGGCCGGTGGCAAAACGGATTGACTCGACATCGGTCAATGTATCGACTTCACCGTTGCTTTGCGTGAGCGTGATTACGCTACCATGCGTTTCAACCTGATAGTCCGATAATTGCCCATCCTGAGATGCGCTGTCAAAGCCCAAGCCACCATTGAGTTGATCATTGCCGGTGCCGCCACTCAACAAGTCATTGCCGGCGCCACCGAAAACAATATCATTACCCACGTCGCCGGAAATCTGATCATTACCGGCCAAGCTGCCGACCGTATCATTACCGCCGCTACCAAACAAAATATCGTCGTCGGCACCCAGCACGATATATTGATTTTGATTATCGCCGACAACAAAGTTCTCACCGTTGCCGCCGACAACCCGAACAGCGCCGATAATGAGTGCGAATGCAACGTTGTCCAGTTGAATGATAGCGCCGGATGGGAGGTTTCTGGCATCGATGATCAAAATTTGCTTATCGTCGTTATTGATATTCGATCCGGTAACAATAATGGGTACATCGGGTGATTGGTTATTATTGATCGATGGCGTGATGGTCTGCACAGTGACGTGCTCATCGGTGGCCAATGTCGAGAGAAAATCCTTGGCGCGATTGATAATTTCCTGAGTTAAAGCACTGTCTGAGCCGGTTTCTTGCTCAATGCGCTGAGTTAGATCATCGGTAGCCTCATGTATATTCAGCAATTGTAATTTGCCGGCAATATTCAAACCGACACCGACAGGCAGACTGACAGTCAACAAGGTATCGCCATTTGAATTGCGAATGACAGGGACATCTGCATATTGAGGGAATAAGCTGTTCGGATCATCTTGGCGATCAGTACTGATCGGCAAAACAGTGGTGATCACTGTGCCATCCGATTGCGTTGTTGTGCTGGTAGTGGCGCCATCAATAATCGTGGGAGTCGGTGCAGGGTTGCCGCCACCGCCGGATGAAGCGGGTGGAATGGTAACGGTTATGCCGTTGCCTGCCAGATCGGCGACGACAACCGCAGCGTCCGCACCGGCCGCCCAATCCTCTGCCGCGGCGACATTGTAGGTGGTTGCATCGCTCGATGCCGTGCCGTCCTCATTCAGGAGCAGATTCACAGCGGCTTTATCCGTCGCACTCAATGTAAGTGTAAAAGCCGTGCCGGAAGTGATTTCGACATTTGAAGTATCGGTTAATGTATAAGTTGCCCCACCTTCACCGGTGAAAGTGAACTTGTTGGCGACGATATCGTTGGTAGCACCGCTTGTACTCAGGAAGTTTGAGCCGGTGACTACCAATGCACCGGTGGAAGCGTCATAAGTCGCCGATGTAATCGTGGGAACGGCCACATTGGAGACGGTCATGCCATTGCCGGTGAGATCGGCGACGACAACCGCAGCGTCAGCCCCAGCCGCCCAATCTTCTGCGGCAGCCAGATTGTAGGTCGTGCCGCCGGTAGAGCTGGTGCCGTTTTTGTTGGTGATTTGGTTGATGCCAACTTTATCCGTCGCACTCAATGTAAGTGTAAAAGCCGTGCCGGAAGTGATTTCGACATTTGAAGTATCGGTTAATGTATAAGTTGCCCCACCTTCACCGGTGAAAGTGAACTTGTTGGCGACGATATCGTTGGTAACGCCGTTTAATTTCAATAAGCCTGTGCCGGTCACCACTAATGCGTCGGTACTGGCATCGTAAGTGGCGGATATAATAACTGGTGCGGCAACGTTACTGACAGTAATGCCATTACCGGTGAGATCAGCGATATTCGCATTGCCGATCACCGTGTTCCAGTCATCGGCGGCAGCTAGGTTATAGGTGGTGCCACTCGTTGATGAAGTGCCATTCTTATTGCTAATCTGATTGATCGCGGCTTTGTCCGTCGCACTCAATGTGATGGTGAAAGCCGTGCCGGAAGTAATCTCGACATTGGAGGAATCGGTCAATGTATAAGTTGTTCCACCTTCACCGGTGAACGTGAATTTATTGGCGGTGATATCGTTGGCAGCACCATTGGCGTTTACGAAGTTGGTTCCGGTTACCACTAATGCGCCGGTGCTGGCATCGTAAGTGGCGGACGTGATGGTGGGGGTTTGTACATTACTGACGGTAATCCCATTCCCGGTGGTATCTACATTACCGGTCTGGGAGGGATTCCAGTCAGCCGCAGCGGCGATATTAAACGTTGTGGCATCGACGGCGGAAGTGCCATTCTTATTCACTAATCCTTCCACATGCGTTTGATCTGTGGCATTCAGGGTTACGGTAAATCCAGTTGCCGATGTGATTTCAACGCTAGCCGAGGTGAGCGTATACGTGGCGCCGCCTTGTCCGGTCAGGGTCAGTTTGGTGACATCGATATCGTTGGCAGCGCCTACTGTGGCAGTCATGTTGGTGCCGGTTACTATCAGGTAATTATCACCGGCGTCGTAAGTGGCAGACGTGATGGTGGGAGTGAGTGCCGGTTGAAAAACAAAGTTTCCATACACCATGCCAAATTGACCGGGAAAATCCTTGTAGTTAAATGTTCCGCTTGAGATATGACGGATACGCACTTCATCCACATTATCAAAAGCAGTGGATAAACTGATGGTCTGGAATTCTGTCGTGCCGGCGGTCTTCAACGGAATAGGGTCTTCACTGGTAACTTGTTTTCCATCCCGGTATCCAAGAATTTCTACTGTATCTAAGCTACCTTTTGCTTCACTGATATCTATTGAGACCAAATCAAACTCGTCGCCCTTTACTGTGGCAAATGCAAACCAGGTCCCCGTTTTGTAGCTACTGTCATCACGAATGATTATTCCGGATGGATACCCATATAGATATGAAGCATCCCATAGACCATCTCTTTTATCCGACATCAATTTTAATGAAGTGAAATCTTGGTCAGTATCCGAGTCGGTCAGTTTGATGGTTAAATCGCTATAGCCTTTTGTTGCTTTGGTATAACTGTAAACTGATACATCAGTTTTTGCGCTGGATAATTCCTCTGCATCAAACGAAATGGTTTCAGTCGCTAAGATGCCGACATAATTGTCTAATGCATTTTGTGCAAAAATCTGCGAATGATGGATTTGTCCATAATGGAATGCGAGTTCCCAGTTTCCTCCGAGAGATTTAGCACCGGTCAGATCGACAGAAGCGGTGATACTTGCTTGGATCGTTGCGCTTAGCTGGCGGATGAATTGTTGCCCGATAGCGCCTTTGGCCACATGGCAGCCGTACAGTACAACTTCTGCTGTTTCTGAGAGCGCGTTGCGCCAGGATTGTAAAGCAGGCTGGTAGGCAGCGAATGAACTGCGATTCAACGCGACGTTGCCAAGCATCACTTCGGCTTGATTGCCATGAGACAGGATATGGACACTGTCTACATTGGAAGATTGATTCAGTACGTCAGTGATTTGCTGTACACCATCCTGATCGGTATTGAGTATGACAACTTTTGTTCCCGCTTTAACGCCGTTAATCAGAGTTTGGTAATCGGCTACGCCACTGTCAATGAATAAAATAGATTGTTGAGGTTGTATTGTTTGGATATTTATAGCCTTATGTATAATACCTATTAACAATTTATTTTTCCCACAGATAATAGAGGAATATTCCTACAGAATGGTGCATTCTAACAATGTGTGAATCTGCTGATTATGTTAATGTGACGTGCTTTACGCCTCTTATTCCATTGGGAATAGAGGTTGATCCAGATAATCTTTGATAAATCGGCAATGCGGATAGTTTTCCAAAGGCCTATTAAATCTGGATGTACATAAACGCGATTGCAGTATTATTTAGCAGCGCTTAAGTCAGATATCAGGATGAAAAGACAGGAAATTTATATTTGTGATGGGATACTTTTTACTAACTTAACGGGTGTTTTTTGGTTGGTGCAGAACAAAATAATTTCTCAATCTCAATGGTCAATTGCCTCTCCGTATTAATATAATCAATAGATTGTGTGTCTATAACACAATGATCATTGTTTCTGGATGATTCCGCTAACTGGGTTGCTAACGCATGTGTTTGAAGGTGCAATGCAGTTATGCCTTGGTACCAGGAAGTAGCGCCGAATCGTTGTTGGCCTTCACCTTCCAGCCATTGACTGAGCAAGCAATCGGATAATTTGATCGGATTGGGTGTTGATCGCTCGCCGTTCAAATGGGTTGAATCTGACATCAGAGCAGCGTCATGGGCTACCTTGGCGAATAGTAACGATAGGTCATCATGATTGACGATGGGTACCAATAACCAGTCAGGATCAGGCCGCCAGGCGGATAGCCACGCTGGAAACGCTTCCGTCGGCATAGGCTGGGCAATACCATATCCTTGCCCTAATTCGCAACCAAGGCTGATGAGTAAACGATGATGCTGAGCGGTTTCAATGCCTTCCGCAACTACATTGCGGTGAAACACGCTTGCCAGATCTAATACGCCTTTAATGATTGCCAGATCTTCCTTATCCTTAAGCATATCGCGTACAAAGCTTTGGTCGATTTTGATCAAGCGGATGGGTAACCGTTTAAGATAGCTCAGTGAAGAATAGCCCGTTCCAAAATCGTCTAATACAAACCCGACGCCGATTTTATTGCATGATTCAATCAGATTTGTGACATGAGTAATGTCTTCCAGAGCACTGGTTTCCAGAACTTCCAGCTCTAGCTGATGCGGTTGAACATGGGGATGATTTTCTAGGCAGATAGATAATTTAGTAAAGAAGTCAGATTGTTGTAGTTGTTGTGCGCCGACATTGACGCTAATTTGCATATGGATATCCATCGTCTGCCATGTTTCGATTTGTGTGAGTGCAGTATCGATAACCCACTCACCCAACTCAATATTGAATGGGTGATTTTCCAGGTTCGGCAAGAAGGATGCCGGTGCCAGTAATCCTTTTTCCGGATGTTGCCAGCGGATTAAAGCTTCGACACCAAAGACATGTCCTGTACGCAAATTGATCTTGGGTTGATAGTAGAGGACAAATTCCCGTTGATCCAAGGCCAGTTTAATACGTTTAAGATTGAGGTTTTGGTTCCGAATCAGTTGGTCATGCGCCGCATCAAAGAAGTGAAAGCGATTTTTGCCAGCCAGTTTTGCTTCATACATTGCTTGGTCAGCCTGGCGCAGTAGCAAATCGGGAGATGCGTCTTCGTCTTGTGGGTAAAGGCTGATGCCGATGCTGGCAGTGATGTTGAGGGTTTGTTCATTAATGACGATGGGTTTGGTTACAGAGGTAAGAATACGGCGAACAAATGGTTCGCAGTCTGTTTTTGAGTTAAGGCTTTGGAATACTGCAATAAACTCATCGCCACCAATACGCGCCAGGGTGTCTACTTTACGAAATGAGTATTTCATATTTTTAGCAATGTTAATCAGCAGTTTATCACCAGTTTCATGGCCATATCGATCATTGATGGCTTTAAAGCCATCCAGATCAATAAAGACGACAGCAATGAATTTGTTTAGTCGTTTTGTGAGTGCCATAGCTTGTTGTAGCCGTGTAGTCAGTAGCACGCGATTGGGCAAACCGGTTAAGATGTCATAATGAGCAAGATGTTCAAGTTCACGTTGATGGGTTTTTATATAGGTAATGTCGGTAAAAATTCCCACAAAATGACGAGTTTCGCCATCCTTGCTAAGAATCTGACTGATATTGAGCAAAGCGGCATATACTTCACCATTTTTGCGACGATTCCAGATTTCTCCATACCAATGTCCTTTTCCGTCCAGGGATTGATACATACTGGCGTAGAAATCTATACTGTGTCGATCGGATTTAAGGATACCCGGTTTTTTGCCTATGACGTCATCGTGCTCATAACCGGTGATATACGTGAAAGCGGCGTTGACATTAATAAGAATGAAATCGGCATTCATAATCATGATGCCTTCACGGGCGTGTGCGAACACCCCGGCAGCTAATCTGAGCTGTTCTTCAGCATTCTTTTGTTGGGTAATATCACGAACTGTTGCTTGCAGACATAATTCACCATTGATTTCAGAGCGGCTCAGCATCACTGTTGCCGGGAAGGTATCCCCATGCAAACGTTTGTGTATCCATTCAAAATAGTGAAAGCCATTACGTATGGCCAATTCAGTGACTTGCTGCAGTTTATCCTGCAATAAAGCCTGATCATTCTGCTTTTCCGGAAAGAGATCCAGCGGTTCCAGTAAAGCAAATGTTTCTAAATCGGGCACACCGAACATTTCCAGAGCGGCGGAGTTGCAGGTGACTAATTTCAATGGATTCGCCCTAAATATTATCATGGCATCATAAGAGCCTTCAAACAGGGTACGGTAACGAGCTTCGCTCTCACGTAATTGATTTTCCGCTTGTTTCTGTTCGGTAATATCCAGATGCGTGCCGATGATGCGCCGGGGTGAAAGGGGTCTGCCTTGACTATCGTGCGCCAAGATGCCTCGTGACAGAATGTAAATCCAATGACCTTCTTTATGGTGCATACGAAATTCCGCTCTGTAAGTATCCAGGCGTCCTTCCAGATAACCATTGAGCAGTGCCAGTGCCTTTTCCCTGTCTTCCGGATGTACCAGCATTGTCCAAGTATCAAGATCCGACGTGAATTCATCGGGGTCGTAGCCCAGCATTTCTTTCCAGCGTGGCGAGTAATAGACGGTTTGTGTTTCCAGGTTGAAATCCCAAAGACCATCATTAGCGGCTTGGAAAGCATGGGATAAGCGTTCTTCACTACAGCGCAATGCCAATTCAATTCGTTTTTGCTCTGTAATGTCCCGTATTGAACATTGCAGGTAATCCTCTCCGTTGGATTGCATGCGGGTCAGCAACACCATGCAGGGAAACTCTTCTCCATTTACTCGCTTGTGCCGCCACTCAAAATAGTGCGATCCTTCGCGTAGAGCTATTTCAATCATAGCGAACGCGGCATCCATGGAAGGACGTCCGTCCGGTTGTCGCTCGGGTGACAGGTTCCAGTGATTTAGTTCCAAGGTTATAAAATCCATAATCTCGGATAAACCGAACATCTTGACAGCTGCCGGATTGGCGATCTGAAACTCCCATGTCGGCGGGATAATGATCAACTGAGCATCATGCGATTCTTCAAACAGGCTGCGATAATGAATCTTGATGTTTTTCAGTGACAGTTCGGCCTGCTTGCATTCGGTAATATCAGTTAATATGGCGCAAATAACCGTTTCTTGCCAGAACGCATCATGCAGCGGGAATTTGGAGCAAATGAGATAACGTTGGTATTGAGGAAGATTCAAATAATCCTCGTACTCAATAGTTTTCCCAGACTGTATTACCTTATGATCATTTCGATTCAGGATGGCGGCAATATTTTTAGGAAAAAGCTCGGTGCAAGTCTTGCCTAAAATATGATTGCGTTGAAGGTTAAAAATTATTTCGAATTTTTTGTTTACAAACAGAAATTGATTAAGACTGTTCTTAATATAGATGATCAAATCGCTATGTTCGATGATGTCAATAAGGTATCCGGGATTCTTCATCAGATATACTCAGAAGGGAACTATGCAAGCGATATGGGCGTTATTCGGTTTTGTTAGGTCCGGTTTCAGCGATTGATAAAACGTGATTTGTGTAGATCAGCCGATAAAGTTGTCGGAAATTGAGCTGGTTTCATGTAGGAAAGTTGAATAGAAGAATTCCTACATTTAGGGTAGATAAATATTAATGTCATGATTTTAGATATAGACTTTATTTAGTAACTGATATCGTTTGAGACATCGCTATAAGGTTCGATTACGCATTGCAGCGAGTTGCGTAAAATGCCTCAATACCTCGAGTGCAACTTGGGTATTATAATATTAATATGCCTTATTTGTAGGAATTATCCTAATTTTATGATGCCTTTTTTCTTAACGTGACTTTGTTTGCCTCCGTTTATTATGTGTTTCTCTGTAAGAAATCTCGGTGTTGTGTACTAAAGATAAGATAACAATGCGATGAAATTAGGCGACCTGAAAAACTGGACAGACTATTGGGAACAGTTGCGGGAGACACTGTTGGAACCCAAAGTTGACAACGAGCTGCTGGAGCAATCGTTGCGCGAAGCGCGCGTCAGGATGCCGGTGCCTGTGTTATGGTTATTGGGTAAGACGCAGGCTGGCAAGACCTCGATCATCAGGGCGTTGACCGGTAGCGCAGCGGCTGAAATCGGCAATGGTTTTCAGCCGTGTACGCGTCACTCCCGTTTTTATGATTTTCCTGATGAAGTACCCGTGGTGAGATTTCTGGATACGCGCGGTTTGGGTGAGGTTTCCTATGATCCCGATGACGATATTCATTATTGTGAGTCTCAGGCGCATTTGCTGATTGCCGTGATGAAAGTGGCTGATATCAACCAAACAGCGGTGTTTGAGGTATTGCATACCATCCGCCAGCATCATCCCGAATGGTCTTTGTTGATTGTACAAACCGGCTTGCATGAACTTTATCCAGGTGAGTGCGGGCACGTGCATCCCTGGCCTTATGGCGATGATCCACTGCCGGAAACAGTTCCGATGGATGTGCGTCGTGCGATAAGGGCACAACGTGATGGATTTAAGCAATTACTCGGTTTTGCACCGGTGCGCTGGGTGGCGGTCGATCTGACACTGCCTGAAGATGGATTTGTACCGCCGGATTATGGTCTGGAAGCATTGTGGCAAGCGATTGAAACGTTATTGCCGTTGGGTTTGCAGCACCAGTTGAGTGGTGACAAGGAAGTGCATGATTTGTATGAGCGTACCGCACATCAACATATTGTGGGTCATGCGGTTGCAGCGGCAGGGTTAGGTGCATTGCCTGTCGTGGATCTGGTTGCCGTATCGGCTGTGCAGGCGAAACTATTGCATAGTCTGGCGATTCTCTATGGGCAGCGTTGGGATAAAAGTACCGTCACAGAATTTCTCGGATTGGTCGGCGCGGGGATTGCATCCAGCTATCTCACACGACTGCTGAGTCGTACGGTGGTCAAGGTGATTCCCTTCTGGGGGCAGACCATAGGAGCGTTATGGAGCGCCAGTTCCAGTGGTGCCACTACGTATGCGTTGGGCAAAGCTGCCATCTATTTCTTTGTCAGGCGCAAGGATGGTTTGAATGTTGACCCTAATGTATTGCGCCGGATCTATGCGGAAGAGTTGGAACGCGGCGCCGCCATACTTAAAGACCGTCTACGAGGTAAATCCGAATGAAAAAGCCGTTGCCACGCTTTGATCCGCTACGATTGTTGGTATTCATCCTACTGATATTACCTTTATTGGCATTATTTGGTTTTGGCATGCTGTGGTTGTGGCAAAGCAATAATCTACAGTATTGGCTGATTGCCATGGTGGTTTGCGGTGGTTTGGGTTACGGTCTGCAGCAATGGTTGGTGCATCGCGAACGTCAATTATTAACAGATGTGATTACCGAGCCCAATCCGGATTGGCCACCGAGTGCCGATGCGGTTTGGCAACAAGTCGAGGCATTGGCGGAAACATGTAATCCCGAGGATTGGCCGCTTGAACAAGGAACCTGGATGCTGGAATTGGGGCAACGAACGCTGGAGACCGTTGCGCACAGCTATCATCCGGATGTGGAAAAACCGTTGCTGGAATTGACTGTGCCGCATACCTTGTTCATTATCGAACGGGCGAGTCGCGACTTGCGTCGAGATGTCGCCGAAAAAATACCTTTCAGCAATCGTCTGACTATTGGGGATCTGCTGCGCATGCAGCGATGGAAAGCTAAAGCTGAACAAGCATTTAATATTTATCGTGCCGGCAGCATGATTATCAACCCCGTCAATGCGTTGCTGGGAGAGGCTTGGCGGCATTTGCGCGCGCGCAGTTTTGATCATGCCAGGAATGAGTTGCATCGTTGGTTTTTACGTGCCTATATCTGTAAGGTGGGTTACTACGCCATTGATCTTTATAGTGGACGTTTACCGTTGGATGATGAGGAGCCGACGGCATCTCCAACACCGTTATCCAAAGCGGATATCCAACAGGTTGAAGCAACAACAAAGATCATCGCGGAACCATTGCGTATCCTTGTTTTAGGCCGCGCCGGCTCGGGTAAATCCAGTTTGATCAATGCCTTGTTTGGGGAGCTTACGACAGGCACCGATATACTGCCTGACACCACTCAGACGCTTAAACCGTTCGCTTTACTCCGGGAAGGATTAACCGAAGCACTGATTTTCGATAGTCCGGGGTGTGATAATCCGTTGTTTGACAGAAAACAAATGCTCGCGGCAGCTGAAAATGCTGACTTGATTCTTTGGATTAGTCCGGTCAATCGTCCGGATCGGCAGGTGGAACGCGATTGTTTGGATGCTTTGCGTGCTTCCCAGACTGCACGGATGGATCGCCGTTCACCGCCTTTGCTGGTTGTGGCCAGTCATATTGATCGTTTGCGTCCGGTGAATGAATGGTGGCCTCCGTATGACTTGACGGACCGGTTGAATATTAAAGCGGCCAATATAAGTACCGCAGTACGTGCGATTGCCACTGATCTTGCTGTACCGGTTACGCAGGTTATTCCCGTCTGCCTGCTGGCGGGTAAAGTTTATAATGTGACGGATGCATTGTGGGCCGCTATATTGAATCATCAAGATGAAGCACTCAGAGTACGCTTGATGCGTTGCCTGGATGCAAGAAAACGCGACGAAGACTGGATTATATTGCGCCGCCAGATGGCAGGTGCCGGTCGGTTTTTACGGGATTTGCCGGAGATGGTGGGGAAGCATTCCGGACGGTAGCGCGTGTTGGCTGAATTGAGTCGGTTGTAATCATTGCAATCCTATTTTGCTTGCGTTGGATATGCGGTGAAATGTTAAACAGCAGCGTGGATTTCTACTATACTTTCGTTAGCTTTAATCTGGTATTGTGCAGTTGTAATTGAATCCATCAACCTCGTTGAGTAGATAAGTGAATCGTGTCTTACACGTACCCTCCCTGTTTCTTTTGCTGAATTTGATAGCATTGGCGATTGTTCCGGAGCGCGCGCAAGCGCAGTACTGGTGGAATGCGAGCCGTGAGCCGGTCGGATTGGCGCCGGATCCTGCCGCAACGCCGGAAGCGATTGTTCAGGTCTATGGCGCGCGTGCCTATAGCTGGCGCGGCTATTTGGGGATTCATACCTGGATTGCAGTGAAGCCTACGCTGGCAAAATCATATACGATTTACGAAGTGATCGGATGGTTGCAACGCAGGAAAATGCCGGTAGTGGTGATCTACGAGAACGTACCTGATAGGCGCTGGTACGGTAATATGCCGGAGATATTGCTGGAAAAACGTGGCGACGGTGTGGATGCGCTAATTGAGAAAATTGATCAAGCCGCACGTAATTATCCTTACGCAAGAAATTACACGATTTGGCCGGGACCGAATTCCAATACCTTCACGGCATGGGTTTCTCGTGCTGTTCCAGAGCTACAACTGGATTTGCCGCCAACGGCGATTGGTAAGGACTATCTGGGTTATCGGATGGTTTCACAGGCGCCGAGCGGCAGCGGTTGGCAGATTTCAGTGTTTGGTTTGATGGGCGTACTGTTCAGTGAGGTGGAAGGGATAGAATTTAACTTTCTGGGGCTGTCTTTTGGTGTCGATCTGGATCCGCTGGCGATTAAATTGCCATTGGTAGGGCGCAAGGAGCTTGATTCTGGTTCCAGCCAGTGATTGAGCCGTCGTTATGATCGTGAAACCTTGAATTTGCGACATTTAATTGATAATTATTCTTATTCATAATATAGTAAATAACAGTGATGTACCGAGTTTATGAACATTTTTCCTGGAAGTTTTGTTATGTCGAAATCTAATTTAAGTTGTTTTCTCGTGGTGATTTTTTGCCTTCTTTCTCTGCCTGTTACGCATCTGGCTCATGCGGAAGAAGTCGTCGTTTACTCTGCGCGCATTGAGCAGTTGATTAAACCGATGTTTGATGCATTTACTCAGGAAACCGGAATCAAAGTCAAATATACAACGGATAATGAAGGCGCACTGCTTGCACGGCTGGAAGCGGAAGGGAAAAATACGCCGGCTGATATGCTGATCACGGCGGATGCGGGTAATCTCTGGGCTGCTGCGCGAGCAGGATTGCTGAAGCCCGTCAAATCGGATGTGCTGGAGAGCAATATCCCGGCACATTTGCGCGATCCGCAGAACGAGTGGTTCGGTTTGTCAGTACGTGCACGCACACTGATTTATAACACTAAGAAAGTGAATCCTACGGAACTTTCAACCTATGAGGATCTGGCCGATCCTAAGTGGCGTAATCGTTTATGTTTGCGTACTTCGAAGAAAGTGTATAACCAATCCTTGGTGGCGATGATGATTGCCGAGCATGGTGAAGCGCAAGCGGAGAAGATTGTCCGGGGTTGGGTGGCTAACCTGGCAACAGATCCGCTGTCGGATGACACCCGGGCTTTGGAATTTGTCGCCGCTGGCAAATGTGATGTGACTTTGGTGAATACCTATTACTACGGCCGGTTGATGCAGAAAGATCCTAATCTGCCATTGGCGGTTTTCTGGCCAAACCAGAAGAATGATGGTGTGCATGTCAATATTTCAGGCGCGGGTGTCACGCGTCATGGTCGTAATGAGCAGGCTGCGGTCAAACTGCTGGAATTTTTGTCGTCCGATAAAGCACAAAATCTTTTTGCCGACGTGAATATGGAATATCCGGCCAATCCACAAATTAAGGTCGATCCGTTTGTTGCATCTTGGGGCAGCTTTAAGCAGAATCCGATGAATCTGGTGAAAGCCGGTGAATTACAGACAACTGCGGTGAAACTGATGGATCGTGCGGGTTACCGGTAAAAATGTGGAGTAAGTACACAGCACGATGTAATGCATCGGGGGGTAGCAAGAACCCTTCTCAAATAAGAATGCTTCTGCGCCGTCTTATTTCACTCGATTAATGGTTCTCTGGCGCTTGGTTCCCTTTATAGCGGCTGCCTTGGTATTGGCGCCTATTGGTGTGATCGTTTCATCACTGTTTGCACCTGTCACTGATATTTGGCAGCATCTGGTTGAGACTACGCTGCCGCTTTTGCTGATCAATACGTTCTGGCTTGCATTGGGGGTGATCACAGGCACTGCATTATTGGGGATCAGTCTGGCTTGGTTTACTGCTGTTTATGAATTTCCCGGGCGTCGTTTTTTTTCCTGGGCATTATTATTGCCAATGGCGATGCCTGCTTATGTGACGGCATTTGTCGCATTGGGTCTGTTTGATTTTACCGGACCGATACAGACCGCATTACGTGCTTGGTTGGATACGGATTTATCCTGGTTCCCGGATATACGCAGCAGGGCAGGCGTCATTGCGGTGATGACCTTGGCTTTCTATCCCTATGTTTATTTATTGGCACGAAATGCTTTTTTGAGCCAAGGCAAGCGTTCGTTAGAAGTGGCACAATCACTCGGCTTAAACCGTACGCAGGGTTTTTTTAAAGTGGTGTTACCCATGGCGCGCCCTTGGATAGCCGGGGGCATCATGCTGGTGCTGATGGAAACATTAGCGGATTTTGGTACGGTCGCAGTCTTTAATTACAATACGTTTACAACAGCGATCTATAAAGCATGGTTCAGTATGTTTTCCCTGCACGCGGCTTCCCAACTTGCTTCCTTGTTGATTATCATCGTTTTCGTGGTGATCGTTGTGGAGCAACAGTTCAGATTGCGCATGCGCTACGCGGAAAATAAAAGAACTGAACGGGCGCAGCGCATTCAGTTAACAGGTTGGCATACTTGGCTGGTTACTGGTTTTGTTTTGAGTGTGTTGTTTTTGGCATTTTTGTTGCCGGTTACACAATTGTGTATTTGGGCCATACAATCATTTACGCAAGATTATGATGTAGCCCGTTATGCGGAGTTTCTCTGGCATTCATTGTCATTGTCCGGCTTGGCAGCTTTGCTGATCTGTCTGGTTGTGATGGCCATGACCTATGCGGCACGGCGTTATCCTGGTGCAGCCACGCGTTATGCGGTGCGTACTGCGATCATTGGTTATGCATTACCCGGTACGGTTCTGGCGATCGGTGTGTATGTACCGCTTGCCTGGTTGGATGGACAACTCAGTGAATTAGCCTTGCAGTGGTTTCAAATTGAAACTGGGCAATTGATTCAAGGCACGCTGATGATCATGTTGATAGTCTATTTAATACGCTTTATGGCGGTCAGTCATTATCCGATTGATGGTGCGATGCAACGTATTACCCACAGCATTGACGAAGCGGCAATGAGTTTGGGGTTGCATGGTTGGACTATGATACGCAGAGTGCATATTCCGATATTGAAGCCGGGTATTTTTACGGCGGCTACCTTGGTGTTTGTGGATGTCATGAAGGAGATGCCGATCACGCTGATGACCCGCCCATTCGGTTGGGATACGCTGGCTGTTAGGATTTATGAGATGACTTCGGAAGGGCAGTGGGAACAAGCGGCTTTGCCCGCTGTGACGCTGGTATTGGCCGGATTGATACCGATTTTTCTGTTTATGCGCCAGACTGAAAACTAAATTGATGAGTACAGTATTGCTGCAATTGCATAATGTCCGGCAGGCTTATGGTAAGCAAGTCGTGATTCATGATTTATCCCTGGCATTGGATAAAGGGGATATTGGTTGTTTGCTGGGACCAAGCGGTTGTGGCAAGACCACAGCATTACGTTGTATTGCTGGTTTCGAGCGGGTATCCGCAGGTGAGATTCTACTCAATGGTATTTGTGTGAGCGGTGTGGATTTCTTTATGCCACCGGAACAAAGGCGGATCGGTATGGTTTTTCAGGACTATGCTTTATTTCCACATCTTGACGTGGTTGCCAATATCGGTTTTGGTTTACATCGGTTGACCAAAGCGGAGCGTGAACGGCGCATTGATGAACTGTTACAGGTTGTGCATCTGGTTGGCGTAGCTGGGAAATATCCGCATGAATTGTCGGGTGGCCAGCAGCAACGCGTGGCACTTGCGCGTGCGCTGGCACCTAGGCCGGAGCTATTGTTGTTGGATGAGCCTTTTTCTAATCTGGATGTCAGTTTACGTGAACGCTTAAGTATGGAAGTGCGTGAAATTATTAAGAGCCAAGGAATCACGGCTATTCTGGTCACTCACGATCAGGCCGAGGCATTTGCAATTGCCGACGAGATCGGCGTGATGCATCAAGGTGAAATTCAGCAATGGGATACTGCTTTTAATCTTTATCATCGTCCGGTCAATCGTTTTGTCGCCAATTTTATCGGTCAAGGTGTGTTTCTTCCGGGTAAGGTGTTGAATATACATCAGGTTGAAGTTGAACTGGGAATTCTGGAAGGGGAAGTGCCGCAACAATGTACGGATGGTTGTACGGTCGATGTGTTATTGCGCCCGGACGACATTGTGCATGCTGATAGCAGTTCTTTACAGGCAACCGTGGTTTACAAAGCATTCCGCGGTGCAGAGATTTTGTATACATTGCGTCTTGCGAGCGGGGCAAAAGTGCTGTCGCTTGTACCTAGTCATCATAATCATGTGATTGGCGAGAAAATAGGTATCCGACTTGAGGCTGACCACATTGTGGCATTTAACCAGCAGTTGTCGTCACAGTAATCCTGAAATGATAATGTGCACAAATTGCTGTTAATGATTCTTTGGCGGATTCAACTTTTAAGTCACTTTTCTGGAGAAATGGTACTTCCCTTTTAGCTCTTTTTTCTATAGCATAATGAGTCGGCAGTGTTTATACCTTTCTATTGAACTTTATTCCCAATACCCCCGTTAATTAAGATCTAAAAAATAATGTTGGGGTTTATTACGCTTAAAACTGAATTATTTAAATGAGGATTATATGAGTCAGCATATTCATTACGTTACTGATGCTAATTTTGAGGCAGAAGTCCTACAATCTGAAACACCTGTATTGGTAGATTACTGGGCAGAGTGGTGTGGTCCTTGTAAGATGATAGCGCCTATACTGGATGAGATTGCAAGTGAATATGGCGAGCGTCTAAAGGTGGCCAAACTGAATATTGATGAAAATCAGTTAACTCCGCCAAAGTATGGTATTCGCGGTATCCCAACTTTGATGCTGTTTAAGAATGGAAATATCGAAGCAACCAAAGTGGGTGCATTATCAAAATCACAATTGACAGCATTTATTGACAGCCACATTTAAACCCGTTAGTCTTACGGCATAAATTTGTGGGTTGTGTGGATTTGTAAAGGCCGCAATACCATTTAGTTATCCCATCTGTAACAACTTTCCTTCCAACGTCGCTATCTTTCACCTGAGTATTCTTTTTTCACGAGCTTCTTCATGCGCTTATCCGATCTAAAAAACCTACATGTAACAGAATTAGTAAAAATGGCCATCGAAAATGAAATTGATGGCGCTAATCGAATGCGAAAGCAGGATCTGATTTTTGCATTGCTTAAAAATCAGGCGCGTAAAGGTGAAAATATTTATGGTCATGGAACATTGGAAGTGCTGCAGGATGGTTTTGGTTTTTTGCGCTCTCCGGATACTTCATATTTGGCCGGTCCGGATGATATTTATATTTCTCCCAGTCAAATCAGACGTTTCAATCTACACACCGGGGATTCAATCGACGGCGAAATTCGTCCACCCAAAGATGGTGAACGCTATTTTGCGTTGGTAAAGGTTGATAAAGTTAATAATGAGCCGCCAGAAAATTCCAAACAAAAAATCCTGTTTGAGAATCTAACGCCACTATTTCCTGACGAGCGGCTGGTACTTGAACGTGACATTAAGGCTGAAGAGAATATTACCAGTCGTATTATCGATTTGATTGCGCCCATTGGTAAAGGCCAACGTGGTTTGCTGGTTGCCAGTCCAAAATCCGGTAAAACCGTCATGTTGCAGCACATCGCACATGCGATTGCGGCTAATTATCCGGATGTGATTCTGATGGTGTTGTTGATTGATGAACGTCCTGAAGAAGTGACCGAGATGATTCGTTCTGTCAGAGGGGAAGTGATTTCCTCGACGTTTGATGAATCCGCCATGCGCCATGTGCAAGTAGCCGATATGGTGATTGAGAAAGCCAAGCGCCTGGTAGAACATAAGAAGGATGTCGTCATATTGCTTGATTCGATCACACGACTGGCACGCGCTTATAATACGGTGGTACCTGCATCCGGGAAAGTATTGACCGGTGGCGTGGATGCTAGTGCATTGCAACGTCCCAAGCGTTTCTTTGGTGCTGCCCGTAATATCGAAGAAGGAGGGTCGTTGACTATCATTGCGACCGCGTTGATTGATACAGGATCACGCATGGATGACGTAATTTATGAGGAATTCAAGGGTACCGGTAATATGGAAATCCATCTTGACCGGAAAATGGCTGAGAAGCGTATTTATCCTGCCATTAATGTCAATCGATCGGGTACACGTCGAGAAGAATTATTAATTCCACCCGATGTTTTACAAAAGATCTGGGTGTTGCGTAAATTACTGCATCCCATGGATGATATGGATGCGATGGCGTTCTTATTGGATAAAATTAAGGCAACTAAGAGTAATTCTGATTTTTTTGATTCGATGCGGCGAGTTTAAGTGCGGATTTTGATAGTTGCACCAATACGCACATTAAAGGATAATCACGGCTTTTTAATGTTCCCCTTGGGAACTGAATAATTGAGGATATTGGCAATGAAGGCAGACATTCATCCGGACTACCAGGAGATAACCGTAACTTGCAGTTGCGGCAATGTTTTTAAGACACGCTCTACCATGAACAAGGCTTTGAATATTGAGGTATGTTCGATGTGCCACCCATTTTATACGGGTAAGCAGAAGATTGTGGATACGGCGGGTAGAGTCGAGAAGTTCCGTCAAAAATATGGCAAGCAAGCGGCTAAATAATCGTGTAAAGCTGGTATATTAATTTGATTGACTACAAAAGGTACTTTTTCAAGTTGCTTGGATAAACTGCTTTCTTGATTGTCCTGATTCTTGGTTTGAATCAGAGCGATTTTTTCAATAGTGCACAGCAAGCCAGATAGTCTCATTATCTGGGTCTGTCCATGCAACTTTGTGTTTTTTATGAGAGGGAATGTTAATAAAATCCCCCTCACCGAGGTGTATGGACGATTGATCTTCAAAAGACAATATCGCTTTTCCTTTCAGAACGATTACCCACTCATTTTTTTCCTGATCGTACCAACCGGATTCCGGGGATTTCTGGCCTTTTGAGACAATTCTTTCTATTGTTACCGTATTGTTCTTGATCAGAAGCTCAAACAACTCTTTTCCTGAGTTATGAGGAATATTTGAGAAAATGTTTTGTGATTTCATCTGATATTATCCGGCAAGATTGCTTAATATTTTTTGTTCATTGTAAATTGGATTAAGTCCTTGCAAAACGGCGGATTCAAGAACTAACCATCACAGTTAAGCGCTATTGAAAGCAAGTCTACTGAATAGTCTATCGTCACCAATTAATCGCGAAGGGTTGTACATGGTGTACAGGAATTCTATTACCTGCATCGATGGATTTAAAGGTTCTTCACAAAGTTTATAGGAGAGCCTATTATGCAGCGCACATCGTCCACCGGTACATTACAAGCTCAAATTTTGTTAGCTGTGGATTGCGCAGGCCGATTTAACGTCATCTATGTCGCTACTACTGGCCATAGGCAGGAAAACAATTACTGATGTTGGATTTTGTAAAGATGGACAAGGAAGGGTTTTAACAAATGATGCATGTCGATTATTAATATACTCATTATTAATTGGAGTGAGTGGTTACTCAGGCTTTTTCATCTTGCAAGAATGACGTTTGAAAATGTGTAGGTAATTGATTAAGTGGGGTGACTGATGGGGCTCGAACCCACGACAACCGGAATCACAATCCGGGACTCTACCAACTGAGCTACAGCCACCACAAAAAAGAAAAAGACTTGTTATTTACACAATACACAAACTCTGAATTGAGCAATGTATCCACGCGATATAGAATTTGTGGCATGCCCGACAGGGATCGAACCTGTAACCCCCAGCTTAGAAGGCTGGTGCTCTATCCAATTGAGCTACGGGCACCAAGTCGGACTTATTGTAAAACTTTAGAGCATAAATTGGTCGGGGTGGAGAGATTTGAACTCCCGACATCCTGGTCCCAAACCAGGCGCGCTACCAGGCTACGCTACACCCCGGAAAAGGCGTCACTATACCTTCTTAGGCATAAAACGTCAATTTCTTCGTGTCTACTTATCGCAATACGCTATTTTTAAAACACGAATAAAATTACAATGTGACAAATCCCACCTATTATTTTTAAACTTCATCTTATCGTAAGATATGCTGTGTACACTGAGCTGAAGAAATAACTTGTTGTATAATGCATTTTCTGATAATAGTATACAATTTTTTTGTACGCTGCCGGATTAAACAGGAGCCTTAAAAGATGCCACAAAAGCAACAAAGTAAACAGGTGACTCCCTATGAACTAAAAGCGGGTGAGGATTACATGAATCCAGATCAGCTGACGCATTTTCGCAAGATACTAGAAGATATGAAAATTGGATTAAGTCAGGAGATTGATCGTGCAGTGCATACCATGCAGGACGAAGCGACAGTTTTTGCTGATCCTAATGATCGTGCGAGTCAAGAATCTGATATGACGCTTGAGTTACGTAACCGCGATCGTGAACGTAAGCTTATCAAAAAGATTGATGAAATAGTTGGCAAAATAGATTCCGGGGATTATGGCTATTGTGAGAGTTGCGGCATAGAGATTGGATTAAAACGGCTTGAAGCTAGGCCGACAGCGACATTATGCATTGATTGCAAAACACTGGATGAAATGCGTGAGAAGCAAATAGCCAAGTAAGTTGTGGCGCATACTAGGTTTGCATTAGTGGTGGAAATAAAAAAACCCTGTTTTGTGTCGAACAGGGTTTTTTTATTTAATGGAATATAACAGAATAAGAAAACAACATTATTCTATATTTATGATGATTCTTCTGTAGTAGAGTCAGTAGTATCTTCATCAGCAGATAATGCTTTCATGCTTAGCCGCAGTCTTCCTTTATCATCAGCCTCAAGTACCTTGACGCGTACTTGTTGACCCTCACTCAGGTGATCAGAAACATTATTGACACGTTCATTCGCTATTTGTGAAATATGTAAAAGCCCGTCTTTACCGGGAAGAACACTGACAATAGCGCCGAAATCAAGTAGTTTTAACACTACACCATCATAAACCTTGCCAACTTCAACTTCGGCGGTAATATCTTCGATCCGTTTTTTGGCTAACTCTCCGCCTTCTGCGCTAACGCATGCAATAGTAACTTGGCCATCATCCGTGATATCGATAGTAGTGCCTGTTTCTTCTGTCAATGCACGTATGACAGCACCGCCTTTACCAATGACATCACGAATTTTCTCCGGATTGATTTTAAGCTTAATGATACGGGGCGCATGCACCGAAATATCTTCGCGAATCGAGGGCAATGCTTGCTTCATGATTTGCAGAATGTGCATCCGTCCTTCATGCGCTTGTATTAATGCCGCATGCATGATTTCTTTAGTGATGCCTTGAATTTTAATATCCATCTGCAATGCAGTAATACCTTTTTCAGTGCCGGCTACTTTAAAGTCCATGTCGCCCAGATGATCTTCGTCACCCAGAATATCGGTCAGTACAGCAAAGCGATTGCCGTCTTTGATGAGTCCCATGGCGATACCTGCCACATGAGCCTTCAATGGAACACCGGCATCCATGAGTGCCAAGCAACCGCCGCAAACCGATGCCATTGAACTGGAACCATTGGATTCTGTAATTTCGGATACGACCCGTAAGGAATAACCAAATTCTTCGGGCGAGGGCAGAACGGCGACAAGCGCACGCTTGGCAAGACGCCCATGGCCGATTTCGCGGCGTTTTGGCGTACCTACACGTCCTATTTCTCCGGTGGCGTAGGGTGGCATGTTGTAATGCAGCATAAAGCGATCGCTGTAATCGCCCTGTAGGGAATCAATTTTTTGTTCATCACGCGCTGTGCCCAGTGTTGCGACCGCAAGTGCTTGAGTTTCGCCACGTGTAAATAATGCGGAGCCATGTGTGCGAGGCAGTACGCCATTTCTGATGGTTATAGCTCTGACGGTACGTGTGCCGCGACCATCAATACGCGGTTCTCCATCCAGAATTTGATTGCGTACGATTTTAGATTCCAGCGTAAAGAAAGCTTCCTTAAAAGACTGCAAATCGGGTCCATTTTCGGTATCAACACCCAGCTCAGCAGATACACGCTGGCTGATCGCTTCGATCGCTTCAGAACGCGCTTGCTTCTGTTTTATTTTAAAAGCCTGGCGCAAATCAGTTTCTATCATGCCGGCAAGTTTTTCTTCAAGCACAGTATCTTTTGCAGGCGGCGTCCAGTCCCAGGCGGTTACACCAGCTTCATCCGCGAATTCATTGATCGCATTAATAACGGTTTGCATCTGCTCGTGGCCATACGTAACAGCTCCCAGCATGATTTCTTCAGACAACTCCATGGCTTCGGATTCGACCATTAGAACGGCTTTCTGCGTGCCGGCGACCACTAGATTCAATTGGGTGTCTTTAAGCTCTGAAACGGTTGGATTCAGTACATACTCATTATTAATATAGCCAACCCGGGCAGCGCCAAGAGGGCCATCAAACGGTATGCCGGAAAGGATCAGTGCTGCAGAAGTGCCAATGATGGAAGGAATATCTGCATCCACTTCATTGTCAGCGGACATGACAGTGGCGACGATTTGCACTTCATTATAGAAACCTTCGGGAAAGAGCGGGCGGATGGGGCGATCGATTAATCTGGAGGTAAGTGTTTCTTTTTCTGATGGACGGCCTTCTCGTTTAAAGAAGCTACCGGGTATTCTGCCTGCCGCATAAAATTTTTCCTGGTAATCCACAGTAAGTGGAAAGAAGTCCTGTCCAGGTTTCATGTTTTTTGCGCCAACTACGGTAACAAGTACTACGGTATCGTCCATTGTCACCATCACCGCGCCATGCGCTTGTCTTGCTATTTCTCCTGTTTCCAGGGTAAGTTGATGACGTCCGTAGGAAATACTCTTCTTGATAGGTTTCAATTAACAATCCTTTTCTGATAAATTTTTCCAAATGCCAAATCACAATCAATCCCTATTTCGGGATGATTGGTAATTTGCATGGAAAATGATCGACTTAATTTGCTGCCAGCCGGATTTACGGAAAGCATTTATTTGCGCAAACCAAGGCGCTCAATCAGCGTTTGATAGGTACCAACATTGCGGCGCTTAAGATAATCAAGCAACTTACGGCGACGGCTCACCATGCGTAACAGACCTCTACGAGAATGATGATCCTTGACATGTGTTTTGAAATGCCCGATCAAGTCATTGATTCGGGTGGTTAATAGCGCAACTTGGACTTCCGGAGAGCCAGTATCTCCATCGGCTCTTTGATAATCGCGCACTACCTGTGCTTTTTGGTCGATTGTGACTGACATAATAAATTATTTCCCAATTAAATTACCAGCGTAAAGAAGAGCCGGAATTTTACTCTTTAATATGGTTCTTGTCCAAACCAGATCAATAGGGTGGAAGAAAGCCGGTACAAAGCGCATGGATGCAAAGTATCCGGCCTTATTTGACCGGTTATAGGCCTTAAGCTTTATTTAGTATGCTGGCACGCTATGCCAATTGAGTTCGGGTAAAATCGAATAAGTATCGAGGTTTGGATGATAGCCCGCTTCTCTATCAAAGAAGCGGTCGTGAGTGACTTCTGAATCTACCCGGCTATTTATTAATTTGATCGAGGAAAAAATTGCTATGCCAAGCCGCATTATCTTCATTGATTCCCGTGTCGCCAACTACCATACTCTGATTACACAACTACCAGCCGGATCTGAGGTTGTTCTGCTAGATGCGGAACGAGATGGCGTGATGCAAATCGCTGCTGTTTTGCAAGGCAAAACGGATATTGATGCGATCGACATCATCTCTCACGGTTCTCCCGGCGCATTAACATTGGGCGCTGGTGAATTAAATAGCGCCAATCTAGCGGATTATGCTGAACCATTAGCCCAAATCGGCAAGCACCTCAATGATCGTGGCGATATTTTTCTGTATGGTTGTGAAGTGGCACAAGGAAAAGTAGGACAAGCTTTTATCAAACAACTGGCACAATTAGCCGGAGTAAATGTTGCCGCTTCAACCAATCTAACCGGTGCTGCTGACTTGGGTGGAGATTGGGTACTGGAAGCACAAATCGGTATGATTAAGTCGTCAATATTACAACTGTCCTACAACGGTATCTTGGCAATTATCACAGGTACGATTGGCGATGATGTATTAACTGGAACTGCTGCTGATGACACACTGACCGGTGATTCAGGCAACGACACACTTGTCGGTGGTGCTGGTAATGACGAAGCATTCTTTTTCGGCAATCAGGCTGATTATGTATTCTCGCTCGATTCAAATGATCAAATTATTGTACGCGACACTAATACTGCTAATGGTGACGAAGGTGCGGATACTCTGACAAGTATTGAAACTTTCCATTTTTCTGATGGAGATATCCAGAACTCTACAACAAAATATGAAGAGTTCCGTGTTAATACCAATACAACTAATAATCAAAGTTTATCTTCGATTATTGCACTAACTAATGGTGGTTTTGTAGTTACCTGGTCGTCTGACCAGGATGGAAGTGACTATAACATTTATGCTCAGCGTTATGATAATAATGGAACGGCACAGGGCAACGAGTTTCGCGTCAATTCCTATACAACTAACAGTCAAGCTGCGTCTTCGATTACGAAACTGACTAATGGGGACTTTGTTGTTGTCTGGCAGTCTGATGGTCAGGATGGCAGTTATAATGGTGTCTATGCTCAACGTTATGATGCTAATGGAGTGACACTGGGCAATGAATTTTTGGTCAATTCTTATACAGGCGACTCGCAATTTGAACCTTCTATCACTGCACTAACCGATGGTGGGTTTGCAGTGGCTTGGACGTCTGTTATGCGCTATGGCATTTATGCTCAACTTTATGATGCTAATGGTATGACCCGTAGTAGTGAATTTAGGGTCAATACTTTCTATTCAAACTCAGAATTCCAATCACCATCGATTATTGCGCTAACGAATAGTGGTTTTGCAGTGACTTGGTCTGTTCCTGATAAGGATGGCAGTGTCATGGGAATTTTTGCAAAGCGCTATGATGTCGATGGTATGAGTGAATTCAGGGTTAATACTTATACATACAATAATCAAGATCATCCATCGATCACTACCCTAACCGATGGTAGCTTTGTGGTTGTATGGCAGTCTATGGGGCAAGATGGCAGTGATTATGGTATCTATGCCCAACGTTATGATGCCCATGGAGTTGTTCAAGGCAGTGAATTTAGGATCAACACTTACACAACTGGCAATCAGCTTCAGCCATCAACCATAGCTCTGAAAGATGGTGGCTTTGTAGTGACTTGGTCGTCTTCTGGTCAAGATGGAAGTGGCTATGGCATTTATGCTCAGCGTTATGATGCCCATGGAGTTGCTCAAGGTAGTGAATTTAGGATTAACACTTATACAACTGATGATCAGATTCAGCCATCAATTACCGCTCTGAACGATGGTGGTTTTGTAGTAGCCTGGTCGTCTTCTGCTCAGGATGGAAGTGACTTTGGCATTTATGCTCAACGTTATGATGCTGAAGGAAAGACTGTGGGAGACCTCACATTAACGGGCGGCACAAATAACGATCATATAATTATTGATACAACACTGAATAAGCCCGTTGAATTGCAGGGACTGGATGGTAACGATGAACTGCGCGGCGGGAGCAGTGATGACACTCTGTTTGGTGGTACAGGCAACGATACTTTGAATGGAGGCGCGGGCAATGATATTTTATATGGCGATACAGGTATAGATACAGCTAGATATCTTACGACATCGTATAGTGATGTTGAGATTATTAAAGAAGACAAGGATGGAAATCCGCTTCCAAAGGGACATGTACGAATTGTAGACTTAACAAATGGAGCTGAAGATGAGCTGGTTGATATGGAATTGGCAACGTTTGCTGACGGCACTAAAATTGCACTGGGGCCTGCTCTGGTATTGGATTTCTCAAATCCAATACCGTTTAATTTTCATGTAGTACCAGTATTCGATCCTTCAAAAAATCTATGGAGAGAAGACGTTGTTCGAGGGATAGGCAGTATGTCACTTGGGAGTTTTACTGACACTCAGAAAATTTTACAGGGCGTGCAAGATGTCTTTGACCGGAGTGGTATCAATATATCAGTAATCGACTCAACACTAACTATTGGGTCGTTTAGTACCGTTCGGTTTTCATCTGCTCTAACTTATGATCATGATGGGAATGGTACAACACCAAAAGTTCGTCTTGAAGGCCAGGCATATGAGGGCCTAGATCGGTTCAATAATGATGATAATAATATTGTCGCGGTGTTCATGGATGGATCCGATGCCATTTCAAGTATTGTTGAGACTGTTGCGCATGAAGCTGCCCATTCTTTTGGTGCCAGGCATATAAATCCCGTACCGGGTACGAGTAGTGAGGTTATGGATTATCAACCTAGCAGTTCTCCACAGTTTTGGAATCAAGTCACCGCTGTTGTAGAACCACCCAACGATGGTGAGCCTCCTACCGCAGTAACTCACAACCCTACTTATCATCTTCGTCGATATGTTGTAGGTGAAAGTGACGCAGATTTAAGGACTGAAGGAATTTTACCTGGCTCTTGGGATACCGGGCTTTTTACTCTATTCGGATACACACTCAGTTTTTCCTCACTTACAACACCCATAAAGCATCTGAGCATTGTGTTTCTTCCAGAATCCAGTTCTGCCGGAAGCGATGTAAATGATACTTTTGGTGGTTTGCAGCTTCTCGCCGAAACTGTCAATGCAGGTGATACCATTAATTTTTCCGTACCTGAAGGGCAAAGATTTCAGATAATGGCATCATCAACAGATCAGAGTAACATTGATGTGGCCATTAAATTTGAAGGGATAACTGGCGATCCATTTGTCGTAGAAGCAGGTAACCAAAGAGATCTCGTGGGTACTATGCTATCCCGACAATCTTCTGATGTATTACCTATACAAGTCGGTTCTATTACCGCGTCTATTACTCAGATAACTACCATCGACTCATCGAACATTAATGCTGGCAATCATGCACCGACTCTTATCACGCCTTTGGTGAATCAAGCCATCAAATACGATGCGCTAGATTGGAACTACAATGCCAGTGCATCTTTTAGTGATGTGGATACTTCCGATTCGCTGAGTTACAGTGCTTTGCTTGCCAATGGCAGTCCCTTGCCCACCTGGATGCAGATTAATGTAGCTTCTGGGTTGATCACCGGCACACCAAGCATAAACGATCGCGGTACTTATTCTCTAATTGTGAAGGCATCCGATACTCACGGATCTAGCATCAGTGCGCCTCTGACTGTGGCAGTAACTATCTTTAACGCAGGCAAATTGCTGGTTAGCACAGCAGGCAACGATGTTTTGGCCGGTACGATAGCCAACGATACCGTGACCTATGCCTCCGCCACCACACCAGTCACAGTTTCCTTGGCTACCGCAGTGCAGCAAAATACCATTGGTGCAGGATTGGATACTTTGACCAATATCAATAATCTGATTGGCAGCGATCTCAACGATACTTTGACGGGCAACGGACAAAATAACGCTCTGGAAGGTGGAGCTGGCAACGATACGCTCAATGGCGCTGGTGGTGCAGATACGATGATCGGCGGGCTGGGCAATGATACGTTTGTTGTGAACAATGTGGGCGATGTCAGCACCGAATTCCCGAATGAAGGCACCGATAAAGTCAACAGCAACATCACGTACACATTGCCACTCAATATAGAGAATCTGACATTGACCGGTACACTGGTGATCGATGGCATAGGCAATGATCTGGATAACGTCATCATAGGAAATAGTGCCGCCAATCAGTTAAATGGGCAAGCAGGCAACGATACACTGAATGGCGGCGGCGGTGACGATACGCTGACTGGGTGGTCTGGCGCGGATACCATGATCGGCGGCTTAGGCAACGACACTTATTTGGTTGAGAATACAGGCGATG
Organism: Nitrosomonas sp.; assembly: GCA_017984435.1. Lineage (GTDB taxonomy): Bacteria > Pseudomonadota > Gammaproteobacteria > Burkholderiales > Nitrosomonadaceae > Nitrosomonas. The sequence continues at coordinate 12,164 of JAGNZK010000023.1, read as the reverse complement.
TGGTCACTGAGAATCTCAACGAAGGCACGGACACGGTCAGTAGCCGATTGGCTTACACCTTACTCGTCAATGTAGAAAACCTCACATTAACCGGTACATCTGTAATCAATGGCACGGGTAACGATCTGGACAATAGCATTACGGGAAATAGCGCCGCCAATCAGTTAAATGGCCAAGCAGGCAACGATACGCTGAATGGTGGTGGCGGTGACGACACTCTCATTGGGTGGTCTGGCGCAGACATCATGATCGGCGGCTTGGGTAACGACACTTATTTGGTTGAGAACGTGGGTGATGTCGTCACTGAGAACCTCAACCAGGGCACGGATACAGTCAGTAGCAGGCTGGCTTACACATTACCCGCGAATGTGGAGAATCTGATACTGACGGGCACCGCGGCGGTCAATGGCACAGGCAACGGTCTGGCAAATGGAATGACTGGAAATTCGGCTGCCAATCAGTTAAATGGCGGAGCGGGCAATGATACGCTGGATGGCGGTGCAGGCACGAATAGCTTAACCGGTGGCGCCGGTAACGATATCTTCAGATTTACGACAAAGGGTCACATTGATACGATTACTGACTTCAATGTCGTGAATGACACCATCCAGCTGGAAAATGCCGCGTTTACGGCATTAACGACGGCAGGTACTTTGGCGGTCAGTCAGTTTAAAATAGGTACGCAAGCATTGGATGCCGATGATTTCATCATTTATAACAATGTAACCGGTGCCTTGCTATACGATGCGAATGGCAGTAGCGCAGGTGCTGTGGTGCAAATTGCTACGCTCAGTGCGGGGCTGGCGATGACCAATGCGGATTTTGTGGTGATTTAGCGAACCTTTGAATAGGGTCTTTGTTATTTCTCGGCGCTTGAGTAGTAGAAACGGGTATTGGTTAAATTGATATTGCGGAGTCGTCAAATCATTTGGATAGCATCGAACAAAAATTAGAAGCACGCCTCGGTCGAATACACGCGCGGCAACGGCTTGGTATTGAAGCTGAGCGTGGGCATCGGGTATTTGGCCGCGGGCTGAACTTTTTTCATCCGGAAAACTGGTATTCCGCTCATGCATTGGTCCGCTTTGCCATTCAGTTGGTTGGGATGTATGAGCGTGGCCAATCTAACGCACGTAATCTGCAAGTAAAGAAGAATTCGATTCATTTGCCGCATTTGCCCAAAGCATTCCATGATTTCAGAATCTTGCATCTCACCGATCTGCACGTCGATATGGATGATCGCAACCTGACTGCATTGATTCAGACGGTTGCCAATTTGCACTATGATATCTGCGTTTTGACGGGCGATTATCGTGCCCGCACTTTTGGTGCGATTGAAGGCGCGGTAGCCGGTATGCAGCGGCTTGTCACGATGTTGAAACAGCCTGTTTATGGCATTCTGGGGAATCATGACTCGATACGGATGTTGCCGGAATTGGAATCTATGGGCGTGATCATGCTGATGAATGAAGTGGTTGCGCTGGAAAAAGACGATGCGCGGATTTTTCTGGCGGGTGTGGATGACCCGCATTATTTCCGCGTGGATAATCTTGAGAAAGCGGCCCACGGTATTCCACAAGATGCTGTGTCCTTGCTGCTTTCCCACACGCCGGAGATTTATCGTCAGGCGGCATATGCTGATTTTGACGTCATGTTCTGCGGTCACACGCACGGCGGCCAGATTTGCCTGCCGGGCGGAATTCCGCTGACGCTAGATTCCAAATGCCCGCGCTACATGGGGGCCGGAAAATGGCGCTATCAGCAGATGCAGGGTTATACCTCGGTGGGGGCCGGTACATCGATCGTAAACGCGCGATTTAATTGTCCACCCGAGGTGACTATTCATCATTTGCAACAGGACTGTTAAAACGTGTCGAGGTGCTCTGGCAAAATGCCGGATATTCTCAGTCTTAGGGTGGAAAAATCAATCTCGATGTTTTCCTTCCAGAGCCAGTAACCGCGCCTTGATTTCGAGTCCGCCTGCAAATCCGGTCAATTTACCTGTCGAGCCGATGACGCGATGGCACGGCGCGATAATGGAAATGGGATTTTTTCCATTGGCGGCACCCACGGCACGCACCGCTTTAGGATTTTTGATTTGTTGCGCAATTTGCCCGTAACTTCGGGTTTCTCCGAAAGGGATGGTCAGCAGTGCCGCCCAAACCTTTTTCTGAAATTCAGTGCCTTTAAAATCGAGCTTGAGCGAAAATGATGTGAGCTTGCCGGCAAAATAATCTTGGAGCTGGCGTTCGGTTTCAACAAGTATGGGATGATTGTTGTCTTCCACAACCAGACTCAACCGAACGCGTTCCGGATTATCGTTTTCCCAGAGAATTGCAGCCAAACCATTGTCGCTTGCGATCAGTTTCAATTCACCGACGGGTGATTGCATGGTTTTATAAAAGTAGGTCATTTGTGTTTTCCTTGCGTCATACTATGTTGCATATTTCTAAATTAACCGAAATCAGCCAGCATTCTCGCCATTTTCGGACATGAAAACAAAATCGTTCCACTGTCCGAAAATGGCTAGATTCGAGAAGACGGTCTGCTATATGCTGACGGTATGACACAGAATCATCAATCACTTTATAAAGCATTGATTGCCCGCGACTCGCGCTTTGATGGGCTGTTTTTTGTGGGCGTGACCTCAACCGATATCTATTGTCGTCCCATTTGCCCGGTGAAACCACCCAAGGAAGCGAATTGCCTATTCTTCAATAATCCACAAGAAGCGGAGCAAGCGGGTTTTCGTCCCTGTTTGCGCTGCCGCCCTGAATTGGCTCCTGGCAATGCACCTATCGATGATTCTCAACGTATTGCTCACTTGATTGTCCAGCGCATCGAGGAGGGATCCTTGGATGACAAAGTGGGACTGGCGACGATTGCCGATCAATTTGAATTGAGCGCTCGCCAAATTCGTCGCATTATCCAAAAAGAACTCGGTGTGCCGCCGATGCAGTTGCTGCTCACTCGTCGCTTGCTGCTTGCCAAGCAGCTCCTCACCGAAACGAAATTGCCGGTTACGGAGATAGCATTTGCCAGCGGTTTTTTGAGTTTGCGCCGCTTCAATGATGCATTTAATAGCCGCTACCGCATGCCACCCACGCGCCTGCGTAAGAAAGTCGTTGAAGATGGCGGCACACAGAGCGATGCCGATACTTCAACACTGCAACTTTCTTACCGTCCGCCTTATGACTGGCAGGGTGTGCTGGCATTTCTTAAAGGCCGTGAATTGAAGGGTGTTGAGTGGGTCACGGATGACTGCTATGCCCGCACTGTACATCTGGGAAATTGCACAGGTTGGATTAAGGTCACGCAGGCGGAAAAGAAGGATGCATTGATGCTGGAATTCACGCATAGCCTGATGCCCGTTTTGCCCTCGCTGTTGCGCCGGGTACGTGATTTATTTGATTTGAATGCACGGCCTGATGTTATTGTTGAGCAACTTGGCAAGGATGAGTTGTTGGGCCCCTTGGTCAAAGCCAACCCGGGTATGCGCGTACCGGGTGCATTCGATGGATTTGAAATTGGCCTGCGTGCCATTCTGGGTCAGCAGGTAACCGTAAAATCCGCAACTACCATTGCCGGACGGCTTGTCACGACATTTGGGGAACCGATTGTTACACCATATCCCGAACTGAATCGTTTAACACCTGCGCCAGCGCGTATTGCCCAGGCGAGCGTCGATGATCTTGCTAAAAGCGGAATCGTGAGCGTCCGGTGCAAAAGTATTATTGCGCTCGCTCAAGCGCAGGTATCCGGCGCATTATCACTCGATAGCGGTGCTCATCAATACCCTGAGGAGACAATCAAACGTCTGGTCGAATTACCTGGTATTGGTCAATGGACGGCGCATTACATCGCGATGCGGGTACTGCACTGGCCCGATGCTTTCCCGCAAGGAGATATTGCCATTCGCAATAATCTGGGTGGCATTACTGCGAAGCAGGCGGAAGCGATGTCGCAATCCTGGCGCCCATGGCGTAGCTACGCAGTTCTTCATATCTGGAGAAAATGATGCAATCGGCAGAACAATGTCTCGTCGCATTACGCATTGCTTTGCCGATTAGTTGACCGGGTCAAAGCTTAACAAAGTGAATTGAAACGATAGTGGATTGGTTAATTGCATCCGTACATTGTTGACCACTGTTGATGCATTAATCATCACGGATGGAATATGTAATTGGCCGCTTTGGCTCGAGAAAGTTGCGATATTGGCCGGTTTTGTTGGTAATGATGCAATGCTGGCCTGGTCAAGTTCGAATACGAGATTGGGATTATCTTCGATCAACCGTAAATTAACTGCTAATGCTTCACTCGTTCCGATATCAACAGAAAAACTTACAGTTCCTTCACTGAATACACCGGTGATATCGGTTACTGCAACATGATCAATCTGTACCAGGTTACTCACTAAAACATGTGAACCATCATAACCTACCAACGGCATGGGAGTGCGGCTACCATTCAGAGTGAGGTTGGTAATGGGCAAATCTTCAATAGCATCGATGACACTCATGCCACCAAAAATAACGCGCCCAAATACGGTAAAACCACCATTTTGAAAATCCAGATTCAGGGAGTTTTGATCAGCAAGGTTGATAAACCATTGGCTGGTGGCACTGTCGGGATTATCGGGAAGCTTTGCCATGGCAACAGTTCCGCGTGTATTGGAGATTTTGAATTCATTGATAATCGGAGTGGATGTGCTGACGGGAGCGAGTGTTTTTCCACTACTGCCGTCAACGATCTTAAAACCGCCGCCTTGAATGACAAAACCAGGGATACTGCGATGAAAGATGCCATTTGTGTAGGCATCGTTATTAATGTAGTTAAGAAAATTAGTGGTCGTTACCGGTGTCTGTGTGTCAAAAAGCTCGATACAGAATTGACCCATATTGGTATTAAGGCAAGCGACCGAGTTAGCTTGCGTACTGGATGATAAAAAAAACAGGCAAGTAAGTAGTGCGGTTTTATAATACTTTTGAGTTAGGCGCATAGCGATTGAATATATTAAAGCTAAAATAGAATTCTCTGACAGAAATCAAGATGAAGCAATGGTTTTATGGCTCTCTCATTTAATCTCTTGGGTTTGATTGTCTACTCCTTGAGATCAGTATTTAGTAAGTAAATAGGCCTTAAAAGAAGATTATGTGTGCCTGCTGAAAAGTATGACGCCGATTGTTGCTGAATCATTAGATGGTGTCGATGGTTTTGATGATGGCGTTGTTTATGATAATTCTGTTAAAATGCGAAATTCTATAAAAGTATCAAGCAAGGAAGAGTTGTCATGGCTTATGTAGTAACTGAAAGTTGCATTAAATGTAAATATACCGATTGCGTGGATGTATGTCCGGTGGATTGTTTCCGTGAAGGTCCCAATATCTTGGTTATTGATCCGGACGAATGTATTGATTGCACATTATGTGTTGCAGAATGTCCAGTGGAAGCGATTTGTGCTGAAGATGATGTGCCTGATGAGCAACTGCATTTTATCGAGTTGAATGCTGAGCTATCGAAAAAATGGAAGCCCATCATTGAGAAAAAAGATGCATTGCCTGATGCGGATGATTGGGCAAATGTTAAAGATAAACTGGACCACCTAGAACGCTAAGCAGCAGCGGCGGTAATTCAGATACCGCATGTCTGATTTTTCACAATTCCCGCAAATTCCTTGTAGTGAAGTTTTTGAGCGCATAAATGCCGGTACTACGGTTGTAACACCAAACCGGAGACTTGCATTAGCGCTTAAAGAGAAATTCAATCAAGAACGAATCAGCCAAAGAGCGGCAGCTTGGTATTCAGCGGATATTCTGCCGTTCACGGCTTTGATTGAGCGTATCTACTTTGATACGCTTTATTCAAAGCAGGCATTGACATTACCCCTGTTACTTTCGATAGCGCAGGAGCAGGCGCTATGGGAATTGATCATTCAACATTCTGAAGCGGGCAAAACGTTACTCCGCATTCCGCAGACAGCGCAATCGGTTCGGGAAGCATGGCAACTGGCACATGCATGGCGGCTTATCCGGAGTCTTGGAGATTTTCATCCGAATGAAGACGGCAAAGCATTTCTGGAGTGGACAGAGTCCTATCGACAGATAACAGCACGTAATCGGCAAACAGATCAAGCGCGTATTTGTGATCTGCTCACAGAGCAATATGAGTCTCTGGACATCAAGAAGCCATTTTCGCTGGTTTGTTATGGTTTTGATATTTTTACGCCGCAGCAAATCTTTTTCTTAAAGAAGCTGACCACTACCGGGTGTGAAGTGGCGGTTGCGAGTCCAATCGCCAGCTGTCAACAACCGCTGAATGGTACCCAGCGTATCGAATATATCAGCAGTCGTGATGAAATCTATCAGGCGGCCGTATGGGCGCGATCAAAAATAGAAAATACGGATCATGCTGTCCGCATCGGCATCGTGGTGCCGGCATTGGCCAGTTATCGTAATGCGCTGATGCGGATTTTTAATACGGTGATGCATCCGGATATCACGTTGGGGTTGCCGGGTGCTATGCGTTCGGTTGCGCCATTTAATGTTTCTTTGGGTTTGGCGCTAACGTCGTATCCACTGATTGATGCGGCATTTGCAATTTTGGCGTTATTGGATCAAGAAGCGGAGTTTAGCCGTGTGAGTCATTGGCTGCGTTCACCATTTTTAGCCGGAGGAGAAACGGAAATGGGACAACGTGCACTGCTGGATGCACGTATACGCCGATACGTCGAGCCGGTGATTACGCTGGAACGATTGATAACACTCGTACAACAAAAAGGCGGTCAAGCAGCTTGCCCGGTGCTGTTGCAGCGCTTGTCGGCATTAATTGCATTCCGCCAAACAGAATTACCTCGATCGGCAAGTCCTGCTATTTTTGCTAAAATTATCTCGGAAGTATTACAAATTGCCGGTTTTCCCGGAGAACGCAGTCTGGATTCCACGGAATACCAGGCACTTAAAAAATGGCAGGCGTTAGTTGCGGATTTTGCAACGCTGGATCATGTCATTGCGAAAACCAGCTATCACGAAGCTATCGGTCGCCTGAAACGCATGGCAAACGATACCTTGTTTCAGCCTGAAACACCTGAGGTACCCATTCAAATTCTGGGCGTGCTGGAAGCCGCGGGAATGGAATTCGATTATCTGTGGGTGATGGGGTTGTCTGATGAGCAATGGCCTTTGCGTGCCCGTCCCAACCCATTTCTACCCCTGGAATTGCAACGCAAGGCAAAATTGCCATTGGGTTCTACGCTGGAATCACTGGCTTATTGCCGACGATTGACGGATGGATGGTTAGGTAGTGCTCAAACAGTCATTTTAAGTTACCCAAAATATAGTGATGATCGTGACGGGCATGAATTAAAGCCCAGTCCGCTGATTCAAGCGATAGCGGAAACTAAACCGGTTTTTCCTGTGATGACACAGCATCGTGATCTGATTATCCAGTCCTGTGAACTGGAACAGATAGAAGACAGTCAAGTGTCACCGCTGGATAAAGAAATGATCAAGCAAGGCATCAAAGGCGGTACGTCGGTAATCAAGGATTATGCTGCGTGTCCATTTCGCGCTTGGGCAAAGCATCGGTTGCATATTAAAAATCCGGATGTGCCGCACACCGGTTTAGATGCCATGGAACGAGGTTCATTAGTGCATCAGGTATTGGCACAATTATGGCGTCAGCTGGGAACCAAAGCAGCGCTTGATGCTATCGGCGATCAAGCGCTTGAAAGTATGCTGACAAGTGCGGCCAATAGCGCAGTTTTACAAATGCAGCAGGATAGGCCGATTGCGCTTTCAGGCCGTTTCGCGCAGATTGAGCAACGGCGCCTGGTGCGCCTGGTGCGCGAATGGCTGGATGAAGAAAAGAAGCGCGGCTATTTTACGGTGGTTGCAACCGAGGAGAAACGTTTCATCCAGGTCGGTGATCTGGTCTTAAGCGCTCGTCTGGATCGAGTCGATGAATTGGAGGATGGGCAACATATCGTCATTGATTACAAAACCAGGAAACCATCCATTCAGACCATGATCGGAGAACGCCCCGATGAACCGCAGCTGCCTTTATATCTGGTTATGAGCGAAGCACAGCAGCAGGCTGCCGGTGTTGCATTTGCTTTTATCAAGCGAGGTGACATGGGATTTGCGGCGATTGTGCGGGATGCGGATTTGCTGCCGGGTGTGAAAGCTTTTTCGCAATTAAATGGATGCAAGCAATTTGGTACCTGGGAAGAATTGATTGCAGCATGGCGGCAGCATTTGACGGATCTGGCGACAGGTTTTTGCAGCGGTGATGCCAAGGTAGATCCCAAGAATTTTCCGGCAACCTGCGAATATTGCGATATGCAATTGTTTTGCCGGATTCATGAGCGAATGAGCGAGAACTTGACTGAACCGGACGATGAAAGTGTCTGATACTACACGCACTCCTGACGCAGCTGAACGTTACCGGGCGCTGGATCCCGCTCAGTCGTTCATTGTGCAGGCACCGGCAGGATCGGGTAAGACGGCGCTGCTGATTCAACGTTATCTCCGCTTGCTAGCGTGCGTTGATGCACCGGAAGAGATTGTGGCGATTACGTTTACACGGAAAGCTGCGGCGGAAATGCGTGCGCGTGTTCTGGCCGCGTTCGCAGTTAAAGAGGAGCCTGCCGATACTGAAACTGCTTATGAGAAATTGAACCGTGAATTGTCGACAGCTGTTTTGCGGCGCGACCGGCAGGCTGGTTGGCATATCGCCGAGAATCCGGAACGGTTGCGGATACAAACAATTGATTCATTATGTGCTGCATTGACACGGCAGATGCCGATGCTGTCAAAGTTTGGCGCACAACCGGAAACAACGGAAGATGCTGCTGATTTTTACTTGGAAGCAGCGCGAGCCACGTTGGAGCTGGTGGAACAAGATCATGTGATTGCTGGTGATGTAGAGCGGTTACTCGAACATCTGGATAACGACCTGGCACGCATTGAAACATTGCTTGCTGAGATGCTGGCGCGGCGCGATCATTGGTTGCGCCATCTTCATGGTAGAACCCGGGAGGAGCTGGAAACATCGCTGCAAAATTCACGTCGCCATGCATTGCAACGTATTTTTCAGTTATTTCCTCAGGCAATGCACGATGAATTGTTGAAATTGCTGCGTTATGCGGTTGTCAATCTTATCGCTGAGGGTAAGTCGTCAGCGGTTATTCTCTGTGATCAGCTGGAGGCATTGTCAGCGGCGGACATCGAACATTGGTGCGGCATTGCTGAATTGCTACTGACTAAGGAAGGTGATTGGCGAAAAAGAATCTCTGTGAACGAAGGTTTTCCGCCAGGTAATACTAAGACCGAAAAGAATGAAGCGAAAGCATGGAAGAATCGATTGGAAATGCTGATCGATTCACTGAATCCGGAAGATGTTTTCCGGCAAGTGTTGCATGACACGCGTCAACTGCCGCCACCTTGTTACTCTGATCAGCAATGGGAGATATTAGATGCAATCACCCGATTGCTGCCCTATGCCGTGGCGCAACTCAAAGTTATTTTTCAGGTGAGTGGCACAGTTGATTTCTCAGAGGTCGCTCAGCGTGCATTGTTTGCATTGGGTGATTCCGAATCACCGACAGATCTGGCATTGGCACTGGATTACCGTATCAGGCATTTAATGATTGATGAGTTTCAGGATACTTCAATCAGTCAGTTTAAATTGATCGAGAAACTGATTGCCGGGTGGGAAGCGGGGGACGGTCGTAGCTTGTTTGCCGTGGGCGATCCGATGCAATCCATTTATCGGTTCCGGGAGGCGGAAGTGGGGCTTTTTTTACAAGCACGCAATGCAGGGATTGGCAACCTTGTTTTGCAGCCGATCACGCTCAGTGCGAATTTCCGTTCACAGCAAGGCATTATTGCTTGGGTTAATATGGCTTTTGCGCAAATTATGTCCATTCGGGAAGATATTGCATCGGGTGCAGTGGCATATACGCCTTCCATTGCGACACATCCCATGCTTGCTGGCGATGCAGTGAGAGTACATCCTTTTTTTGCGAGCAATCATGCGGCAGAAGCCCGGCAGATTGTAGAAATTATCCTGCAAACGCGACGTGATTACCCGACCGGTACGATTGCTATTTTGGTACGTAATCGCAGTCATTTAAGTGAAATAGTGCAACAAATAAAAGAAGTCAATGTACGGTTTCGTGCCATTGATATTGAACTGCTGCATCACAAACCCATCGTGCAGGATTTGCTGACAATTACCCGTGCGTTAATCAATCCGGCTGACCGTCTTGCCTGGTTTGCATTGCTGCGTGCGCCATGGTGCGGTCTTTTGCTTAAGGATATTGCGGCGTTGGCGGGTATCGAACAAAAAGGAAATGATCGTGACGTGATGACCAAAGAAGCGATTGTGTGGGATTTGATGTGTGATGAAAGCCACTGGCATGGTATTTCAACTGATGCGATAGTGCGTATACGCCGGGTACGCGAGGCGCTGAAACCTTGTATGGATCACCGGCAGCGGCAATCATTACGCGTGACAGTGGAAGCAGTCTGGCAAGTGCTGGGTGGCCCAGGCTGCTTGAATCCGGTCGCAGCAGGTAGAAATCACAGTGCAAACGATCTGGATGATGTCATGATTTATCTGGATTATCTTGAGAATCAGGAAGAAGCCGGTGATATTCAAGATTTGATCGGCTTTGAACGGGGATTACATGCATTGTATGCCTCACCGGATCTGAATGCAGACGATGGCCTACAGATCATGACGATCCATAAGGCCAAAGGACTTGAATTTGATACAGTTATCGTCCCTGGACTTGGCCGGGTATCGCGTAACAATGACAAGCGATTGCTCAAATGGATGGAACAGCCCCATAGTGAAGTGATGGGTGAAAGGAAGGTGTCGGTTGCCGATTTATTACTTGCACCCATCCAGGAAACGGGGATAGAGAATGATTTAATTTATCGATGGATGGAGAAACTGGATCGAGATAAAGAGCAATTTGAGGCAGATCGCTTGCTGTATGTCGCCGCCACGCGTGCAAAGAAATGCTTACACTTACTGGGTCATGTAAGTCTGACCTTGGATACCGATGGAAACGTCTTACTTAAAAAACCGATCACTGGTTCATTGTTGAATAGACTCTGGTCAATTGTGCGACCGATTTATAGTGATGCAGTAGAACAAAATACTGTATCTGCGAATTGCCAGTTAGAAGATAAAGCTAGTGAAATCAGCGTTAAGATTATTAATAATCAAAGTATTTGCAGATTGAGGCCAGACTGGGTATTACCGGATGCACCGGAATCGGTGATTTGGCAAGAGCCATGTGGCAGTGCACAAATACGAGAAGAGATTGAGTTTTCCTGGGTGAGTGAAATGGCTCGCCATGTAGGCAATGTAGTGCATCGGTGGTTACAGCAAATTGCGGAAGATGAAATGCATGGCTGGCATACTGCACGCATACAAATGATGCGCGATCAATTTAGACAGAATCTGTTTGCCAGCGGAATGAGCGGAGACAGCAAGGCAATAGGGGATGCTGTTGAACGTATTATTCTGGCATTGACAAATGCAATTAGCGATAAGCGCGGACAGTGGATTCTGGGGACTCAACAGTTTGCACAAAATGAATTGAAGATTACCGATATCTTCGATAATGTGCCTATGAGCTGGGTGATTGACAGAACTTTCTGCGATTTCAATGGAATTCGATGGATAATAGATTATAAGACAAGCAGTCACGAAGGTTCGGATATAGAAGGTTTTCTTGATCGTGAACAGATTCGTTATCAATATCAACTTAATCGCTATGCAAAGCTCGTGCAGCAAATGGATTCGCGGTCAATTAAATTAGGAATTTATTTTCCATTGATCTGTGGTTGGCGCGAATGGTGAACTGGAATAGATACTTGAATATCTTTGGGTTTAATTCCTCGCCGCTTGCGGCGGGGGGCTTTATTTGAAATTTCAAAAGAAATCTAATTTTCCGATTAGCAACAGGAATATTTTTTGATGATATGACAGAAAATTTATAAAATTTTTGTGAAGTGGTTTCATTTTTTTAGTCCTTGTACCTAAAGTGGAAAATGGGAGATGAGGAGATAAGATTTCCTGGAGGTGTTATGGGATTTTATGACAAATGACTTGACTTTAAGGGGTAAGGTCGACTAGCCTGAGAGGTGTAG
>JAGNZK010000066.1 GCA_017984435.1 Nitrosomonas sp. | reverse complement strand
GTAACTCTCGCTAAATTTGCAGGAAATTGCTGCAATTTTACCAAGAACTGGTGAATTTAACCGCTCAAATTTATCTATTCATTACATAAAATCACATTGTTATGGGTTATTCAGAGCGGACTAATTACTTAACGTATGAGAGCATATTTCTCGGATAAAAAACTCAATCAAACTGGATCGTATAAAACAAATCAATCGCACTATCTTCGCCTGCCTGTGTCACAACGGTTATTTTGGGGGTCAAATTGTAAGTCAGCTTGGTGATGCCCATAGTTGTTGTTGCCAAGCTGCGTTCATAGCTCAAATAGGCACGCGATGAAATGCGTTTCCCGACTACGCCGATTTGCCCGCTTAATGAACTACCAACACCTGCCTGTTTGAATGAGATTTCATCGACACCCAATGTTCTAGTGATTTGTTCCGTAATGCCACCGCCGGATTGACCACCCAATATTGATCCGGCTGCTGACAGTAATACCGAGGTATCCAAGCCGCCTGCATCGGGTTTTCTGCCTAACACGATCCATGAGAGTTTTTCGGTATCGGGAACATCCGGAGTCGATACCAATTTAACCTGAGGGTGGCGCACCGAGCCCATGATTTCAACGCCGGCTTCAACCAGCAGGCCTTCGCGTACGGCCAGAATATTTAATCCAGGATCATCCAAAGGGCCCTGAAAACTCACAATGCCATGTTTGACCGTTAGATCCTGACCATACGCCTTATAAGTGGTATCTTGTGCTGCAATAGAACCATTGACCTTAAGCGTATTCCGTTGATCATTTTGAACTTGCAATTGACCGATCAAACGGCCTTCCAAACCGGATGCACGCAGATAGAATTTTTCTCCCAAATTGAGGTTCACATCCAAAAGCAGCGACATGTTTTTTGGGGTGTGACTTGATGAACTATTCACAAAAACAATGTCTTCCGATAATTCAGGGTGATCTTCCGGTGGTTGCCGCAATAAACCAGCATCTGTCGATAGGTCACCGTTTACATGCAGATTATTTTTGTGAAATCTGACTTGACCGGAACCCGATGTGATAATCCAGTAATCTGTTTTGTGTGTTAACGGTAATTGATTAATTTTAAAGTATAAATTACTCTCATTGTCAGCAAATCCGATATTCCCAGTGATTGTCAGGGAACCCGATGCACCGTCGAGCTTTAGGTCTTTGAACAGGCGATCGTCCGGTGATGCTTCGTGCGGTGTCACAAAAACGAGTTGATCAATCTTTAAGTCCGATTGGTGGAAATGGGCGGTCAAGTTGCCTTGCTGTAAATTGATGCCATGCTCTAACAATAGAACACTCAATTCTTTGCCGGAGACGCTGCCGGCAAGATCTGGTTGATTCAGTGTGCCTTTAATAGTTGCCTGAACTTGGAGTTGCCCATTCACATTCATACTGTCGCCCAGAGTGGCATCCATCCACTTTAAGCGGGTGATATGAGCCATCACCTCGCCATTCAGCGGCGCTTCGTTTGCAATAGACCAGCTATTGTTCGATTGCTTGATTGGCAGGGTTAGATGCGCATTAGCAGTGCCGATGTTTTTGCTGGATAACTCAAACCCGCCGGTTATTTTTCCGTGCTGTGCCGCTACTTTCAGTTGGATTATTTCCAAACCTAAGGGCTGCGGTATCTCGCCGGGTAAATACCAATCGCCTTTTTCCCGATGAATTTGCAGGTTGCCGGTTAACTCAGCATTGGACGCAAAATCCCAATGACCACCCAAGTGCAAGAGGGGTTGTTTGGATTCTTGGTGTTCACCCGGAGACAAAGCAATGCCTGAGAGATGGCCTCGGGTTTTCCACGTTTTGGGTGTCCATTGCAACTGATCAATGTGCATAAACCCTTCGGAAATCGAGAGTTTTGCCTGATCGAGTGAAATCAATTCCGGGCTGATTGAGAATGTCGTGGGTGCTACTAAGTGAACAGGTATTTTGCCGACGGAGGATAATTCTGTTAACTGGCCATTCCAGCGCAGGGATTGCAGTGGTGTTTTTTCGCTTACTCCTCCCGTTGCTTTTAGCTGGACGCTAACCTCATTATTGATCCGTGTTTTAGCCAATAAGGTATGGTCGGAGATTTTTCCATCTGCGGTAATATTGAGGTACTGTAAGGTTGCTTTATCATGTACCGCATAGTTTTCAATCGCTATTTTGAGTGACATTGTGTCATTGCTGAGACGTCCATTCGCAACTAAGCCTGACAAGCGTTGATTTCCCGGCAAGCTTAGATGCCGACTTTTGAGCTGCAGATCGAAATTGGGTGATTTAAGGTCTCCATTCAGTGTAAAGTGTGCCTGTAAATCGCCTGCCAAACCGAATCCAATTTGCGCTAAAGATGGTGCATTTACTGTCAATTGAAAGGCATTTCCGGATTCACCGATGTTGCCTTGTGCGATAAAATGATTCGATCCGGCAGTTAATTCCGCTTTACCCTTGAATTGATCAAGCCCGTTGAATGCAATTTGACCGGTTCCCGTTACCGGAAATTTTGCTAAGCGGCTCTTCTGGATTGTGTAGCTTAATATTCCGGAAATTTGCGGGGATAATTTTCCAGATAGGTCGATCATTGCATTCAGGTTGGAATCAGGTGCCTGGATAAAATCCGCAATATTAAAACTTGCCAGATTGCCTGATAATTCAAACGATTGTTCATTGCCGAGATCAAGCTTTCCTTGCCCGGTTAATTGCGATTTGCTGTGCTGAAGATTAAATTTCTCCAGCGTAATACGCTCACCTGATCGCATCACTGCGGCACTTAAGCTGACTGAATTGTCCTTGAGATGGACGCGCGCAGACTGTGTCTGAGTATTTCCTTCCAGCTGGATTTGACCAGAAACTCGCGCTGCCCGTATGCGACTATCAATATGTCGTGGGTTTAGTTTGCTCACCAATAAATCGGCTGATGCGGATTTTTCTTTCCAATGCCAGATTAGATTCCCACTAATGATTTCGTCAGTGGCAATTCGAGCACGAATATCCTGTAATTTAAAAACTTCCGAGGTGATTAGTGCCTGCGTGCTGATTGCAGAAAAGGGAAGGCCACCGTCATTCATCGTGGTTGCTGCATGATTTTCAACCAGAATTCTACCTGTCAGTTGCCCTGATTCATTCTGAGTCAGGTTTGCAAATACTGAAAGACTGGCATGAGGCGCATCAGAAAGCAAAGTAGCCGGATTAAGTTTCTCTAAAACCGCATGAAATTGTGTTACTGGGTCGGTTGAAAAAGGTTGCAGTTGCAGCTTCAAATCTCTTTTGACAGCAGGTTGTGTGGCATGGATCTGAATATCCATTTGCGCCAGATTGCCGGTGATCGTAGTCTGAGTATCACCCCATGGATCAGCATTTGACAGATCGATCTGCGCAGATAAATCAAATGGAGATTTTCCATTGAGTTTTGCCAGGGCGCTAAAAATACCCCATGGTGTATGGAAATTCAAATTGTGAAGTCGATGATAATGGCCATTGCTATCCAATGAGAGTGCGAGGTCAGAAATGATAAGATCAGAATTTTCATTGGTTGCTGAGATTCGATGTATTGCGCCTACTGTAAGCGCCTGAATCGATAGCGCGAATGGGATGGTTAAATTTTCGGGTAAAACAGCTGGTGAGGGTTCAGTGGTAGCAGGCAATACTTGGATATGCATTGTTTCAATTGATACTTGATTGACTTGTATTTGTTTCTGAAACAATGCATTAGGATTCCAGGAAACTCGGACATTTTGCATAGATAGTTGCAAATCATCGTTGGCAAAATGGATGTGATCAATTTGCATATTTCGTAGCGTGCCATGGATTCCTGTCAATTGAATCGCATCAGAACTCAAGCGATTGATGGTAGAGAAAGTCCATTGCAATCCTGATGGGCTGTTGAATAGCCAATACCCAGCCATTGAGACCGACACCAACAATACCAAGAGTAGCTTGATAAGTCGATTGTATTGCTTATGGCTGGTTTGGGGATTTTGATTGTTATGTGTCTGATTCATCATGAAGAAATTCAGAATGCAACTGACATGGAGAAGTGTACGCGCAGTGTACCGGTTTCATGGGATCGAGCTAAATCGAGCGCGATCGGTCCTGCGGGGCTGCGCCAGCGAACGCCGCCGCCATACCCTAGAAAAGGATGCATTTTTTGCCAATTGTCCGCAGCGCTGCCGATATCTGCAAAAGCAGCAGCACCCCATTGTTGCGTGAGCCAACGCGTGTATTCAATAGTGCCGGTTGCCATGGTGCGGCCACCCACAATCGCATTGCCTTCTTGCACGCCAATACTTTTAAAGTCATAACCCCTGATCGATTGAATACCACCGGCACGGAAAAGATATTCCTGGGGAATGCCAAACCGTGATGAAGCCAGTGTGTAGCCTACTTCTGCGCGAAAAAAGATGACATCTTGTGAACCGATCGGCCACCAGGTTTGATGCCGTGCATAGCTACGAATGAAATCCTGATCTGACAAAAATAACTGACTACCGCCACCGACACGGATTTCTGTCACATCACCACGCCGGATATTAATCGGATCATCGACAATCTGGCGTCGCCAGCGCCAATCAAGGACCAATGCTTCATTAATTTGGTTGATTGCACCAGCGGGTTTTTTATGTTCTCTTTGCCAATTCAAGCCAAACTGCATTTGGGTTTCCGGTGTTTGATAATTGCGCGTAACACCAACTTTTTGTTCAATTGTCTTCAGATTTTCAATATCCGTCGTCTGCAGACTGGCTCCCAATGAATAATTGACATTATTTTGATCGGGAAGCGTGTCAATGCCGGTAAAGAAGGTTTGCCGCTTTTGCTCCAGACGCAGCATGCTGGTTACGTTCCAGGCACGATCCAGGAAGTTATGATTGCGATAATTGATCTCACCGCGTGCGCCATTGTTAGAACTGTAACCACCGCCAAAAGCAAAGCGTTGCGACTGAGCTTCGGTCAGAACGACTTGGACGGGTATGGATTGGTGTTGTGCAATATCCGGAGAAATGCTAACCGACACCGTGCTGAATTGCGGTGCCTTTTGCAACGCGATCTGATAGGAATGCAGTAAGTCGCGTCGATAGGCATCACCGGCTTTAAATGGCGCGAGGTTAGTGATCAGTGTTTGATCATAACGCGTCAGTCCGGTGATTTGTATATCGCCAAAATAAAAAATAGGCCCGGAATCAATGGTTATGGAGAGATCGGCACGGGCATGATCAGGATCAACAGTGGCTTGGCTCGTGACAATAGCCGCGGCGGCAAATTCTTCTTGCGTCACGGTAGATAATAGCGTTGACTTCGCTTGTTCCCATTCAGAGGAACGAAACGGTGAATCTGCTTTCAGAGGCCACGCGGCACGAATTTGCTCGATACGTTTTTGGTATTTTTCACTTGCTTGCGTGATTTCACCACGAAACTCGATGGAAACTGTACCGATGCGTGTTAATGTGCCGGGATCCACTTTGATTTCAGGTTTCGTAGTCTCATCTTGAATTTGCTGTGACCATGAAATGGATGGCGAGAAATATCCCTTTGTGGCCAATAAGCTGCGAATTTCTTTTTGTGCACGATACAAAAAGGTCTTTTCGGCGGTATTATCCGTAAATGGCTCTGTCGGGAGTTTAAAGTACTTGGCAAGAAATTCTTTAATGTCATCCGGTGCCGATATGATAACGACGGTTGAATTTTTTGTCGCATCGGATGATTCTTGCGCCACAGCGATACCCGGTATGATGGCGATGAATAGCAGGATGACCGCACAGAGTCGGGTATAGCAATAGTCAGCTTCTGATGGAATACTTGGCATAGTCGTTGATTTAAAACCGGCTA
This sequence comes from Nitrosomonas sp., assembly GCA_017984435.1. GTDB lineage: Bacteria > Pseudomonadota > Gammaproteobacteria > Burkholderiales > Nitrosomonadaceae > Nitrosomonas. The sequence goes on along the minus strand of JAGNZK010000066.1, from coordinate 6,145 downwards.
TGGCTTTAACCTAATTGTCATTTTTATTATTTTATGGTTAACAGAATACAAATTTTAGTACCCAAAGAAATTAAACAGGCAGTGTGTTTTGAACTGAATGAACCTATGCAATATAACCCATTACGCTGATCTTCACGAATGACGAATGATTCTCTAACGCAGCACGGCAACAATTTGCATACATTTGATTGTAAACAATGCCCACGTTTATCCGGTTTTTTACAAGCCGTCAAAACCAAATATCCTGATTATTATGCGTGTCCCGTCAGTGCTTTTGGCGACATACATCCCAAGTTGTTGATTGTTGGCCTGGCACCCGGCATGCATGGCGCTAACCGAACAGGACGGCCATTTACCGGTGATTATGCGGGGATTCTACTGTACCAAACATTGCATCAATTTGGTTTTTCTACCCGACCGGAATCTGTTGCAACGGATGACGGCTTGCAATTGTTGGGATGTCGCATCACCAATGCGGTGAAGTGTTTGCCGCCCGAAAATAAACCCATTCTACAAGAAATCAAGCAATGTAATCAATATCTTACAACAGAGATAAACGAATTTGTGCAGAATGACGGCATGGCGGTACTTGCACTCGGAACGGTCGCGCATCAGGCGACGTTGATGAGTTTACAACTTAGATCGAAAGATTATCCGTTCGGTCACGGTGCGATCCATCATTTACCGCTGCGAAATGGTCTGAAACTCTATGACAGCTATCATTGCAGTCGCTACAATACGCAAACCAAACGCCTCACAGCAGAAATGTTTAAGCAGGTGTTTGATAAAATTGTCGCTGATATCAAATTACAAGAACATTAATAAACTAAAGGAGGAAATTTATATGCCTTACGTTAATATCCGTGTGGCCGGGACACTAACACGCGAACAAAAACAGCAGATTGCGACAGAATTGTGCGACACGCTGGAACGCGTCGCCAAAAAGCCGAAATCCTATACGTACATCAGCTTTGATGAAATTCCCGATGAAAACTGGGCGATTGCAGGAAAATTGCTCGGCAAAGAGGACTAAACAGTTTGTCGGACACCGGTTTTGACGCCAAGGGTTTTTGTGTCAATCTACCGTTTCAGCCGGGCGTTTATCGCATGATCAACGCCAAAGGCGAAGTGATTTATGTTGGGAAGGCGGTTAGTCTCAGAAAGCGTGTTTCTTCTTATTTCCAGAAAAGCAATCTGGGGCCCAGAATACAACTCATGATCTCACAAGTGACCGGTATTGAAACGACGGTCACCCGCTCTGAGGCTGAAGCGTTGTTGCTCGAGAACAATTTGATCAAGAGCCTCAAGCCGCGTTATAACATCATATTCAGAGATGATAAATCCTATCCCTATGTTATTCTGAGCGGTCACAATTTTCCCCGCTTAGGTTTTTATCGCGGGGTATTGGATAAGACGCATCAGTATTTTGGGCCTTATCCCAATGCGGGCATTGTTCGTGAGAGCATACAATTGTTACAAAAAATATTCCGGCTGCGTACTTGCGAAGATAGCGTTTTCAGTAATCGCACCCGTCCTTGTTTATTGTTTCAGATTAAACGATGCAGTGGGCCCTGCGTTGACCAAATTTCCCAGCAAGGCTATGAAAATGATGTCAGGAATGCTGAATTGTTTTTACAAGGCAAACAAACCGAAGTGATGGAAGTCATCTCGGTCAAGATGCAACAAGCTGCAGATCGTATGGAATATGAGCAAGCAGCTTTATTGCGGGATCAGATTCAGGCTTTGCGCAAAATCCGTGAGAAGCAGTTTGTCGATAGCGGGAAAGCGCTGGATGCCGATGTCGTTGCCTGTGTGCTGATGCAGGATGGTTCCGGAAAAGTGTGTGTCAACCTGGCAATGATCAGGGGAGGGCGGCATTTGGGGGACAAGAGTTTTTTTCCGCAGAATGCGGATGATTACACACCGACTAGTGTTGTCGAAGCATTCCTGGCGCAACATTACCTAAATAGAAGCGCGCCGCCGCTGATTATTTTGGGTGAGAAGATCGAACGTGAAACGTTGCAGCAATTGTTAACCGAGCAGTGCGGGCATAAAATTACCATTCAATTAAATCCTGTCGGTGAAAAACGTGTCTGGCTGAATATGGCAACCGAGAATGCACATTTAGCGTTGCAACAAATGATGAGCCGGCAGGCCAGTCAGGAAAAACGTTTGCTGGCATTGCAACAGACATTACAGATGCCCGGCTTGAATCGTATTGAGTGTTTCGATATCAGCCATACCCTGGGTGAGGCTACGGTTGCATCGTGCGTCGTGTACGATAATTATGCCATGCGCAATAATGAGTATCGTCGTTATAACATCGAAGGCATCACTCCCGGCGATGATTATGCCGCCATGCGGGAAGCGCTGTCCCGGCGTTATCAGAAGATTGCTAGCGGCGAGGGACAATTGCCGGATCTGATTCTGATCGATGGTGGCAAAGGGCAAGTGACGGCGGCACGGGAAGCCTTGCAAGAACTTGGTATTTCCGATGCCAATTTGTTGGGTGTGGCCAAAGGTGAAGAACGTAAGCCCGGTCTGGAGCAATTGATTTCTCCGCTACTTGAAAAGCCGTTACAATTACCCAGTGAACATGCGGCGCTACATCTGATACAGCAAATCCGCGATGAAGCGCATCGTTTTGCGATACAAGGGCATCGCAGTCGGCGCGGTAAGGCTAGAACCAGCTCCAGCCTAGAGGATATCAGCGGCATCGGTGCTAAACGCAGGCAACGCTTGTTAGGTCGGTTCGGCGGATTGAAAGGGGTTCTCACCGCGAGCATAGAAGAATTGCAACAAACGGAAGGAATCAGCCGGAAGCTGGCCGAACAAATATATAAAGAATTGCATTAAATAGTGATCGTTGTTTTGTTGCTTACGCAATTCGATACTTTCCATTCCTAATGGTATGAATATAAATGGATATCTTTTTAATCAGTCAGCTCAGCTGAGATCATATGCCTTACAATCTGCCCAATTTACTCACATGGCTACGAATACTCGCCATACCGTTATTTGTCGGTATCTTCTATTTTCCGCATTCCTGGTTATCGCCGACTAATCAGAATTTGGTGGCTACCTTGATTTTTGCCGGTGCAGCGATTACTGACTGGCTTGACGGTTATCTGGCGCGCGTTTTAAATCAAACCTCTGCATTTGGCGCATTTCTTGATCCGGTTGCGGACAAACTGATGGTTTCTGCTGCATTGATCGTTCTGGTATATCTGGGGCGATTGGATGCGCCGATCGCTTTAATTATTATCGGGCGCGAGATTACTGTCTCAGCACTGCGTGAGTGGATGGCGCAAATCGGTCAATCGAAGAGTGTTGCCGTATCTTTCCTGGGAAAAATTAAAACCACCGCACAAATGGTTGCGATTCCTTTGTTGCTTTATCATGAAAATATTGGCGAGCACTTTAATTCACAAGAAATTGGTACCTGGCTTATCTATATTGCGGCCGTTTTAACGCTGTGGTCGATGTTCTACTACTTGAAAGCTGCGATGCCACAGGTACTTAAGGTTGATCAAAAGGATTCTTGATGGCCACATTTAACCGGGCGATAAATAATGAAAATCTGGATTGATGCGGATGCATGTCCTGTAGCTATTAAAGAAATCTTATTCAGAGCTGCTGAAAGAACCAAACGGCATTTGATGCTGATCGCTAACCATCCGGTATATATACCGCCATCACCATTTATCCGGATGCATCAAGTGGAATCCGGATTTGATGTGGCAGATAACGAAATTGTAAAAAGACTGGAAAAAGGTGATCTGGTGATTACCAGCGATATTCCCCTGGCGGCTGAGGTTATCAGGAAAGATGGGCTGGTACTGAGCCCTCGTGGCGAGTTATATACCAAAGAAAATATAGGTGCGAGACTAAGTCTGAGGGATTTTATGGAGAGTCTGCGTGCCAGTGGAGTGGATACTGGCGGTTTATCTGCTTTGAATCAAAATGATCGTAAAGTTTTCGCTAATCAACTGAATAAATTATTAGTATCCTAAATAGGGTAGCCATCGGTATAGCCTGAGGGTTTACCCTATATTTTTCCAACTTCTTCTCACTATTTATGGCATGGCCGCATTGCAAAATAGCAATGAGGTGTTGTGCATTCAGCTTTCATTCAGCTTTAAAACAATACACTTTTCCAAAGTAATAAAGTTTAAAGGGTGTCAATTTAATGAGTGAATAAATTAAAATTGATCTTGTGCTAGGTTACCGATGCTGAACGGAGTTTATATGACAAATCGTAGATGGATATATTGGGTGATTATTCTATTTGCATTAGCATTAAACGATAGTGTTTGGGCGCGGGGAGGACATGGTCACAGACACCATCATTTAAATTTTGGTATCAATGTGGGTGGGTATTATCCCGGTTATGGTTCAGGTTTTTATGGCCCTGGCTTCTACGGATATCGTTCTTATGGCTATCCTGATCCATTCTTTAATAGACCGTTTTATAACTACCCGCAAACAGTGATAGTGCCGGTGACACCCCCTGTCTATATTCAGCAAGAGCAACCTCGGTCTACCCAGCAGCAAACCAATTACTGGCACTATTGCCGGAATCCGGAAGGCTATTATCCCTATGTCAAAAATTGTCCGGACGGTTGGCTGCAAGTTGCCCCTCAACCGCCCGCACAATAACGTAAGGAGGTAAAACATGTTAACCCTAAGAAATCTATTCATTTTACTGATTGCTAGCCTACTGACCGCATGTGTGCATATACCATCAGGCCCAAGCGTCATGACTTTACCCGGTTCCGGTAAAAGCTTTGATCAGTTTCGTGCTGACGAATATGAATGCAGGCAGTATGCTTATGAGCAAGTGGGCGGCAGCACGCCTCGACAAGCAGCGCGGACCAGTGGCGTAGAAAGTGCGGCTATTGGAGCCGGGCTTGGTGCTGCTGCAGGTGCTGCTTTGGGAGGCGGTCAGGGTGCTGCTATTGGTGCTGGTACGGGCTTGTTAATGGGTGGATTGGTTGGATCGAGTACCGCGACAACTTCAGGATACGCTAGCCAGCGGCGCTATGATATCAGCTATATTCAGTGTATGTATGCCAAGGGTCATCGTGTTCCTGTTGATGGCAGGATTACGAATGATCCATCGGGTAGTAGTGGGGTCCGGAGGCTATCGACACCACCTGCAGATTTTATTCCTCCCCCCCCGCCACCCGGTAATCCGCCACCACCGCCGCCACGATAATTTTTCAGTACTTGCTATCAAAAGATAGCAAGTACTGTGTTCGCTTTAGGGTAGTAACGTCGTTCAATATGTCGGTATACCTCTAAATATTTTGTTTCTTCGTGATTGCCCTACATGAAATCATAACGAGTATTACTGCTGCATTTGCCGCCGTTTCAATAGCTTGTCTGTCAATAAAGCGAGTAACAAGAACGTAATGATGTAGGGTATAGCCGCAAAGAAAGTTTCGGTATAGTTGGTCATCTGTATTCGCAGTGGATACTCATAGTGCAGGGGAGGTACGCCTTCTCCTGTAACAAACAGCGTATATTGCCCTTCATCCAGATTAAATTCCCCTTTAATGATGCCATCGGAATGATTGGTTGAATATAAGGATGCCACCGTATCACTTAAAGCTTTGCCGCTGCCTCTGACGATCTTTATTCCAACCGGCATATCGCGTAGTGCCTGATCTACCAGATCCAAAACCCACAGAGTTTCACCTTCTTTAGGAATTTCTGTGCAGTACTCAGCCTCAGGGTCGTGTTGTGGCTGGTAAGTGCTTAAATGTACCATGCTACCGGATATATTACGTGCGCAAATATCTGCCTCTAAAGATACTTTTCCATGTGCGGCAGCTAAACCAGAATAAAGTATTGCGGAAAGCATCACTGCTGAAGCCCATATTTTTATTATTTGTTTAATCATATAAACCTCCTACACTTATTGATCAATAATCTAGGGAATACTTTTAAGTCCTTTTACTCCCATAGTCTGGTTAGAGCAGACCATGGGAAAGATAGTTGCAGATGGAGAGAAACTGGATTAAGGAACAATCCGGTTATTGAGAATGTCTTTGCTTGCGTTATTCCAGATGACGTCGGTCAGGTTGGAGTAACGGGTGATGATCTGTGCTGCAATACCACCTGAGAATAAACCTGCCCAACC